>NZ_CP136651.1:1217000-1521250 GCF_036784765.1 Novosphingobium sp. ZN18A2 | reverse complement strand
CAGAGGTTTCCGCATAAGGCGACACGCCGCCTGGCACTTGCACCGGTCCTAGCACTTGCATCGGGGCTTCGGCTTGCGCTTCGGCCGCGTGGTGGCAAACTCCTTGCGGCTCAACCAGTTGTCGCCATTTGCGTCGGCCTTTTTGAAGCGGTCCGAGGTGGAGGCCGCCCATTCCTCGAACGTCAGCAGGTTGTTGCCGTCGACATCGAGTTTGCGGAACGCAGCGGTGCGGGTGGCCAACATCTCGTTGCGGGTGATGCGCCCGTCGGCATCTCGGTCATAACGGTTGAAGCGTCGCTCTTCCCGCGTCGCCTTACGCGCCACCGGCGGTTCCGGCCCTTCCATCCCCGAAACGTCCGCTTTCGGCAGCGCGCCGGGATCGGTCGCTTGCCCGTTCAGCGCGGCAGCCGACGAAAGATCGGGCGGCGGGGCACCGGTTTCGACGGCAGCACGCCCCTGCCACCAGAACGTTCCTGCCGCCACCATCAGCAGGGCAACAAGCGCGCCGAGCAGGCTGCGATTCACAAACGGCATCCCCTGGTTACCTTGCCGGGAACATACCGGACCCGTGCAGCCACCGGAACGGCAACCGCCTCCGTGATGGAGCGATCAGCGCCCGGTCAGCCCGATGCGCATACCGGCAAACAGATCGCCGAACGGCCGCCGCTTGCCCGCGCGCGCCTCTCTCACGGCAAGGCCGCGCAGCACCGCAAGCGGACGCATGACGCGCGGCAGGACCGGCAACGCTTCCCCCCTGCCCGGCTCTGTCCAGCCTTTTGCCGCTGCGCGCACCGCATCCTCGTCCTCGCAATCCAGCAGGCGTGCCAGCGCGACCATCGCCTCGACACGTGCCGCGCGCAATTCCGCGCCGCCGTCTTCACCCACGCTGGCCGCCTCCCAGCCGTCAACCAGCAAGCCGAGCGCGGCGCGCTCACGCTCCCACGCCTCAAGCAGGGCAAGCAGCGGCTCGCCGGCTGGCCACGTCCTCGCCGGGGAGGCGAAACGGTCGCGCCACCAAGCGAGGCGCATCTGCACGGCGATCGGTTCGCGTCCCGCGCGCGCCGCATCGGCAAGGCGCGTTTCCAACGCGAACAGCCCGCGCCAGTGATCCCGCGCACGCGCGGGGCAATAGGCAAGCGCGAAGCGTTGCAGCGGGTCCAGCGGAACCGCGTTTTGCAGGGATTTCAGCTGTTCATCCATCGTCTTGCGAGCTTTTTAAGCGCTGACCAATTCATTAACCGTAAACTTACAGATTCCCGTTACCACACCCCCCGTAAACCCTCCGACGATCGACGAGGTGCATGCTGTAACGGGACACTTTCTCAATGTTGATAAAGCTTGGAAAGCTGGCACGAAACCTTGCCGCGAATACCAGCGGCAATGCCACCCTTATCATAGCGATGGGTATGCCCGCGCTGATCGGCGGTGCCGGATTTGCGGTGGATACCGCGCAATATTACATGTGGAAGCAGGAACTGCAGCACGCGGTTGACCAGGCCGCGCTGGCCGGTGCCTATAGCCTGTCGAAAGACAAGGCCAGCACCACATATACGCAGCGCGCACTTCAGGAATACGACGCCAACCTGCAAATCACGCAGAACATGGCCTCTGCCCCCACGATTGCGTTGGCCGACTATGCCGGTGACACCAACAACTCCGTCATCGTCAGCGCCTCGATCTCGAAGATGTTGCCGTTCAGCGGCATGTTGACCAACCAGCCGCTTCTTCTCAGGGCCGCGGCACAGGCGGCGTTTACGCCGGGCAAGGCCTACAACGCCTGCATCCGCACGATCAAGCAGGGCGGCACCACGCTTTCGATCGGCGGCAATGCGACGGTGAAGGCACAATGCGGCCTGGCTGCGCTGTCCTGTTCGGACGGAGCCGTGCAGATTGCCGACAGCGCAACGGTCGAAACGGATTCGATTGCCACATGCGGCACCGCGGATGTGCCCTCGGAGTTGCAGAGCGTGGTCAGCGAACACGTTCAGGGTCTGACAGATCCGTTCGGAGATCTCTCCACGCCGGAAACCAACGGTCCCACGCAGAACTATTCCTGCAACAACGTCAACAAAGGCGGCAGGAAGACGCAGCAGGCGAATCTGGTGCAGGGCACCTATTCGTCACTGGTCGTCAAATGCACGACCAGTCTGGCCGCTGGAATCTACGTGATCGACGGCGGCGTGCTCGACATGAGCGCGAATTATGATGTTACCGGAAAGGGCGTGATGTTCGTTCTGAAGAACGGCGCCACGATAAAGCTGGGCGGCCAGGGCACCACCTCCAACACGATCAGCCTCTCACCGATCCAGGCGGGCGACTTCGAAGCGATGACCCCGGCATATCCAAGCAGCTATTCAAAGGATTATTCCGGGATTCTCGTTTACGAGGACCGCAACAACAATCCCGGATCGCCCGGCCACGTCATCAATGGCAACGCGACGTCGATGATCGAAGGCAACATCTACCTGCCGTCCGGCGACGTTACGGTCAGCGGCAATTCCTATGTCAGCAGCCAGTGCCTGCAGATCACCGCCAAGACGATTACCGTTCAGGGCGGCGCCTGGTTGCAGACGCTGTGCACCGCAGACCAGACCGACGGCGTTGGCTACGCACCCGGCGAAGTGAAGTTGGTGGCATGACCATGAAACAGACCCTCAAATCGCTGTCCGCGCGCCTGCGGAGCAGCATCGCCGGTACGATGGTGATCGAAACCGCGATCGTCATGCCCGTTCTGGTGGTGATTTCGCTGGGCGTCTTCGACACCGGGCGCATGTTTGCACGGCAGACCTTTCTGCAAAGCGCCATCGGCGAAGCGACGGCCATCGCGCTTGCGGCAGGTTCGGGCGCGACGACCGACGTCAACCAGATCAAGGACGTGCTGGTGCAATCCAGCAAGCTGCCAGCCGACCAGATCACGGTATTGAAGAAATACCGCTGCGGCGACGATCCCACGCTGCTTGACAGTTCGTCCACCTGCACCACGGGCGAGGAGGTTTCGACCTACCTCCAGGTGACCATCACTGACACGTACAAACCGATGTGGACTGAATTCGGCGTCGGTCACGACATTACCTATGACGTTACAAGGACATCGCAGGTAGCATGACCCGGACAATCCCCTTCCTGAAGCGGCTCGCCCGCAATCAGAGCGGTTCGACGCTGGTGGAATTCGCGCTGATCGGCCCCGCCTTCCTGGCCATGCTGTTCGGCGTGTTCCAGGTTGCCGTGCTGATCCAGAACTACAACGCGCTGCGTTCGGTAGGGGACGACCTTTCGCGCTATGTGGTGGTCCAGCATCAAAAGGGCGCGCCGGTAAGCCAATCGGACATTCAGGATACCGCGGTGTCGATTGCAGCCAGCAAGCCCTATTATCTCGACACCGCGTTCCTCAGCGTCAATTCGACGACGGGCACATCAGCCATCACGGGCGCGGACAAGGTGACGCTGGACCTGGAATACAAGTCCGCCGACTTCCTGCAGTTCTTCGACGTTAACGGCATCACGCTCAGCTTCCACAAGGATCTTTACGTTCCTTCGGCGTGAAGCCCGCGGAAATGTACGATTCGGATCGATCGTAAGAGCTTGGATAACCACGTTTATTTGCGATAATTGTACGCCTGCGCGTTAGCCAGGTTACATGAACGGGATCGCACTCAAACCAAGATGCCAGCGCCTGAAACGGCTTGCGAAAAGCCTGCTGCAAGACCGCGCCGGCAACACCATCGTCCTTGTTGCGGCGGCAATCCTCCCGCTGCTGGCGCTTGTCGGCAGCGGTGTGGACATGGGCCGGTCCTACCTTGTCCAGTCGCGCTTGCAGCGCGCCTGCGATGCCGGGGTGTTGAGCGGACGCAAGGAACTGGCGACATTCGCCAACTTCGATTCCGGCGCCGATACGATGAAGGTCGAAGACCAGGGCGACCGCTTCTTCAACGCCAATTTCCCAACCGGAATCTATGGCACCAGGCAGCGTGCGTTCAAACTTGAGATCGGAAGCGATTACGCGGTGCGGGGCACGGCCTCTGCCATCGTGCCGACAACGATCATGAAGATTTTCAACTTCAGCCAGATCCCCGTTTCGGTGGATTGCACCGCGCAGCTGGATAACGCCAACACCGACATCATGATGGCGCTGGACGTCACCGGATCGATGAACCAGACACTGGCCGGTGACAGCCAGTCGAAACTGGCCACGCTGAAAAGCACGGTGAAGGGGTTTTACACCTCTATCATGGCCAACAAGGTGGCCGGGTCGACCATCCGCATGGGGTTCGTGCCCTATTCGACCAACGTCAATGTGGGCGCGATATTGAAGGACGACTGGGTCGCGCCCGAATGGAACTATGACACCCGCGTACTGAACGGCAGCGGCGATGCATTCGGCACGACCAGCTTCTGGGGGGCCTGGTCGCCGGTATCGGGCTCATCCAGTTCGAACGTCGACCAGACCTATACGGCCTCGTTCGATTCAAGGTCGAACACCTACCGGTGCCTTCACTCGCTGCCCACCGGCACGGGCACCAACACGACCAAAAAGATATCGACCTCCTCGGAAGACTATGCCGGCCCGCCATCCGGCACGAAGACGACGGACGTCTGGAACCGCACGCGCGACGGCAGCTTCTATTCGGTTGCGCTGAAGGACAAGACCTGCGTCGTGACCAGGACGACGTATGACAACTATATCGATACCATCCCCTACATCACGATCCCCACGATGGAGCATTCCAGCAAGTGGGATTACAAGTCGCTGTCCAAGGATGTCAGCGACTGGCGCACCGGCAGCAACGGCTGCATGGAAGAGCGCGCGACCTACGACATCGACGATTACGACAACGTGGACCTGTCGCAGGCGCTGGATCTCGATATCGATGGCGTTCCGGATGCAGGCGACACCGATACCCAGTGGAAGCCCGAATACCCCGACATCATCTATGACCGCGCGCTGCAGTGGAACGGCCGGGGCACAATGGACGCGGCGGAATCCACAACGAACGCAGAGTACGTGGCGCCCGGTTTGATCGGCCTTGCCGCCTGCCCCGCCCCGGCAAAGAAGCTGCAGGAATGGTCGAAGTCAAACCTCGACAGCTATGTCGATTCGCTGTCTGCCGGCGGCAGCACGTATCACGACATCGGCCTGCTCTGGGCCGCGCGGCTGATCTCTCCAAAGGGCCTTTTCGCGAACGAGAACACCGTCGACGGCAAGGACGTAAACCGCCACCTGATCTTCCTGACCGACGGCCAGACGGCGACACTGGACCTCAGCTATGGTGCTTACGGGGTCGAACCGCTCAGCCACAGGCGCTGGAATCCGTCGGACTCGCTTACGCTGAACCAGACGGTCGAAAAGCGTTTCAGCTTCGTCTGCAACGAAGTGAAGAACCACAACATCACCGTGTGATTCATCGCCTTCGGCACCAACCTCAACCCGATGATGAAGAACTGTGCGGGGGCGGGTCATTATTTCTATGCCGCGAACTCCGCTGACCTGAACGATGCCTTCGCGGCCATCGCCAGGTCCATCGGCGACCTGAGGCTTTCCAAATGATCCGCCGTTTGCGCCATGCCCGCGACGGGGTGACCGCGGTGGAGTTCGCGTTGCTGGCGCCGTTCCTGCTGGTGACGGTGCTGGGCCTGTTCGACATGGGCTTCAACGTCTATGCGCAAACAATGCTGCAAGGCGCGGTGCAGGAAGCGGCGCGCTCGTCCACTGTAAAATCCGCGGCAGGAAACCTTACCGACATCGACACGCTGGTGACCGACGCGGTGAAAGACGTGATTCCCGATGCCACGATGAGCTTTGCGCGCCAGTCCTATGCGAACTTCACCGACGTGGGCCTGCCCGAGGATTACACCGATACCGACGGCGACGGCGCCTGCGACAACGGTGAGCCATACGAAGACGCGAACGACAACGGCAGCTGGGACGCCGATCGCGGTTCGGCCGGGTTGGGCGGTGCGCGCGATGCCGTGCTCTATACCGTCACCGCCACCTATCCCCGCCTGTTCCCGATGGCAGGGCTTATCGGCCTGCCCGAAACCGTGACGATGAAGGCAACCACCGTGCTGCGCAACCAGCCGTACCAGGCCCAGGCGGTACACGGAAAGATCAGGAATTGCCCATGACCCGTTGCCGCGCCCTTACTGCTTTCCACGACTTGCTGCGCGCACGCTCCGGCGTTGCGACGATCGAGTTCGCGCTTTCGGTTCCGCTGCTGCTGAGCGTGGGCCTGTGGGGCGTGGAAACCGCGAACGTCGCGATGGTGCACATGCGCATCAACCAGCTCGCCACGCAGATTGCCGACAACGCTTCGCGCATCGGAGACACATCGCAACTGTCAAACCGGAAGATCTATGAAAGCGATATCGACGATATCCTGGCCGGAGCGAACATCCAGTCGGGCAACATCGGGCTGTTCGATCACGGGCGGGTGATCATCTCCAGCCTGGAGGTCGTGCCCGGAGAAGCGGACCAGCAATATATCCACTGGCAACGCTGCATGGGCGCAAAGGACGTGACGTCGGCCTATGGCGGCGAAGGGACCGGCCTTGGCGGCGGATTATCGGGAATGGGCCCTGCGGGAGACGAGATCACCGCCAGCAAGGGCGACGCGGTGATGTTCGTGGAAGTGACCTACGATTACCAGCCGATCGTCTCGAAGCTTTTCACTGCGGCCAAGACGATTTCGACGACGGCCGCCTTCAACGTGCGCGACAGCCGCGACCTTACGCAGATATACCAGCGCGATCCGAACAATCCGGACCGGGTCGCCTCGTGCGATGTATTCGAAGGTTACCCCAAAACGTGATCCGGGCGCGGCGCCTGCGTGTGGCCGCCGCGCCCGGTTGAAGCGTCAAGCCTTGTAGCAGACCTTCTTCGCGGCCTCGACAATGCGTGACGCATCGATCAGCGCCGCCTTTTCAAGGTTCGCGGCATAGGGCAGCGGCACGTCCTCGTCGTTCACACGCAGGACCGGCGCATCGAGGAGGTCGAAACCCTCCTCCATGCAGATCGCAACGATCTCACTGGAAATCGAGCAATGCGGCCACCCTTCTTCCGCCACGACCATGCGATTGGTCTTGGCGAGGCTGGCAAGCACCGTTTCCTTGTCGAGCGGGCGCAAAGTGCGAAGATCGATCACTTCGGCATCGATACCCTCACCCGCGAGAGCCTCTGCCGCTTCCAACGCAAAGCCCACGCCGATGGAATAGGAAACGATGGTCACGTCCGATCCTTCGCGCATCACCCGCGCCTTGCCGATCGGCAGCACCCAGTCGTCCACTTCGGGCACGTCGAAACTGCGGCCATAAACCAGCTCGTTTTCAAGAAACACGACCGGGTCATCGGTGCGGATCGCCGCTTTCAGCAGGCCCTTGGCATCCGCGCTGTCATAAGGCGCGATTACGACCAGGCCGGGAACGCTGGCATACCAGGGACCATAGTTCTGGCTGTGCTGCGCCCCCACGCGGCTGGCCGCAGCGTTGGGTCCGCGGAACACCACCGGACAGCGCATCTGGCCACCCGACATATAGTTGGTCTTGGCAGCCGAGTTGATGATGTGGTCGATCGCCTGCATCGCGAAGTTGAACGTCATGAACTCGACGATGGGCTTCAGTCCGCCCATCGCCGCGCCGGTGCCGATGCCGGCAAACCCGTATTCGGTGATGGGCGTATCGATCACGCGGCGCGGGCCGAACTCTTCCAGCAGGCCCTGCGTAACCTTGTAGGCGCCCTGGTACTCGGCCACTTCCTCGCCCATCACGAAAACGCGGTCGTCCGCGCGCATTTCCTCGGCCATCGCGTCACGCAAGGCCTCGCGCACGGTGACGGACGTCATCGCGGTGCCTTCGGGCACTTCGGGATCACGGGCGACGGGCTTTGCACTTTCCGCGGGAACGGGCCGCGCAGGCGGTTCCGTTGCGGCGGCGGGCGCCGGAGCTGGCTCTCCAGCGGCGGCAGGCGGCGGCGGAGCGGAAGCGGTGCCATCGTCTTCGCCGATCACCGCGATCACGGTGCCGACCTTCACGTTCTCCGTACCTTCGGGAACCACGATCTTGCCGATCGTGCCTTCATCGACCGCCTCGAACTCCATCGTCGCCTTGTCGGTTTCGATTTCGGCCAGGATATCGCCAGACTTAACCTCGTCGCCTTCCTTGACGAGCCATTTTGCCAGCGTGCCCTCTTCCATCGTGGGGGAGAGCGCGGGCATCTTCAGTTCGATTCCCATCTCAATAATTCTCCACCAGGACGTCTGTATAGAGTTCGGACATGTCCGGTTCTGGTGAGCTTTCCGCAAAGTCGGCCGCTTCGGCCACCCTGGCGCGGATCGCCTTGTCGATCGCCTTGACCGTGTCTTCCGCAACGCCGCGCGTCAGAAGTTCGGCCTTCGCGGCTTCGATCGGATCGTGCTTCTCGCGCATTTCCTGCACTTCCTCGCGACTGCGATACTTGGCAGGGTCGGACATAGAGTGCCCGCGATAGCGATAGGTATGCAGTTCCAGCAGAACCGGGCCGTTGCCCGCACGCACATAGTCGAGCGCGACATTGGCCGCCTGGCGCACCTCCAGCACGTCCATGCCGTTCACGCCAATGCCGGGAATGCGGAACGCCGTGCCGCGGCGGTAGAAATGCGTTTCGGCCGAGCCGCGCTTGACCGCAGTGCCCATCGCATAACCGTTGTTCTCGATCACGAAGACGATCGGCAGCTTCCACAGCGAGGCCATGTTGAACGTCTCGTAGACCTGGCCCTGGTTGGCCGCGCCGTCGCCGAAATAGATCATGCTGACGCCGCCATCGTCGCGATACTTGTGCGCGAAGGCCAGCCCGGCCCCCAGCGGCACCTGCGCGCCCACAATGCCGTGGCCGCCGTAAAAGCGATGTTCGGTCGAGAACATGTGCATCGACCCGCCCTTGCCCTTGGAAATACCGGCCGCGCGCCCGGTCAGTTCGGCCATGATGAGCTTGGGATCGATGCCATAGGCCAGCATGTGGCCGTGGTCGCGATAGCCGGTGATCACGCTGTCCTTGTCATTGTCCAGCGCCGACTGAAGACCGACGGCAACGGCTTCCTGTCCGATGTAGAGGTGGCAGAACCCGCCGATCAGGCCCAGCCCGTAAAGCTGGCCGGCCTTTTCCTCGAAGCGGCGGATCAGCGTCATCTGCTCATAGTAGTGGAGCAGTTCCTCGTCACTGGCGTCGTATCGCTTGTTGTTGGCGTGGGCCTGTTGAAGGCTGTGCAACGCAAAGTTCGGATCGTCGGGGCCGTCAAATCCAGCCTCTTCAACGTCAACGACTTGCTTCTTCGGCGCGGCGGTGCGGCGGCGCGCAGGGGCTTTGGCCGGGGCAGACTTGCCTTCGGCGGCCTTGCCCTTCGCGGCTCGGGGTGTGGCGGGTTTTGCCAAGGGTGCGATTTCCTTTCTGGCGGTCCGGTCTGGGGAGGAAGGTTCCGGACCACCGCCCTATAAGACCAAGGTGTGCGGACGTGCAACGCCGGACGCTACGGCTTCGCACGCGGATAGCTATTCACGCTACCGATAACGCGCGATCTGCCGCGATGTTTCCCACCGTGCAACAGGCTGGCACGCAGCATCTTCCCAAGGTCGCGCGTCTGACGCATCCTGCAGCCGACAATAACAAACGAGAGGATTGATCCGATATGGCAGCACTTGATCGCCCGTTCGACGGCAAGACCGCACTCATCACCGGCGCGGCGGGAATGATAGGCCGCGCAACGGCGCGAATTTTCGCGGAACGCGGCGCTACTCTCGTGCTGGTCGACCATCCCGATGCAGACTGGAGCGATACCCGCGCCGCCCTTCCCTCTGCCGAGGCCGCGACCTACCTTTCCGCCGACGTAACCAAGGACGCGGACGTCGCCGCCTATGTTGAAGCGGCAAAGGCCGTAACCGGCCGGATCGACGTGTTCTTCAACAACGCCGGGATCGAAGGGCCGCAGGCACCGATCGAAAGCTATCCCGCCGATGCGTTCCGCAAGGTCATGGACGTGAACGTGGTGGGCGTGTTCCTGGGTCTGCAAAACGTGATGCCGGTGATGGTTGCGCAAGGCGGCGGGGCGATCGTCAACACATCGTCCATCGCCGGCCTGATCGGGGCGCACTCGATGGCCGGCTATATCGCGTCGAAACACGCGGTGCTGGGGTTGACCCGCGTAGCGGCGCTGGAAGGCGCGCCCGCCGGGGTTCGGGTAAATTCGGTCCATCCCGGCTTCATCGACAGCCGGATGCTCAGCGATATAGCCACACGGCTGGGCGGGACGCAGGAAGCGCTGGCCGAAGCGGTCCCTGCCGGAAGGCTGGGCAGCCCCGAAGAAGTGGGCAAGGCGGTCGCCTTCCTCGCATCGGACGAGGCAAGCTACATGAACGGAAGCCAGGTGGTGGTCGACGGCGGGAAGATCGTCGGCTGAATTTATCGTCGGCTGGATTTACTGGCAAATGCAAAAGGAGAGGAACATGACGCGAGACGAGGAAATCGGCATTCTGGTTGCCCAGATGCGCGAAGGCGATCTGGACCTTGGCGCACCGCCTGCAGAGGCTCGGGCCGGATTCGATGCGCTGGTCGAAGCCATCCCGGTCGAAGACAGCTTCACTTTCAGCAAGGGCGATCTGGGCGGCATACCGGACCTGAAGGTCACGGGACCGGGAATGCGCGATTCGGGCGCCGTGCTCTATCTTCATGGCGGCGGCTATGTGGTCGGCAATGCGCACGGCTATCGCGGGCTCGCCGCGAGGCTGGGCCGCGCGGCGGGTGTGGTGGCACACGCGATCGATTACCGGCTGGCGCCGGAAAACCCGATGCCCGCCGCCGTCGACGATGCCGTTGCGGCCTACAAGGCGCTGGTGGCAAGCGGCGTCGATCCGTCGAAGATCGTGATTGCCGGGGATTCGGCGGGCGGCGGGCTGACACTTGCGACACTGGTCGCGTTGCGCGATGCCGGCGTTCCCCTTCCCGCAGCCGCTTTCCTGATTTCCCCCTGGGCAGACCTGGCAGGCGAAGGCGCCAGCATGAAAAGCAAGGCGGAAGAAGACCCGTCGCTGACCGAAACGGCCCTGCACACCTGCGCGGGCCACTATGCGGGCGCGGACACAAGGAACCCGGTCGCCTCGCCCATCCATGCGGACCTTTCCGGCCTTCCGCCGCTGCTGATCCAGGTCGGGTCTGCCGAGATTCTTTACGACGACGCGATCCGCGTCGCCCGGGCAGCTGGCGCCGCGGGTACGCGCGTCACGCTCGAGGTCTGGCCGAAGATGATCCACGTCTGGCACGTCTTCGCCTTCCTCCTTTCCGACGGACGCGATGCAATCGACGGCGCGGGCGCCTTCATGCGCAAGGCGATGGAAGGATGATGCCATGACGGACAAGGCGATCGGGCGCGACGTCATAATTGTCGGCGCGGGCTTCGCGGGCCTGTACATGCTTCACAAGCTGCGCCGGCAGGGTTTTGACGCGATGGTCATCGAAGCGGGTGACGGCATTGGCGGAACGTGGTTCTGGAACCGCTATCCCGGCGCGCGCTGCGACATTCCCAGCATGGAATACTGCTATTCCTTCGACCGTGAACTCCAGTCCGACTGGCGCTGGACGGAACGCTATGCCGCACAGCCGGAAATCCTGGCCTACATGGAACACGTTGCCGATCGCTTCGGCCTGCGCGACGGCATCAGGCTCTCCACGCGCGTAACCTCTGCGCGGTGGGACGAGGCAAGCGACACGTGGACTGTCACTACCGATAACGGCGAATCGCTCACCGCCCGGTGGGTGGTAATGGCGACGGGATGCCTGTCAAAGCCGCGCCTGCCCGACTGGCCGGGGATCGAGGGCTTCAGCGGGGAAATCCACCACACCGGCGACTGGCCGCAAGGCGGCGTGGATTTCACGGGCAAGCGCGTGGGCGTGGTCGGCACCGGCTCGTCCGGCATCCAGGTGATCTCCACCATCGCCGCCGAGGCGGATGAACTGGTGGTCTTCCAGCGAACGCCCAGCTTTTTCGTACCGGCAAACAACCGCCCGCTTGCCGATGCGGAGATCGCCGCGACCCAGGCCGGGTACGACGCGCTGCGAGACAAGGCGCGCGCATCGTTCCTCGGCTTCTTCGAGCTGCCGGAAGCCAATCCCGATTCGGCGCTCGACGCCAGCGAGGCCGAACGTGCCGCACAGTTCGAACGCTGCTGGAACGCCGGCACCACCGGCTTGCTACAGGCCTATGGCGACCTGCTGGCGAACGAGGAGGCGAACGACAAGGCCGCCGAATTCGCACGCGGCAAGATCGCAAGCATTGTCAGCGATCCGGAAAAAGCACGACTGCTTACGCCAACGGGCTATCCCATCGGGGCGCGGCGGCTCTGTTCCGAAATCGGTTATTTCGACACGATGAATCGCGGCAACGTGACACTGGTGGACGTGCGCGACGCGCCGATCGAACGGGTCGAGGGCAAGGCTGTTGTCCTTGCCGACGGGCGTCGCTTCGAACTCGACGTGCTGGTGCTCGCAACCGGATATGACGCGATGACCGGGGCGCTGACCGCAATCGACATAAGGGGAGAAGACGGCAGGTCGCTGAAGGAGGAATGGGCCGATGGTCCGCGCGCCTATCTGGGCCTGATGATGGCGGGCTTCCCCAACCTGTTCACGATCACCGGGCCGGGCAGTCCGTCGGTGCTCAGCAATGTGATCCTGTCCATAGAGCAGCACGTGGACTGGATCGGCGATTGCATCGAATCGCTGCGCGCGCACGGGCAGACGCGAATCGCCGCGACTCCCGAAGCCGAAGCGCATTGGGTGGACCATGTGGACGAAGTTGCCCACACTACGCTTTTCCCGAAGGCTGCGGGCACCTGGTATCACACCACCGCGCGCGACGGGCGGCGCGTGTTCATGCCCTATGTCGGCGGTGTTGGTCCCTATCGGGACTATTGCAGCGAAGTGGCCGCCGACGGCTATCGCGGGTTTGCGATCGGAGAGCCTGTGCCCGCTTAGGGTCAGTACGATACTGTGCGCGACAAAAGGCGCGACGCTCCGCCCGAACAAAAAAGGGCTCTCCGGAAGGAGAGCCCTTTTTTGGTGAATGGCGCGCCCGGAACGATTCGAACGTCCGACCCTCAGATTCGTAGTCTGATGCTCTATCCAGCTGAGCTACGGGCGCGTTGGAGGTGCGCACATAGGGGCCAGATTCGCGCTTGGCAAGTCACATCAGCAAAGGAATTGCATTCCGAGCCAATTCGATGTCGAGCGGCGGCATATCGAGCGCGCCCAGCCCGGCGGGCGCGTGCCATGCCACGGCTTCGGCATCCAGCGCGGTGGGCACGCCCTCCCAACGGCGGCACGAATAGAGCATCAGCGCCAGTTCGCGCCCGTCTTCGCGCAGGCGGGTGGAAAAGGTCAGCGCGGCAAGGTCGGCAGGCTCGATCGCGATGCCCAGTTCTTCCGCAAGCTCCCGCACCAGGGCGCCGGGCAGCGTTTCGCCCGGTTCAACCTTGCCGCCCGGAAACTCCCAAAGACCGCCATGTTCCGAAGAGCGTTTGCGCCGCTGCACCAGCACACGTCCTTTCGGATCTATCAATGCGGCAGCAACCACCAGCATCGGTGTCGGATTTATTTGCAATTACGCGGCTCCCCTCAACCTTTTCTTAGGGACGAGTGTGCATACGCTGAACCTGCCGCAATGGAGAAGGTTGGTGAAAATGGGAATCATCAAGGCAATCCTGCAAGACGATTCGGGGGCCACGGCTATCGAATATGCCCTGCTGGTCGCTCTGATTTCACTGACGATGGTGTTCGGGTTGAACTCCTTCGGGAACTCTCTGTTCAACATGTACACCTACATCGACAATTCCACCACGACGGCAATCGCCAACGCAAAATAGTTGGGGCTTTTACGGGTTATTAAACTCTCCCCTTCTAATAGTTGGCGTATCCGCTGAAAGATTTGTTCGATCCGCGGGTAGGGACTTGAAGACGCTTACAGGAGACCGACCATGAAGTTTTTCCGTGACCTGCTTAAGGACAATGAAGGCGCCACCGCGATCGAATACGGCCTGATCGCCGCCCTGATCGCCGTTGCCGCGACCGTCGCGATGGGTTCGCTCGGCAACTCGGTGAAGAACACCTTCCAGACCGTTTCGGGCAAGATGGACAACGCGAACAACGGCACGCTCTAATAGCGCAAGCCTTGTTTGACGGGGGCCGGGAAGCGCAACGCTTCCCGGCCCCTTTCATTTTGGCGTCCGCCTGCTTCCGATCCCCCGCGCGAATGCGTGCCCGTGCGTCGGGCAAACTTACACTGAGCCCCCCTATCAGGCGCCGATCTTGAGGAACCGCTTGGCCCGCAGGTCTCGCAATTCGTCGGGCCTCTTGCCCGCCAGCGAATCTATCTCTTCACCGATTGCCTTGCCCAGCGATTGGGCCATTGCCGCCGGATCGCGATGCGCGCCGCCGACGGGTTCCGGAACGATGCGGTCAATCACGCCCAGGCCCAGCAGATCCTGCGCCGTCACCTTCATCGCTTCGGCCGCTTCGGGCGCCTTTTCCGACGTGCGCCACAGGATGGATGCACAGCCTTCGGGCGAGATCACCGAATAGACCGCGTGTTCCAGCATCAGCACGCGCTCGGCGCTGGCCAGCGCAACCGCGCCACCCGAACCGCCTTCGCCCACGATGGTCGCCACCATCGGCACGCCGAGTGAAAGACACGCTTCGGTAGAGCGGGCAATCGCCTCCGCCTGGCCGCGCTCCTCTGCCTCGACACCCGGAAACGCGCCGGAAGTGTCGACCAGCGTTACAACCGGCAGGCCGAACCGGCTGGCCAGTTCCATCAGGCGCACCGCCTTGCGATAGCCTTCGGGCTTGCCCATGCCGAAATTGTGCCTGAGGCGCGTTTGCGTGTCGTGGCCCTTCTCATGCCCGATCAGCATGATCCGGCGATCGCCCAGCTTCGCGAATCCGCCGATTATCGCCAGGTCTTCCCCGAACAGGCGGTCTCCACCCAGCGGCATGAAATCGGTGAAGATGCGTTCCACGTAATCGCAGAAGTGCGGACGCGACGGATGGCGCGCCACTTGCGTCTTCTGCCAAGGCGTCAGCGCGCCATAGGTGCTCTTCAGCAAGGCGGCGGATTTCGCTTCGAGCCGCTTGATCTCGCTGGCGATATCGACCTCTCCGCCTTGCGCGGTTTCGCGCAGTTCGGAGATGCGTGCTTCAAGAGCGGCCACCGGCTTTTCGAATTCGAGATAGGAAATCATGCAATCGCGCTAAGCAGTGCGGGCCGTCCGGTCAATTGTTTGCGAGCGGATGGCGCCGGTTGACGAGCGCGACAAGGCGCGCTGCATCGACGTGGGTGTATATCTGCGTGGTCGCGATATCGGCATGGCCCAGCAGCGTCTGGAGCACGCGCAGGTCCGCCCCGCCCTCAAGCAGATGCGTGGCGAAGGCGTGCCGCAAAACGTGCGGGCTCACTTTCGCGGGGTCCAGCCCGGCGCGGCCCGCAAGTCCTCGCAAAATCTGGAAAAGCCGCACGCGGCCCAAGTGCTTGTCGCGCGACGGGAACAGGAACCGCCCTCCGTGCGGCCGCACCCTGAGCCACGCGGAAAGCGCCGCGCGGGCGCGCTGGCTGACCGGCACCATGCGCTGCTGCCCGCCTTTGCCCGTAATTGTCAGGAATGGCGCATCGCGCGGCACGGCGTTCAAGGGAAGCGAAACCAGCTCGGTTGCGCGCAGGCCGGAACCGTATAACAGTTCCAGCAGCGCAAGCATGCGCACCGCTTCGGGCCGCCCCTCCCCCGCCTCTTCCTCCGCCACCACGAAAAGGCGGCCGACCTCTTCGTGATCCAGCACGCGGGGCAACGGACGGCGGGCCTTGGGTTTTGGGAGAGCCGGCGACGGATCGTCATCGCGCCATCCTTCATCGACAAGGAAGCCGAAGAACTGGCGCAGCGCCGACGATTTGCGGGCCAGGCTGGAAGGCGCGAGATCACGCCATTCGTGCGCCAGGCGAACCATGTCCTCGCGCGTCGCCGCGGCGATGTTGCCGGTGACCGCGTCCGACGCTTCCAGGTCGCGGCGATAGGCAGCGATCGTGTTCGCGGCCGCACCGCGTTCCGCCGCCAGCATGGCCAGGAACGCGTCGATCGCGTCGCGTCCGCGCCCGCTCATGGTTCAGGTCCGCGCGATCGCCTCTGCAGCGATCATCCGCGCTTCGCCATCCAGGCCGACACGGTGCAGCGCGGAAACGATGTGGTAGAGATAGACCGGCGTCATCTTGTCCCACCCGCTGCCCTGCATCCCGAAAGCCGCAAGCAGGGTCACGAGCGTCTGGTTGCCCGATGCCGCCGCCGAATCGATCGCCCTCGTCCAGCGCGTCGCACGGTTCATGTTGACCTCAAGCCGCTTGGCGAACGCGTCCGCCGTGCCGCCATCGACGCGTTGCAGCCCCATCAGACCCGCAAGCAGCAGCTTCGACCGGAAGCGGCCCGACGACGAATCGTCGTCATGGAACGCGTCGAGCCCGTTCGAGCCGACTGGCTGACGCAAGTCCGGCGATGCGAGCGTAAGCATCGCCCAGCCATCGCTGCCCCGCGAAACAAAGGGCGCCCAGCGCGCGGCGTTCCGGTCAAGCCCGGCCGTCAGCATCGACCCGATCAGGCCCCCGGCCTCGCCCGCCAGCGCATCGTCGGGCTTCATGCGCGCGGCGGCATATGCGGTGAGCACACGGCGCGAATAGGCCTCTACCGAATCGCCGCCACGGCCCCAGATCGCGCGGATCGCCGCCATCCTCTTGTTCTCGTCGGGCGCGACATAGGCGGTGTGCAATTGTTCGGCGAGCTTTTCGGGATCGCTGTCGTTCTGCCCGGTTGCATAGATCTGCGAATAAAGATCGACCATCGCCGATGCGGAAAGAATGCCCCGGCCCGCCGCGTGATCGGCAAAACCGGCGCGCGCATCGAGCGGCAGGACGGGCGAAAGCGAGGCATACAAACGATAGGTCGGCGGCGCCTTGTCCATCAGGTCTGCCGGCGGTTCCACGCCCGTTGCGACGGCATATCCGAAGCGCCAGGGCGTGAGGCTGTCCACATCATCCCATTCGATCGTCACCGCGCGACGCGCCTTGGCAGCCGCGCCGGCGAATTTCTGCGCCAGGAGGATGTCGATCTTGTCGCTCTTGCCCGCGCGCATCGCCTTGTCGAGGCGACTCATCGCCGGAGGACCGTCGCCGGTGAATGCCGAACATACATCGCGCGAAAGATCCCATTGCCAGCCGGGCCTGTCACGCGCGGTCAGCGCCGTGATCGGGCACAGGCCAACGGGATCGGCGGTGGCTAGGAAGCTGGACATCGCGGCGTCTTCCAGCGCCGGGGTATAAGACCCGGAATCGACCTGCTCGACCATCAGGCGTGCCGCGTCCGCCTCTCCAAGCCGCAACAAAAGCTGGGCGCGTTCCGCTGCCCAGTCCGCTCCGTTCATTCCAACCGGCGTGGCAAGCCGGCTGACGAGTGCGCGGCGCAGCAGGATTTCGCCCCAGCGCGAAACCAGCGGGCCCTTGGTCCGCTCAAGCAGGGTCTTCACCCACGCGCCGTTCAGGTAATAGGTCGAAAGCGCCGGAAATCCGCCGTCCGACTGCGCCATCGGCCCGATCACCGCCAGGCTGCGCTGCTGCCTGGGAGGAATATCGTATTTCGGCTGCGTGCTCTCGACGAGCTTCTCAAGCAGGTCGGGATCGATGGTGTCCAGCAGCTTGTCGTCTTCGACCCCGTCCGCCACGGCGCCAGCCTGCGCGCCGGGCACCGGCTGCACGACAGGCACCGCCGTGGTCGCACCTGCCGCGGGCGCGGTGCCCGCGGCTGCCGGGCGCGATGCGCTTGCGGAAGGCGTGGGCGCGGGCGCGGCCGATGGACGGGGCGTGGGCTTGGGCGCCGGTTCAACCGGCTTGTCGAAGCCCGGCGGAAGAAGAGATTGCGGCCCGTTCTGCGCCAGCACGGCGCCCGAAACTCCTGCCAGCATCGCAGCGCCCGCAAGCAACGCCCAGCGGCGCCCTGCGAAAAGGCGGCGCGCACTCACGCCGCGTTGTCCCGAAGGTGAACCGGAAGCTCAATATCCCGCACGGGCCTGGGCCCTCCTTCGATCCATGCCAATACCAGAACGATTGCGACACCCAGGACGGCGACCGCCAAAATCCATTTCATTCGACTCACGCAAACCTGTCTGCTTGCCGGTGCGCCGCACACCACCGGTCGGACAACCGGATTCCGGCAACGCTTGCGCTCGGCCCTAGCGCAACTATAGCCGGCGCCGCAATGGACCACGAAACGCACCTTCCCAACCCGCACGACGTAGCGCGCATAGCGCACGGCATATCGCGGCCTGTCGTGCTTGTGGGCATGATGGGCGTTGGCAAGTCCACGGTAGGGCGCAAGCTGGCCGGACTGCTGCACATCCCATTCGTCGATGCCGACGACGAGATCGAACAGGCTGCCCAGCTTTCGATCCCCGAAATCTTCTCTCAATATGGCGAGGCCTATTTCCGCGACGGCGAGCGCCGCGTGATCGCGCGGCTTCTCGGCGAAAACGGCGAGAACGGGCGCAAGGTGATCGCAACCGGCGGCGGGGCGTTCTGCGATCCGGAAACGCGCAAGCTTATCCTCGATGAAGCGATCACCGTCTGGCTCGACAGCGATATAGACACGCTGGTGGAAAGGACGGCGCGCAAAGGCAACCGTCCATTGCTGAAATCGGGCGACCCGCGCGAGATTCTCACCCGGTTGCGGGAAGAACGGATGCCGGCCTATTCCCAGGCACCGGTCCACGTAACCAGCGGCAACGTGCCGCACAGCCAGACGGCACTCAAGATACTGAAAGCCATAGACGAATGCCTGTAATTCCGGTCGAAATCGCCGGCGCGCCCTATGACGTGCGGATAGAACCCGGCCTGCTGCACCGGGCTGGTGCGCAATGTCGCCCGTTCCTGCAAAAGCCCGCCGCGCTGATCGTAACGGACGGACGCGTTGCCGATTGCTGGCGCGAAAAGGTGGAAGCCTCGTTTGCCGCCGAAGGGATCGAAACGCGCTGGCACGTCCTGCCGCCGGGTGAATCGAGCAAGAGCTGGGGCGAACTGGAAAAGCTGGTCGACTGGCTTCTGGCGCAGGAAGTGGAACGCAAGGACGCGATAATCGCGCTAGGCGGCGGTGTGATAGGCGACCTTACAGGCTTTGCCGCGTCGATCGTGAAACGCGGATGCCGTTTCATCCAGATTCCGACCACCCTGCTTGCGCAAGTCGATTCCAGCGTCGGCGGCAAGACCGCGATCAACACGGCGGCGGGCAAGAACCTTGTCGGCGCATTCCACCAGCCAAGCCTGGTGCTGATCGATCCGGAGGGACTGGACACCCTGCCCCCGCGCGAACTTCGCGCCGGATACGCGGAAGTCATCAAGTATGGCCTGATCGACGATCCCGCCTTCTTCGAATGGTGCGAGGCGAATGGCGGCAAGGTGCTGCGCAACGACCCCGCCGCCTGCGAATACGCAATCGCGACCAGCGTTGCGGCCAAGGCGCGGATCGTTGCCGAAGACGAAAAGGAAACCACCGGCCGGCGCGCGCTGCTCAACCTCGGGCACACATTCGGGCACGCGCTGGAGGCCGAAACGGGCTTTTCGGACCGGCTGATCCACGGCGAAGGCGTGGCGTTGGGGATGGTTCTGGCGGCGCGCTATTCCGTTCATCGCGGCCTGATGAACGGACAGGACGCGGAACGCATCGCAGCGCACGTCGCGGCAAGCGGACTACCCGCCTCGCTTCGCGCGCTGGACCTACAATGCGACGGCGCCAGGCTGGTCGACCACATGCTGCATGACAAGAAGATGGACGCCGGCACTCTGCCGTTCCTGCTGATGCGCGGAATCGGGCAGACCTTCGTCGCGCGCGACGTGAATCTGGATGATGTGAGCACCTTTCTTGACGAACAGTTGAAAGGCTGAATTTCCAATTCGGTTGCAGTTCGGGCTGAAGGCGCTAGTCGGTTACAAACGCAACCGGACCAGAGGATCTGAATGACCACGGCAGAAGCAACCCCCGAAGTCACCGTAGAGGCTGTCGAGCGCGCGGCATCGGATCATGCCTTCTTCGGCCATCCCAAGGGGCTGGGCTTTCTCTCGTTCGTAGAAGCTTGCGAACGGTTTTCGTACTACTCGATGCAGACGCTGCTCGTGCTGTACATGACCAAGTACCTGCTGCTGCCCGAGCACATGAACGGCGTGCTGGGGCTGAACTGGCTGCGCGGGTTCTATGGGCTGGACGGGCAGCCGCTCGCTTCCAAGATCTTCGGTGCCTATACCTCGCTGGTTTACGTAACGCCGATCCTTGGCGGGATCATTGCGGATCGCTGGCTGGGCCGGCGGGCGGCGCTGGTGGCCGGCGGTGTTATCATGTCGCTGGGCCATTTCCTGATGGCTATTGAAGGCGCATTCCTGTTCGCGCTGATCACGCTGGTGGTCGGCGTGGGGCTGTTCAAGGGCAACATCGCCAGCCAGGTGGGCGAGCTTTACAGCGAGGAGGACGACCGGCGTGGCATGGCGTTCCAGATCTTCTACATCTTCATCAACGCTTCGGTGATTATCGCCCCGCTGATTTCCGGCACGCTGGGGCAAGACGTTGGCTGGCACTATGGCTTCGGCACCGCAGGTATCGTGATGGTCGCGGGGTTGCTGCTCTATCTGAAGGCGGGGCCGTGGCTGCCTGCGGACAACCGGCCAGACCGTTCGGGCAAGACCGAGCGCCCCAGGATGAAGGCGGAGGACTGGCCGCGCCTGATCGCGCTGCTGGCGCTTGTTCCCGTGCTGGCCGTTACGCTGCTTACCAATCAGGAAATCTTCAACGCCTACCTCGTCTGGGCGGACCAGAAGTTCACGCTCACGCTGTTTGGCTTTCACTTCCTGTCAAGCTGGATGATTACCATCGACGCCGCCTGTTCGTTCACGATGCTGGTTGCAGTGGCGGCGTTCTGGTCGTTCTATCGCAAGCGCACCGGAACAGAGCCGGACGAACTGACCAAGATGATTATCGGCACGGTCTTCGTGATCGGCGGCGGGCTGTGCCTTTATATCGGTGCTGTGACAGCCGGAAACGGGAAAGTCGGCATGTTCTGGCCGCTGATGTTCCACCTGATCAACTCGATCGGCTTCGGCACGATGATGCCCGTCAGCCTCGCCCTTTTCTCGAAACTGGCGCCCAAGGCGATCAACGCGACCGTCATCGGTATCTATTACTTCGCCTTTGTCGGTGCCAACTACGTCGTCGGCATCGTGGGCGGCTGGTATTCTACCATGCCCACGCCGCAGTTCTGGCTGGTCCACGTGGCAAGTGCCACGGTGGGGCTGATCGCCTTTATACTGTTCAAGCTGTTCCTCGGCCGCATGATCGCGCACGAAGCGCCCGAACGCGCCGACGCGTTAAGCTGACGACGGGACCTAGACAGGATCGAGCGGAACAAGGTCCACTTGCGCGAAATCGGGCAGCATCGCCTTGCGCAGCAGCGTGCGATGGCAACAGGCCGCGTCACGCTCCACGCAGATCATCGCCACGCGCTTTTCCGCCGCCAGATCGGCCAGCATCGCGCCCGCCGCGATCGCCTCGGGCAGCTCAAGCTGGCCGGCATAGATGCGTTCAAGCGCGGCATGATCCCCGGCACGCGCGGCCGCGCGCCCGTCCGCCGGAGTGCCGAGCGGCTTGAAATGCCGATATTCGATCCCCGCGTCCCGCGCGGCGGCGGCAAGCGCGGTCTTGGAAAAGCCCGGCCTGCGCGAAAGCGGCAGCGCGCGCACATCCGCCAGCACTTCAACCCTGGCCGCGACCAGTGCACCGATCACCTGGGGCAGGCTGGAATGCTCATACCCGATGCTCCAGATCGTGTGCACAGGATTGGTCACGGCGTGTGCCCCATCAAAACAGGCGCGAACCGTTGGGCACGGGCCGGTCGGGCTGGAACAGCACCACCCGGCCCTCCTCGTCCGCGAAGCCCAGCGTCAGCACTTCGGACAGCGCCTTGCCGATCTGGCGCGGCGGGAAGTTGACCACGGCCGCCACCTGCCGCCCGACCAGCGTTTCGGGCGAATAGAGCGCGGCGATCTGGGCGCAGCTTTTCTTCACGCCCACGCCGGGACCAAGATCGATCCGCAACTTCAGGCTCGGCTTGCGCGCCTCGGGGTAAGGTTCGGCCTCGACAATCGTGCCAACGCGAATGTCGGCCTTCAGGAAGTCGTCGAAACCGATCGTATCGGCCGGCGCGGCGGAGGGGTCGTGATCTAGGTGCATTACTCCATTTCAAGGATCACGGCGTCGACCGCAAGGCTTTCGCCCGCCTGCGCGTTGACCTTGGCGACGACGGCGCTCTTTTCGGCGCGCAGGATGTTTTCCATCTTCATCGCCTCGACCACCGCCAGCGGCTGGCCGGCCTCTACCTTGTCGCCTTCCTTGACGTGAAGCGTGACGAGCAGGCCCGGCATCGGGCAGATCAGGAACTTGGAAAGATCGGGCGGGATCTTTTCGATCATGTGCTTCGAAAGCTCCGCAACGCGCGCGGCGAGCACCGTCACGTCATGGATCGCGCCGCGTGTCGTCAGGCGGAAGCCGGTGCGGGTGGTTGCCACCTTCACCGTCAACGGTTCGCCATCGACCTCGGCAAACACCATGCGATCGCCCGGCGTGTATTCCATCGCCAGATCGATCACCTCCCCGTCGACGGCGATGCCCTCGTCCTCGTCGAGCGAGACCGCCAGCACCGTGTCGCCAACCTTCACCGACCAGTCGGACGGCGCTTCCAGCGTTTCGCCAAGCTGGCCGTCCACGCGCCGCGCGCGATCCGCCCGCGCGGTGGCGATGAAGCCCCCGATGGCGGCCAACTGGCGCGCCAGTTCTGGCGACGCGGGCGCGCCGTGGAACCCTTCGGGATATTCTTCCGCGATAAAGCCCGTGGTCAGATCGCCCGAGCGAAAGCGCGGATGCTGCATGATCGCGTTCACGAAATCGATATTGTGGCCCAGCCCCTCGATCTCGAACGCATCGAGCGCGGCGATCTGCTTGTCCGCCGCCTCGTCGCGCGTCTTGCCCCAGGTGATGAGCTTGGCGATCATCGGATCGTAGAACATGGAAACTTCGCCGCCTTCATAGACGCCATCGTCCACGCGCACGCCGTCCACACCGCGGCGGCCGTTTTCCGCACCGTCGTCGGTCCAGCCTTCCACCGGCGGATTGTAGCGCACAAGGCGGCCCGTGGAGGGCAGGAAGCCGCGATAGGGGTCTTCGGCATAGACGCGGTTTTCGATCGCCCAGCCGTCGATGCCGATATCCTTCTGCGTGAACGGCAGCTTTTCACCCGCCGCCACGCGGATCATCTGTTCCACCAGGTCGATCCCGGTGATCGCTTCGGTCACCGGATGCTCGACCTGAAGGCGCGTGTTCATCTCGAGGAAATAGAACGATTTTCCGGTCTTGTCCTTGCCCGAGACGATCAGTTCCACCGTGCCCGCGGAATAGTATCCCACGGCCTTTGACAGCGCGACGCACTGTTCGCCCATTGCCTTGCGCATTTCCGGCGTGACGAAGGGCGACGGCGCTTCTTCCACCACCTTCTGGTGGCGGCGCTGGATCGAGCATTCGCGTTCGTTCAGGTAAACGATGTTGCCGTGCTGGTCGCCCAGGATCTGGATTTCGATGTGGCGCGGGTCTTCGATGAACTTTTCGATGAACACGCGGTCATCGCCAAAGCTGTTCAGCCCTTCGCGCTTCACGCTTTCAAAGCCTTCGCGCACGTCCTTTTCGCTGAAGGCAAGGCGCATGCCCTTGCCGCCGCCACCCGCGCTGGCCTTCATCATCACCGGATAGCCGATGTCGTTCGAGATACGCACCGCGTGCTCGGTATCGTCGATTTCGCCCACATAGCCGGGCACGACGTTGACGCCCGCTTCCCTCGCCAGCTTCTTCGATTCGATCTTGTCGCCCATGGCCGCAATCGCGTTTTCCGGCGGGCCGATGAAGGCGATGTTTTCCTTGGCGAGAGCTTCGGCAAAGCTGGTCCGCTCGGACAGGAAGCCATAGCCCGGATGCACCGCCTCGGCCCCGGTCTGCTTGCAGGCTTCGATAATCTTGTCCGCGATCAGGTAAGACTGCGCGGCGGGCGGCGGGCCGATGTGAACAGCTTCGTCGGCCATGCGCACAAACGGCGCCCGCGCATCGGCATCGGAATAGACCGCAACCGTCCTGATGCCCATGCGGCGCGCGGTCTTGATCACGCGGCAAGCGATTTCGCCGCGGTTGGCGATAAGGATTTTCTTGAACATCAATGACCTTTCGTCAAACCAGGTCCAAAGTCATATCTGATCCAGCGCCTGCGCCAGATCGGCGATGATATCGTCGATATTTTCGATGCCTACCGAAACGCGCACCACGTCCGGCCCGGCGCCGGCCTCTATCTGGGCGGCCGCTTCAAGCTGGCGGTGCGTGGTCGATGCCGGGTGGATAATCAGGCTGCGCGTATCGCCCAGGTTGGCAAGATGGCTGAACAGTTCAACGGCGGTCACCAGCTTCACGCCCGCTTCGTATCCGCCTTTCAGCCCGAAGGTGAAAACAGAGCCGCCCTTTCCGCCCAGGTATTTCTGCGCCAGCGCGTGATAGGGGCTGGATGGCAGGCCGGCATAGGAAACCCATTCCACCTTGGGATGCTTTTCCAGCCACTGCGCGAGCGCCAGGCCGTTCGCGCAATGCCGTTCGATCCGCAGCGCCAGCGTTTCCATGCCCGTCAGCGCAAGAAACGCGTTCATCGGCGCCAGTTGCGGCCCAAGATCGCGCATACCCAGCGCACGGCAGGCAAGGATGAACGCCACTTCGCCGAACGCTTCGGTGAACACCTTGCCGTGATAGCTGGCATTCGGCTGGCTGAGATAGGGATAGTTGCCCGATTTCGCCCAGTCGAACCTGCCCGAATCGACGATCACCCCGGCAAGCGAATTACCGTGCCCGTTCAGGAACTTGGTTGCCGAATGGACAACGATATCGGCCCCGTGTTCGATCGGGCGGCACAGGATAGGCGTTGCCATCGTGTTATCCACGATCAGCGGCACGCCGGCCTTGTGCGCCACATCGGCGATGGCGGCGATATCCTGCACCACACCGCCCGGATTGGCGAGGCTTTCGATAAAGACGGCGCGGGTCTTGTCGGTAATCGCCGCTGCAATATTCGCAGGATCGTCCGCATCGACGAACGTGGTGTGCCAGTCCATCTTGCGGAACGATTGGCCCAACTGGTTCAGCGAGCCGCCATAGAGCTTGTTCGCCGCAACGATTTCGCAGCCCGGCTCCATGATGGTGTGGAAGGCAAGGAACTGCGCGGAATGGCCCGACGCCGTGGCAAGCGCCGCCGCGCCGCCTTCCATCGCCGCCACCTTGGCTTCCAGCACCCCGTTGGTGGGGTTCATCAGCCGGGTGTAGATATTGCCCACCGCATCGAGATTGAACAGGTCCGCCGCATGGTCCGGGCTGTCGAAGACATAGCTGGTGGTCTGATAGATCGGCGTGACACGCGCATTGGTCGCCGGATCGGGCGCGGTGCCCGCGTGGACTGCCATCGTTTCAAGTTTCTGCGCCATTTCCGGCTCTCTCCTGCGTTATCCGGCGGCTTCCAGTTCATCCCCGACCGGGGGCATGTTATGGCCCAGCAGTCGGAGCATGTCGGCCGCGCATTCGACGACGTTCGATCCCGGGCCGTAGATGCCCTGGACCCCGGCGTCACGCAGGAAATCATAGTCTTGCGGAGGGATCACGCCACCCGCAACAACCTTTATATCGGGCCTACCTGCATCCTTCAGGCGGCGCACCAGTTCGGGGATCAGCGTCTTGTGCCCGGCGGCAAGGCTTGATGCGCCCACCGCGTCGACATCCTTTTCCAACGCCAACGCGGTGGTTTCTTCCGGCGTCTGGAACAGCGGGCCGCTAGTGACATCGAAGCCCATGTCGCTGAACGCGCTGGCGATCACGTTGGCGCCGCGATCATGCCCGTCCTGCCCCATCTTGGCGACCAGCACGCGCGGCGCGCGGCCCAGACGGCGGGTTACGGCCTCCACGCCTTCGATCACCTGCCGGTAACGGCTGTCATCCTTGTAGGCCGGACCGTAAACGCCCTTCACCGGGGTCGGCATCGTGTCGTAACGGCCGAAGGCGGCTTCCATCGCGTCCGAAATCTCGCCCAGCGTCGCGCGGTGGCGCGCCGCCTCCACCGCGAGTTCAAGCAGGTTGCCCTTGCCCTTCGCGCCCTCGGTCAACGCGGCGAGCGCGGCCTTGCACTTCGCTTCGTCGCGGTTTTCGCGCGTGCGTTTGATCCGCGCGACCTGCGCTTCGCGAACCTTGTGATTATCGATGTCGAGCGTTTCGATCGGCTCTTCATCGGTGAGCCGGTACTTGTTGACGCCGACGATCACGTCCTCGCCCTTGTCGACGCGCGCTTGCTTGGCCGCCGCCGCCTGCTCGATCTGCGCCTTGGGCTGGCCGCTGGCGACATATGCCGTCATCCCGCCCGCCGCATCGACGTCTTCGATCAGCGCCCAGGCACCATCGACCAGTTCCTGCGTCAGCGCCTCTATGTAGTATGAGCCGCCCAGCGGATCGACGACTTTGGTGATGCCGCTTTCCTCGGCCAGCACGATCTGCGTGTTGCGGGCGATGCGCGCGGAAAAGTCCGTCGGCAACGCAATCGCTTCGTCCAGCGCGTTGGTGTGGAGCGACTGGGTTCCGCCCAGCGTCGCGGCCATCGCTTCAATCGTGGTGCGGATCACGTTGTTGTAGGGGTCTTGCTCTTGCAGGCTGACGCCGCTGGTCTGGCAGTGGGTGCGCAGCATCTTGCTGCGTTCGCTTTTCGCGCCCAGCCCGTCCATCACGCGCCACCACAGCGTGCGCGCGGCGCGCAGCTTGGCGATCTCCATGAAGAAGTTCATGCCAATGCCGAAGAAGAACGAGAGGCGTCCGGCAAATGCGTCGATATCCAGCCCGGCGTCCATCGCGCGCTGGGTATATGCCTTGCCATCCGCAATGGTAAAGGCCAGTTCCTGCACCGCGGTCGCCCCGGCTTCGTGCATATGATAGCCGGAAATCGAAATAGAGTTGAATTTCGGCATGTTGGCCGACGTATAGGCAATGATATCCGAAACGATCCGCATCGAGGGTTCGGGCGGATAGATATAGGTGTTGCGGACCATGAACTCCTTGAGGATGTCGTTCTGGATGGTTCCGTCGAGCTGCTCGGTCGGAACGCCCTGTTCCTGACCCGCGACGATGAAGAAGGCGAGGATTGGGATGACCGCGCCGTTCATGGTCATCGACACGCTCATCTTGTCGAGCGGGATGCCGTCGAACAGGATCTTCATGTCCTCGACGCTGTCGATAGCAACACCGGCCTTGCCAACGTCGCCCACAACGCGCGGATGGTCGCTGTCATACCCGCGGTGTGTGGCAAGGTCGAAGGCGACCGACAGGCCCTTCTGTCCCGCCGCCAGGTTGCGGCGATAGAAGGCGTTCGATTCCTCTGCGGTGGAAAAGCCCGCGTACTGTCGGATCGTCCACGGGCGGCCCGCATACATGCTGGCGCGCACGCCGCGCGTGAACGGCGCGAAGCCCGGCAGGCCGGGATCGGCGGTCACGTCGCTCTCGGTATAAAGCGGCTTGATCGCAAAGCCTTCGGGCGTATTCCAGGTAAGGTCCCTGCCCTTGACTTCCTTGTCAGCCGCAGCCTGCCAGTCTTCGATTTTTGCCATGATTACCTGCCCTTGAATTCCGGCTTGCGCTTTTCGAGAAACGCCTTGCCGCCTTCGGCCGCGTCCGCGCTGCCGCCCGCAATGCGCTGCCCTTCCGCTTCGGCCTGGAGCGTATCGGCATAGCCGTGCTCAAGGCTGTAGAGGATGTTCTTGCGCATCGTCGCGTAAGAAACAGTCGGTCCACCCGCAAGCCGCGCGGCCAGCGAATCCACCTCGTTATCCAGTTCCTCGTCATCGACGCACTTGTAGATCAGGCCCCAGTCTTCCGCCTGTTCGCCATAGATCTTTTCGCCCAGCATCATCATCCGCGTGGCGCGCGCCTTGCCGATCAGGCGCGGCAGTATCCACGTGGCGCCGCCATCGGGCACCAGTCCGATGTTGACGAATGCCTGCAGGAAGTAACCGCTTTTGGCCGCAACGACGAAATCCGCCACCAGCGCGATGGAGCAGCCCACGCCCGCCGCGGCGCCCCTGACTTCACTGATGACCGGCATATCGAGCCGCGCCAGCTTCATGATCATGGGATTGTATTTCTCGGTCAGCGCGATGTAGCTGCCCTGCCCGCCGGTCACCGGGCGATCGCCCCGCGCCTGAAGGTCTGCGCCCGAACAGAACGCACGGCCCGCACCCTTCAGCACCAGTACCCGCGCATCGCCAAGCTGGTCGAGCGCGGCGGAAATATCGTCGGCCATGCCCAGCGAGCAGGCGTTGAGCCGGTCAGGCCGGTTGAGCGTCAGCGTGGCGACCTGGTTGGCAACTTCCAGCGTGATCGTTTCGTAGGTCATTCAGCCATCCTTTCCTGCCCGGTCAGTTCGACCAGTGTGTATTTTCTTTTGGTGTTTCCATGATTTCGGTGAGTATCCCGCCCATGTCCCTGGGGTGGACGAAAAAAATGGGCGTGCCGTGCGCGCCGATGCGCGGTTCACCAAGCACACGCTTGCCCTGGCTTTCGAACCAGGCCTTCGCCTCGTGGATATCGGGCACTTCATAGCACATGTGATGCTGCCCCCCTTGCGGGTTCTTTTCGAGGAACCCCTTGATCGAGGTATTGCCCGGCAGCGGTTCGATCAGTTCGATCTGGGTGCCGTTCATGCCCGAATCGGTGGGTGTATCGACGAAGCAGACCTTCACCCCCTGCGAGGGAAGATCGAAGGGATCGTGGATCTTGGTGGCACCCATCACGTCGCGGTAAAACGCCACGGAATCCGCGATGGAGGGCGTCGCAACGCCAATGTGGTTCAGCCGTCCGAGTTTCATCGCAGGTCCCCTTGCGGATGCGGTCTTCAGGTGCGCGAGAAACGAATTTCATCGCGCGATTAAATTTCCGCTATGCGCTGGCGGCGCGCTTGGCAAGCCGCAGCGTCAGAGATCACCGCGATCAGAACACGGTGTATCCGCCGTCAATCACGAAGGTATCGCCCGTGTGAAAGCGTGAAGCGTCGGACGCGAGATAGACCGCAATCCCGCCGAAATCCTCCGGCTCTCCCCAACGACGGACGGGCACGCGGCCGATCGCCTTTTCATTGAATTTGTCCCACGCCTGCAGCGGCGCGGTCATTTCGGATCGGGTCCAGCCGGGCAGGATCGCATTGGCGCGGATATCGTGCTTGCCGTATTCGACCGCTATGCCCTTCACCATCGGGATCAGCGCGCCCTTGCTGGCGCCATAGGCTTCGTTCGCGGGCGCGCCATGGATCACGGAGGTTGACGAAATCGCGACCAGCGAGCCGCCCCTGTCGCCCGCCTCGGCCCGCGCGACCATGTGCTTTGCCGCTTCGCGAAGCGTCCAGAAGGCGCCGTCGAGGTTTAGCGCCATGACGTGGTGCCAGCTTTCCGTCGTCATCTCGTGAAACGAAGGCGAGCGTGCGCCGCGGCCCGAATTGGCGGCGACGAAATCCAGCCGTCCCATCGCCTCTGCCGCCGATCCCATTGCATCGACCACCGCGCTTTCGTCCGCCACGTCGACAATAGCCGATTCGACACGCCCGCCGTGCGAACGAAGCTGCTTTTCCGCCGCTTTCGTCTTTTCCCGATTGGTGCCCCAGATCATCACGTCGGCACCCGCAGCAGCAAGCGCTTCGGCCATGCCCAACCCGATCCCACCATTGCCGCCGGTAACCAGCGCGACTTTTCCGCCAAGATCGAAAGGTTGGTACGTCATATGCAGTCTCTCCCGTTTATCGGGCGATAGACTAACGCAATTGTGCGGTTTTTCCAGCCCGCTTGTCAGGAACCTGTGTGCGCCTGGGCATAGGCGGCGGCGGCGCCGAACAGGCCAGGCTGGGGATGGGTGATGAGTTTCACCGGCATGGCAGCCATCATCCCTTCGAACCGGCCCTTGGCCACGAAGCGATCCGAAAAGCCCGATGCGACCAGCGTATCCTTGATGCGCAGCCCCAGCCCCCCGGCCATGACAACCGCCTTCGCGCCCTGCGCCAGCGCGATATCGCCCGCGACCGAACCGAGCGAAAGGCAGAACCGGTCCACAGCCGCGGCCGCCAGCGGGTCATCACCCGACGTGCCAAGTTGCCACAACTCCTTGTCGTCGCGCGATTCAACCGGCACGTGCTGGAGCGCGGCGAGCGTTTCATAGATATCGACAAGGCCCGGCCCCGCCACAACACGCTCCACCGACACGCGGCGCAGCCGCTTGCGCAACCGGGCCAGGATCGCATCCTCGATCCCGTCGTGCGGGGCATAGTCTATATGCCCGCCTTCGGTCGGCTGGACGCGATAATCGTGTTTGCCGCGCCACAGGTGCGCAACGCCCAGCCCGGTGCCCGGCCCCACCACGCTGATCGTGCCTTCCGCCGGCAAATCGGTATCGGGACCGGCAAGGTGGATGAAGTATTCCGGCCCGGCGTGCGCAACCGCGTGCGCCACCGCTTCGAAATCGTTCACGATCACGTGCGTTTCGGCGCCCAGTTTTTCATGCACCAGTGCCGGACGGATGATCCACGGATTGTTGGTGAACTTGATTATCTCTCCGCCCACCGGCCCGGCGACGGCCATCGCAAGGCCCGTTGGCATCGGCCCTTCCAGCCGCCGCCCGAATTCCTGCCAGGCAAGCTGGAAACTTCCGTATTCCGACGTTTTCAGCGTAACCGGATCATCCAGCGAGGTCACTTTGCCGCCGGAAACCTCGGCAAGCGCGAAGCGGGCATGGGTGCCGCCGATATCGACCGTGACGATCTTCATCGCGCCTACTTGCCCTCAGAGCCCGGCGGCCGCAAGGATCGCGGAACCGCCGCGTTCCGCCGGATCGGCGTGATGGCGCATCAAGGCGAAAAGCTCGCGCCCCGTTCCCATTGCCTCGGGCGGCGCGGGGCAGGCCTCACGCGCATTCCATTCGGCCTGATCGACCAGCGCGCAAAGCTCTCCGCGCTCCGCACAAACGCGCACGACATCGCCATCGCGCAACTTCGCCAGCGGTCCGCCCAGCTTGGCTTCGGGAGAAACGTGGATCGCCGCGGGCACCTTGCCGGACGCGCCGGACATGCGGCCATCGGTAACAAGCGCGACCTTGAAGCCGCGATCCTGCAAAACGCCCAGCCCCGGCGTCAGCTTGTGCAATTCGGGCATCCCGTTCGCCGCCGGTCCCTGAAAGCGCACGACAACGATCACGTCGCGTTCCAGTTCACCCGCCTTGAACGCGGCAAGTGCCTCGTTCTGGTCAGCAAAGACGCGGCAAGGCGCTTCGATGGTCCAGCGTTCCTTCGCGACCGCGCTGACCTTTATGCAGGCGCGGCCCAGCGCGATTCCCTGCTCACCGCCGCCCAGCAGGCGCAGTCCGCCTTCGGCCTGGAACGGCGCGGAGGCGGGGCGCAGCAGGCGATCGTCCGCGCTTTGCGCCGGCGCGGGTCGCCAGGCGAGCGCATCGCCATCGAGCACCGGCTGCTTCGCCCCGTCCAGCAACGACGTGCCATAAACGGTGCGGATATCGCCATGCGCCAGCCCGGCTTCGACCAGTTCGCGGATCACGAACGGCATCCCGCCCGCTTCCGCAAAGGCGTTCACATCCCCCGCGCCGTTGGGATAGACGCTGGCGATCAGCGGAACCGCGCGAGACAGTTCGTCCATGTCATCCCAGTCGATCTGAATGCCTGCGGCGCGCGCGATGGCGGGCAAGTGGATGAAATGGTTGGTCGAACCGCCGGTGGCCAGCAGGCCCGCGATCGCGTTCACGATAGCCTTTTCATCGACGCAGTGGCCCAGCGGGCGGTAATCGTCGCCCTCCCACCCGATCTGCGTGGCGCGGTGGACGGCGGCGCGCGTCAGTTCCTGGCGCAGCTTGGCATGGGGATGGACGAAGCTGGAGCCAGGCATGTGCAGGCCCATCATCTCCATCATCATCTGGTTGGAATTGGCCGTGCCATAGAACGTGCAGGTGCCCGCGTCGTGATAGCTTTCGCTTTCCGCCTCAAGCAGTTCGTCACGTCCCACCTTGCCCTCTGCATAGAGCTGGCGGACTTCCACCTTGCGCTTGTTCGGCAGGCCGGACGGCATCGGCCCCGCGGGCACCAGGATCATCGGCAGGTGGCCGAAACGCAGGCCGCCGATCAGCAGGCCGGGCACGATCTTGTCGCAGATGCCCAGCAGCAGCGCCGCTTCGAACATCCCGTGGCTGAGCGCGACAGAGGCCGACAGCGCGATTGTGTCGCGGCTGAACAGCGAAAGCTCCATCGAATCCTGGCCTTGCGTAACCCCGTCGCACATCGCGGGGACGCCGCCCGCGACTTGCGCGGTCGCACCCACCTCTCGCGCCCAGACCTTTATCTGTTCAGGATAGCGGCCATAGGGCTGATGCGCGGAAAGCATGTCATTATAAGCCGTGACGATGCCGATGTTCATCGCGCCGCCCTTGCGCAGGGCCAGCTTGTCCGGCCCGCTTGCGGCAAAGCCGTGCGCCAGGTTGCCGCAGGACAGTTTCGGCCGGTTGACGCCGGCATCGCGCGCATCGTCGATCAGCGAGAGATAGGCGGCGCGGCTGTCCTTCGACTTCGCGACGATGCGAGCTGTAACGCGGGCGACGACGGGGTGGAGAGACATCACTTGCTCCAGTAGATGGTGACAGGCGCGCCGCAGCCGTGCAGCACGTCGCTGACCGGATAAGACGCGTCGTTGCCGTTCTGCGCCTTTTCGATCACGCGGCGCTTTTCGTCGCCGGTTATCACGATGATCACTTCTTTCGCGGCGCACAGCGCCCTGCGGTTCAGCGTCAGGCGCGCGAACGGCGCTTCAGGCGGAAGCGGGATCGGCGTGGTGGAAATCACGGTGCGGCCGGGGCGGATTTCGGCAACCATGTGCGGGAACAGCGATGCGATGTGCCCATCCGCGCCCATGCCCAGCCAGACGAGATCGAAGGGGTCGACACGCCGCCCTTCCTCCAGCCGCTCTATCGTCGCGCCGCTCGATCCCAGCGCGGCGGACAGCTTGCGAAAGTTGCTCGCCTCGTGATCGTCGGGCACCTGGCGGTCGTCGGTCAACGTCAGCGTGACGCCCGACCAGTCCAGCTTGCGGTGGGCAAGCAGGTCGAAAATGCGGATCGGGGTAGAACCGCCGGGCACGGCAATGCGCTTCCTGCCCGGCTTCGACACTTCCGCGGCGATACGTTCGGCCACCGCTTCGGCGTCGCCGGGTTCCGCCCAGACGATGCGGGGAACAGGCTTGAACTCCCGTTCCTCAGTCATTCCAGCTTCTCCCGTCGCGGGCGACAAGGGCGATCCCGGCATTCGGCCCCCAGCTTCCGGCCGGGTACGATTTCACTTCCACGTCGTCGTCACGCCAGGTCTTGCGGATGGCATCGACCCAGCGCCACTGCGCCTCCACCTCGTCGCGGCGCACGAACAGCGTCTGTTCGCCTTCGATCAGGTCAAGCAGAAGGCGTTCATAGGCAATGCGGCGGCGCGCCTTGGCAAAGGCCTGGGTCAGCGACAGGTCCAGCGGAACCTCGCGCAGAAGGATGCCTTCGCGGTCGAGGCTCGGCTCCTTGGCCATGACCTGAAGCCGCACGTATTCTTCGGGCTGCAACCGGATCACCAGACGGTTGGCGCGCAGCTTGCCCTGCCGCTGGGCAAAGATGTTGTGCGGCACTTCCTTGAACTGGACCACGATCTCGCTGCGGCGTTCGGCCATGCGCTTGCCGGTGCGCAGGTAGAACGGCACGCCCTGCCAGCGCCAGTTGTCGACATGGGCCTTCAGCGCAACGAACGTCTCCGTCTCGGACGGGGCGCCAAGATCCTCGACATACCCCTTCACCGCCGTGCCGCCGACCGCGCCCTTGGCATATTGCCCGCGCACCATCTCGTCCGCGCCAACCGGGCGCAGCGCACGCAGGACTTTCACCTTTTCGTCGCGGATCGATGTCGCGTCGTAATCGGCCGGCGGTTCCATCGCGGTCAGGGCGACAAGCTGGAGCATGTGGTTCTGCACCATGTCGCGCAACGCGCCGGTATCGTCGTAAAATCCCTTGCGGCCCTCAAGCCCCACGGTCTCGCTGATGGTGATCTGCACATGGTCGATGCCGTGCGCGTTCCACAGCGGCTCGAACATCATGTTGGCGAAGCGCAGGACCATCAGGTTCTGCACGGTTTCCTTGCCCAGATAGTGATCGATCCGGAAGATGCGGTCTTCGGAAAAGGCCGATCCCACGGCGTCGTTGATCACGCGGCTGGATTCCAGATCCTCGCCCAGCGGCTTTTCCAGCCCGATCCGCACGCCCGGATGGGCAAGGCCGGATTGCGAAAGCCCCTTGATCGTGGGTTCGAACAGGAAAGGCGCGGTCGACAGGAAGATCGACAGGCCGCCAGAGGTATCGCCCACCTTCTTCGCGAGGTCGTCAAAACCCTCGATCGTCGATGCGTCCAGCGCCTGGTAGGACAGGCGCTTCAGGAACGTGCCAAGCTTCGCATCGTCCTTGCGGTCCGCGGGAAGGAATTCGTCGAGCGCGGCTTTCGCCATCTCGCGAAATTCCTCGTCGCTGTGTTCGGACCGGGCCGTGCCGACGATGCGCAGGCCGGGACGGATCAGCTCGTCCTCGTGCAGCGCATAGAGCGAGGGGAGCAACATGCGCCGCGCAAGGTCGCCAGTGGCGCCGAACAGCAGCAGGGCGGAGGAACTTCCGTCGTTCATAACCAGCGCTTCTCCCTTGGTGGAGCGGCGATCCGTACTGCGCGTGCCTGCTCGCTCGGATCGCCGGATAGCCGCTTGGGGCCGGGCTTGCACGTCGCATAAGTATGCGAAGAACCGCGCCCTCTTCCAAGGGCATAACGCATGAGACCAAAAGGGGTGCCCGGACTAGCCTCCGGACACCCCGGCCCTGGATCTCAAATCGCTGCCCGATTACTTGCCCGGATGCAGCCGGATGGCCGCGCCGCCGCCGGGGGCCAGCCACAGCTTGTAGGTATCGCCCTTGCGGAACGTGCGGGTTTCGATTGCGATCCTGTGGCGCGCATCCGTCAGATAGGTTGCCCCCTCGCCGTCCTTGTAGATCGTGGCGGTATAGGTCTTGCCCGGATCGAGGAAATCGAAGTTCAGCGTCAGCGTGCGCTGGTCCGCATCGTTCACGCCGCCCAGGTACCAGTCATCGCTGTTGCGGTCCTTGCGCGCGAAGATCGCGTATTCGCCCACGCTGCCGGCGATCAGATGGCTTTCCGACCAGTTGGCCGGAACCCTGGAGATGAAATCCAGCTCTTTCGGGAACTTCGCCAGGTTATCGGTGAAGTCCGCGGCCATCTGGATCGGCGAATAGATCGCAAGATAGAGCCCCAGCTGCTTGGCCAGCGTAGAGGCCATCGGCACGCCGTTCGCGCCCTCCAGCGTCAGCACGCCCGGCGTGAAGTCCATCGGCCCCGAAAGCATCCGGGTATAGACCAGCGTCGCTTCGTGCCCCGGCGGATTGGCGAACTTGCCCCACGAGTTATATTCCATGCCCCGCGCGCCTTCGCGATCGATCCAGTTGGGATAGGTGCGGCGAAGGCCCGTGTCCTTCACGGGTTCGTGGCTGTCGATGGCGATGTGATACCTGGCGGCCATCTTCACCACCTTCAGGTGATGTTCGACGTTACGCTGCCCGTCGTGCCATTCCATCTTGATCGTGCCCGGCTTGTCGCCCGGTGCGTTGATCCCGCCCGCATCCGCGACATAGCCGGTCTTGACCGAGTTCATGCCCAGCGAGTGATAAAGCCTGAAGGCATCTTCCATCTGCGCTTCATAGTTCGCGATATCGCCGCCGGTTTCGTTATGGCCGATAAGCTGCACGCCCTTCTTCTTCGCATAGGCTGCAACCTTGTCCAGGTCGAAATCGGGCGTCGCCCTGGTAAAGCTGAACTGGTCGCCATGGCCCAGCCAGTTGCCGTTCCAGCCCCTGTTCCAGCCTTCCACCAGCACCCCGCCGAAGTGGTGCTTTGCCGCGAAGTCGATCGTCTTCATCGCGCGTTCGGTGGTTGCGCCATGCTTCGGCCCTTCGGCCCAGGTCCACTTGCCGGTGATCATGCCCCACCAGATGCCGACGTATTTCATCGGCTTGAACCACGAAACGTCGCCTTCCTTGTTGGGTTCGTTGAGGTTCAGCTCCAGGTTGTTCTCCACCAGCCCGGCGGCATCGGGCGCGATGCGGATCGTGCGCCAGGGCGTGTCGAACGGCAGCTTGCGGCTTACGCGCGGACCGTCGGGCGACGGGGCGAGTGTGGTGCGGAACAGTCCGCCGGTTACGTGCTTCAGCCAATATCCCGAATAATCGACCAGCGCCGCTTCGTGGAACGACAGGTGCGTGCCGTCGTCCAGCCGCATCGTCACCGGCGTATGCGCGGTGGACACGCAATCGATCGGCGTCTTTTGATAGATCTGCTCGTACCGGTTCCACTCCCCGCCCGGAATCCACCACGCGGTTCCCTTGGAAGCGACGTCGAACTCGGTGATTTCGTCGGCGATGTTCATCGTCGTCATCGCCGGTTGCTTCGGTATCTCGTACCGGAAGCCCACGCCGTTATCGAACAGGCGGAAACGCACGTCCATCAGGCGCCCGCCCCAGTCGGCCGACTGCTTGAAGTGGACCAGAATCTCGTTGTGGTGGTCGCGCACATAGCGGCTTTCGCCCCAGGGCTGCTCCCAGGTTGTATCGGCGCTCGCCTTTTCGGACCCGGTGATCGCAAATCCGCGCTCCATCGCGATGGCGTCGGTCAGCAGGAAACCCAGCTTCGATGGCGCGATCAGCAGCTTGCCCTTGCGCGAGATCGAGTAGGTCGGCCGCTGGTCGTTATCGGTGGAAACGGTCAGCACTATCGATCCGTCGGGCGATGTAGCGGTGACGGAAGGTTGCGCGTCCTGCGCGTATGCGGCCAACGGCAAGGCAAACGCGGCCGCGGCGCCCAGCGTTGCGGTCTTGCGCACGGCGGAAAGAAGGGTTGTCACGGGATCGAAGCTCCTGTTGCGGCCCGCTTGCGGGCAATGGGATCGAATGGGAAGCGGGACTGTCAGCCGTCCTTGCGGCTGCCAAGCAAACGGTTGTGCCAGCCGACAAGCTCGCTCACGAGTTGCTCGGCCAGCTTGAGCTGTTCCTGCGAGCCGATCGGCCCGAGTATCGAGCGTGCCGCTTCGGGAATATGCGCAGCCGCCTGTTCGGGATCGCCGAACACATAATGATCGAAGAACGCCCGCCACGCCTTCCTTTCGCGCTCCGGCAGGTCGCGCAGGGTCAGGAACGCGTGCAGCAGGGTCGATTGCGGAGAGAGCGTCTCGGCGTCGTTCTCGCGCCACCAGAAGTTCACTTGCGCGCCCAGCGGCGCGGTCGAGATTACCTGGTGGAACCACATGGAGGGAATGAACAGCGCGTCGCCCGGTTGCAGCACCGCCTCGCGCGCATGGGCCAGCGCTTCGCGATAACGCGGGAAGCGTTCGAAATCGGGATTTTCGCAATCGACCATGCTGGTCGGTTGGCCGGCCAGCGTGCGGTCTATGGGGCCGACATAGAGATTGCCCACCTGTTCGGGCGGAAACAGCAGGTAATGCCGCTCTCCCCGCACCACGCAGGAAAGGTTGTCGGGCAAGTCCCAATGCGCGGCGGTGCGCCCCGGATTCCCGATCCACAGCGACGTCAGCCTGTGCCGCGCGGAATCGAGCAGCGGAATGGCAAGGTCGGGCAACAGGTCCGGCGCGTGCTCGTCTAGATTAACCGCGCCGGCGAACATCGCCGGGGCATCGGCTTCGCGGGTAGAGCGCAGCAAAAGCTCGCAGATCGTTGCAAGCGGCGCCATTTTGCGTTCGAAGTTCTCGCCCGAAAGACCGGCCGACCAGCCATAGCGTCCACGCATGCCGGAAGGACCGGCCCAAAGCTGCGCCGGGCGATCGTTGGCGCGCGCCGTCAGGTACGTGCAGAATGCCTCGTCGCTGTCGCCCGCCAGCGCGCAGAGCGGCCAGCCGGAAACCTGCCCGCGCAGCGCCACCGGCTCGCCGGCGGGGACGATCTCCGCCTCGAACCGCGCGCGCTCTGTCGCCCCGGTTTCGCGAACGGAGGGGATATCAGCGGACATCGGATGCGGCGGGGATCGGCGAAGCCGCGCAATGCTGCGCGATATAATCGTCATGCGTCGGGAAGGTTCGCGCCGCATCGCGCATCATGTCGCGCAAACGGCCAAGCATCGCCGCGCCATCCACCTGCGGCCGCGCATCGGCCAGCCGGTCATAGCTTTCGGGGATCACGCCCTGCCCCACGAATACCGCCAGCCAGCTCGGATTGCGGAACAGTTCGTCGTCGCGCGAAACCAGCCGCGCGTTCTTTGCGAAATGCCTGATCTTGTATGAAAGCTCGTCCGGAACCGCCATCGCCGCACAGGCCTTCCAGAACGGCTCGTCGCGCGTGTTCGCCGCGTAGTGGAGGATCAGGAAATCGCGGATGCGTTCGTATTCCAGCGCGGTCAGGCGGTTGTATTCCTCTGCCAGCAACGGGTCATGGCCGCGATCTGGCAGCAGCAGCAGGAAGCGGTTGATGCCGCTTTGGGCCAGGTGCAGGCCGGTCGATTCCAGCGGCTCCATGAAGCCCGCCGCCAGCCCCAGCGAGAGCACGTTTTGCACCCACGTCTTGCGCCGCCTGCCGGTGGTGAAGCGCAGCAGGCGCGGATCGCCCAGCGGCTGGCCTTCCACGTTGGACAGCAGCGTATTTACCGCCTCGTCGTCGCTCAGACGGGCCGAACAATAAACGTGGCCGTTGCCCATGCGGTGCTGCAACGGAATGCGCCACTGCCAGCCCGCCCGATGCGCGGTTGAGCGGGTGTAGGGCGTAAGCGGCCCCACGTTCTCGCTCGGCATCGCGGCCGCGCGATCGCAGGGCAGCCAATGCGTCCAGTCCTCGTACCCTGCGTCCAGCGTCTTTTCGATCAGCAACCCGGCAAAGCCGGTGCAATCGATGAAGAAATCGGCGGCAACCTCCCGCCCGTCCGCCAGCGTGACGGAAGCGACATTGCCGGTTTCCCCGTCGCGCCGGACCGAGGTGATCCGTCCTTCTATGCGCGTGACCCCGCGATCTTCGGAATAGCGGCGCAGCAGCTTCGCATAGAGCCCGGCATCGAAATGATAGGCATAATCGTGCGTGGAATGGACGACGCGCGGGTTCGGATTGGGCGGACCGAAACGGTTTTCGCGCGCCAGCGCCCAGCACATCGACCAGTCGTCGATCGGGGCGCCCTTACCGCGCAAGTGTTCGCGCACCCAGTAATGGTGCAGCGGCACGCGGTCGAAATCGGCGCCATACGTTCCGAACGGGTGGAAATAGCGGCAGTCCGCCCCTCCCCAGCCGACGAACTCGATCCCCAGCTTGAAGCTGCCCTGCGTGGCGCGGATGAAATCCGCCTCTGCAATGCCAAGCTGGGCGTTGAACATCTTGATCGGCGGGATCGTCGCTTCGCCCACGCCGATCGTGCCGATCTGTTCGGATTCGACGAGCGTTACCGCGATCGACCGGCCAACCGCGTTGGCAATCGCCGCCGCCGCCATCCAGCCTGCAGAACCGCCGCCGATCACCGCGATGCTGCGAAGGGCATCAGGCTGGCCGCTGGCGGAAGGGTTGGTCTGCGTGCCGTTCATGCCGTGTGCCTAACCCGCGCGACGGCGCGCGACGAGTGCGCCATAGCCGCCGAAGGACCAGCCGGTTACGCTTCCTGTTTCCAGAAGCACGTCCCAGCCTTGCGCATCGGCCGGTTCCCAGCGCGCGCCGGCAGGCCCGATGTTGAACACGCACAGGATGCGGTCGCCGTCAGCCTCGCGCTCTATCGCCAGGACATTGCCGGATGCTTCCAGCACTTTCGCGCTGCCGATCCGCAAGGCCGGATGCGCGCGGCGCAGGGCCAGAACCTTGCGCGTCCACGCCAGCAGCGAATCCGGATCGGCCTCTTGCCGGTCCACCGCGCGCGCGATGTTCTCATCGCCCAGCGGCAGCCAGGGCTCGCCCGCCGTGAACCCTGCCTGCACCGCGTCCGCCTGCCACGGCATCGGCGTGCGCGCGCCATCGCGCGACAGGGTAAGCGGCCAGTTGGCGATCGCTTCGGGGTCTTGCAGCCTGTCGAAGGGGATATCCACCTGCGTCAGACCCAGTTCTTCGCCTTGATAGAGGATCACGTTGCCGCGCAACGCCCCCAGCAACAGCGCCTTCATCCGCGCAAAGGCATCGCGGTCCGCCGCGTCGATCCAGCGCGACAGCGCGCGCGGGGCATCGTGATTCTCGAATGCCCAGCTCGGCCAGCCGGTGCCGGGCTCGTCCGGCCAGTTATCGATTGCGCGGGCGACCAGCGCGGGGCCGATCCGGTCCGCATAAAGGAAATCGAACCCATAGGCGGAGTTCAGCCGGCGTTCCCCGGCGGTGAACAGCTTCATTTCGCGGTCCGCATCCGCGCCGCCCACTTCTGCCACCGTGAACACCGCGCCATATCCGTCGCACAGCGCGCGAATGCGCTCGATAAACGCCGGGATATCGGCGTGCGACTGGTTGTAGGTGTGAAGCTGGAAATCGAACGGACGCGTGCGCGGCTTGCCATCGTCCGGCGCGGGCGGATTGTCGCGAAGCAGCGGATCGTGCATCGCGAAGTTCAGCGCATCGAGCCGGAACCCGTCTACCCCGCGATCCAGCCAGAAACGTGCCACATCCAGCAGCGCATCCTGCACTGCGGGCTCATGCACGTTCAACTGCGGCTGGGCGCTGAGGAAATTGTGCAGGTAATACTGCCCGCGCCGCGCGTCCCACGTCCACGCCGGCCCGCCGAACACGGATTGCCAGTTGCTGGGGGGCGCCCCCTCGGGCTTCGCATCCGCCCACACGTACCAGTCGGCCCTGCCGTTGGTGCGGCTTTCGCGGCTCTCGGCAAACCAGGCGTGCCTGTCGGACGTGTGGGCATAGACCTGGTCGATGGTGACTTTCAGTCCCAGCTCGTGCGCGCGGCGCACCAGTGCGTCGAAATCGGACAGCGTGCCGAAGATGGGGTCGACACCGCGATAGTCGGCCACGTCATAGCCGAAATCGGCCATCGGCGAGGTGAAGAACGGCGAAATCCAGATCGCGTCGACGCCCAGTGAGGCGACATAATCCAGCTTCGCGGCAATACCCGGCAGATCGCCGATTCCGTCCCCGTTGGAATCGAGAAAGCTGCGCGGATAGATCTGGTAAATCGCCGCGCCCTTCCACCAGGGCAGATCGGTGGAAGCCGGCACGGCTGAAATGGCGGGCTGTTCGTTCATGGAATCCGTCTGTCTCAAGGCCGGGCGGCGCGGACCGCGAAGCCTGGGGAAGAAAAAACGACGCGCGCCGGTCCGGGCGCACCGGCCATTCCGCGGCACACGCCGGCAAACCGACCGCGCGGGTGAGACCGCAGAGCGCCAACCTGCGGCGCACCCCGCGCAGCAGCAGGCGCAGGCGGCGTGGCCGGACCGGCCAAGACCGACGCTTCGAAAAGCCCATGGCCGAATTTCATTTCGCTGGTGCCAGGCAATACCCTCTCCTCGCCTGCCCTTTTGCCAGCTTTGCGTCCGATTTGGCGACGAATACGTATACCTCCCCTACCGCCGCGCACCCCGGCCCGGCGCACCGGAAGCGGCAGCGAAACGCTTTATATTCAATATCATGAATGTAGCGATTCTGCGTCGATGCGCCGATAGTCGCGCAGGCCAAGGGCGCTGGAACTTACGCCGGTTTGAACGCACTATGCCGCCATGCACGCGGGGCGACACATCTCCATCGAAACCATCGGCGCGGAAGCGCAGCCGGTTATCGTGATCGACGCGTTTGTCCCCGATCCGCAAGCATTGGCGCAAGAGGCTGCCGCGCTGCGCTTCGGGCCGATGGGGCCGTATTATCCCGGCCTGCGCGCCGCCGTTCCGACGCCGCGCGTGGCCACCTTCGTCGCGCCGGTGGCCGAAGCGATCGCGCAGACGTTCGGTGTAAACGCCGACCTGGGGCTGATCGAAGCGATGTATTCGCTGGTCACCACCTCGCCCGCGCAGCTTCGCCCGATCCAGCGCCTGCCCCATTTCGACGGCTGCGAGCCTGAGCGGCTGGCCCTGCTGCATTTCCTTGGCGGATGCGAAGGCAGCGGCACCGCGTTCTATCGCCATCGCGCAACCGGGTTCGAAACCGTCGACAAGGACCGGCTAGGGCAATACGAAACCGCGCTTCGCCGCGATGTGGCGGAAAACGGGATGCCCGGCCCCGCCTATATCGCGGGAGACACGCCGGTTTTCGAACGCATCGCCCGGTTCGAGGGTCGCTTCAACCGCGCGCTGATCTATCGCGGACAGTCGCTGCACTGCGCAGACATAGCGCCGGACGCCAGCTTTTCCGCCGATCCACGGTTTGGCAGGCTTACCGTCAACACGTTCCTGATGGGCGTCCCGACCTGAAGAGCGGCGTCAGATCAGGCTAGGGCCGCAGGGCTGTGCCGCGCGATGAAGTCCAAATGCGTTGGCATCGCGCCAACCTGCTGCGCAACACCGTTCGCCAGAAGCGACAGGAACTCCGCCAGTTCGGCATCGGTGGGCTGGTCTGCCAACGGGTGATGCCCGGCGGGCTTCAGGCCTTGCCCGGCCATGACCTGCAGCCAGCCGACTTCCGCGAAAAGTTCTTCATTGAAGCGGGTGATGCGACCGTTCGCTTCGAACAGGTCGATCTTTGCGGCCAGGCTGTCTGGCACCTGCATTTCCGCGCAGGCGCGCCAGAACGGTTCCGCCCGGCGGTTGACCTTGTAATGCAGGATCAGAAAGTCGCGCACCGCTTCGTATTCGAATACGGTCTGCGCGTTGAACGCATCAACATCCGCATCGCGCAGGTCAGAGCCGGGCAAGAACCTGAGCAACCGCTCTATGCCGGACTGGACAAGGTGGATGCTGGTCGATTCCAACGGCTCCATGAACCCCGCCGCAAGACCCAGCGCCACGACATTGCGATGCCAGAACCGCTTGCGCCGCCCGGTGGTGAAGCGCAGCAGACGCGGCTCAGTCACCGGCGCTCCGTCAAGGTTCGCCAGCAGCACGTCCTGCGCCTTGTCCGCTTCCATGAACCGGCTGCAGAAGACATGACCATTGCCGGTGCGCGTCTGCAGCGGGATGCGCCACTGCCAGCCTGCCTCGCGCGCGGTGGATCGCGTAAACGGCAGCAGCGGATCGGTGCGCGCGCATTGCACGGCAATCGCACCGTCGCACGGGAGCCAGCGGGTCCAGTCCTCGTATCCCGTGCCCAGCGCCTGTTCGATCAACAGACCGCGAAAGCCGGAGCAATCGACGAAAAGGTCGCCGCCAATGCGTTCGCCACCGGCCAGCGTTACGCCGGTCACATTGCCGCTTTCGCCGTCGAGCGCGACATCGACGATGCGCCCCTCGATCCGCATAACGCCGCGCGCTTCGGCATATTCACGCAGGAAGCGGGCATAGAGCGACGCGTCGAAATGATAGGCGTGGCCCAGCCCGCCCAGCGGCGCGCGGCCTTGCGGCGCGCCGCGCTGGAACCGGCCCGCATAGGCGGCGACGGCGTTCAGCGAATAAGCATCAAGCGCGCGGAAAGCGGCCTTGCCCCGGCTGCGCAGCCAGTAATGGTGGAACGGCACCAGCCCCAGCGGGCGACCGATCTCTCCGAAAGCATGGATATAGCGGCTGTCCGCATCGCCCCACCCGGCAAACTCTATCCCCAGCTTGTAGGTGCCGTTGCAGCGGGAGAGGAACTGGTCCTCGTCGATGCCCAGCGCGCGGTGCAATATCTGCAATTGCGGGATCGTCGCTTCGCCGACGCCCACCGTGCCGATTTCTTCCGATTCCACCAGCACGATGCGCCAGCCACGGCCCAGATAGCGCGACAGCGTGGCGGCGGTCATCCAGCCCGCGGTCCCGCCGCCGACGATGGTTATGGTGCGCGACTGTTCCATTCCCCTCCTCTAGCCCTGTTGATAGCCGGATAAAAAGACGGCGCGCCCGGCAAAAACCGGACGCGCCGCCTGATGCGCCCCGAGGGAACCTTAAAACTTGTAGGACGCACCGATCGAATACGTCGCCCCGTAGGTCTCGTAATTGATCGGCAAGCTGGTGTTCGAATAGTAGTTGATGAACGGTGCGTTCGTCAGGTTCGAACCCGTCGCGATCAGGCTCAGACCCTCAAGCGGACCATGCTGGAATTCGTACCCGATCTGCGCGCTCAGGATGCCTTCGCCGCTGGTGATGTTGTACGACTGGGCCTGTTCCACCGTGGTCGAAAGACCAAGGAAGCTGGAACGATACTGATAGGTCGCGCGGGCAGAGAAACCGCCCTTCTCGAAGTAGCCGGTAACAACGCCGGTCCACTTGGAAAGGCCGGGCACGGTGACCGACTGGATATTGCCCGCCGCATCCGCGAAGCTGACCGAGCTGATGTTGTGCGTGCCGTTCAGACGCAGGCCGAACCCGTCGAGCGCCGGAGAGATAGCCCGCAGCGGAATTTCCGCCTGGACCTCGAAGCCCGCGACATACCCCGTGCCGCCATTGTTCGGCACGGTCACCAGCACGTTGTTGTTGGCTGCCTGACCACCTGAGATCGCGTCCGCCGCGCTCTGCGAGATCGTGGTGAAATAGGCACCCACCGGGTCCACGAAGTTCGTCAGGTTCTTGTAGAACGCGTTGACCGACAGCAGCCCCTGGCCGCGCGCGAAGTAGGACTGCACGCCCACGTCGATGTTAGTCGAAAGATAGGGGCGCAGCGCCGGGTTGCCGCCATTGCCGGAGAAGCTGGCGCCGCCGGTGCCGCCCGTGGTCGTGTTGTACGAGATCTGGAACGGCACGGCTTCATAGCCCTGTTCGGACCGGCTCATCGCCTGCGAGGCCGCCATGACCAGGAAGGTGTTGGGCGCGAATTCCAGCTTCATCGTCGCGCTGGGAAGCACATAGGTGTACTTCGCCCCGCCCGATGCCGCCGAATAGGTGACGTCGCCGGTCGACGTATCGAGGAACGCCGAATTGCCGGTGGAGGACTGGTCGGTGTGCACAACCTGCACGCCGATGTTGCCCTTGATCGGCAGGCTGCCGGCGATGCCGTCGATGTTGAGCATGAAATATGCGCTCAACACCTTTTCTTCCACCTTCCAGTCACGCACCGTCGATTGCGGGCGATCGTCGAATGTGTTGGTCAGCAGGTTCGCCGCCGCAACCGGATCGTATGCCAGTGTCTGGCCGTTGAAGCCGAAGGGATTGACCGTACCGAGCAGGATATCGGACGGGATCGCCAACTGGGTGTCGGCGGTCGTCGGCCCCGGATTGAGGAAGTACGACTTGAACTTCGATGTCTTGGTGCGGTCGCTGTACTGCACGCCCATCGACCAGGCATTGAAGAAGCTGCCGCCCGTCTTGCCTTGCAGGTCGCCGCGCAGCGCCTTGATCTCGTCGACATAATCGGGCGAGTTGAGGAAGCCTGCCTGCACAACCGGCGACGTGCCGTTGTAGCCCCAGCCGAGCGGGTCGGTCAGCACTTCCTGGTTCGTATCGGTATAGTCGAGCGTGTTCGACAGCGCGAAGATGCCGTTGGGCTGCTGCGTGACAGTCACCGAATCCGGTACGCATGCGGACGAGGTGCTGTTGTACGCGTTGTAGCAGGTGCCGGTATATGTCTCGAGGTTATAATCGTTGCGGTGCGCGCGCGAATAGTTCGCGTCGAGCGTGAACGTGATCCGGTCGCTGAAGTGATACTTGCCATTCCAGCCGATGGCGTAGGTATCGGCGTCGCGACGGTTGTAGTTGTTGCGCTGGACGGCGTATTCGTTGTTATACGTCATCTGCGAAACCACGTTGCCGGTCACGACTTCCGACGCCGGATCGAGCGTGCCCGCACCCCAGGCGAGCGGCACTTCCAGGCCGCGCTGCTGCTGCTTGGTCTTGAAGTGCGAATAGAAGCCGTCGATCGCCATCTCGAACTTGTCGCTCGGCTGCCATTCGATGCTGCCGAAACCGGACTGGCGTTCCTGGATATTGCCGGTCGCGAAATACTTGGCGCCACCCAGCACATAATTGCCGTTCGCGTCGGTCGGATAACCCCACGCCTGGTACTGGCGCTCCTGCTGCGGCGATGAGAGGATCGTGCCGCCCAGCGAGATGCCCAGCGTGCCGTCGGCGAACTTGTCGGCATAGATGATCGTGCCGCGATAGCCGTAGTTGGTGACGTCGGGCGCTTCCTTGGAATAGGCGTTGCGCTCTACCTTGCCGGAGATCGACAGGATGCGGTGATCCTGCGCCAGCGGGTCGATCGTCATCAGGTTGACGGTGCCGGCGATGCCCTGCGCGAACAGGTCCGCCGATGACGTTTTCGTCACGTCGGCGCGGCTGATCAGTTCGGCCGGAATCTGGTCGTACTGAAACCCGCGGTCGTCCGAGATCGTGGCGATTTCGCGGCCGTTGAAGGTGGTGGTGGTGAAGTTCGGGCCGAAGCCGCGAACCGCCAGAACGTCTGCGCGGCCGTCAAGCCGCTGCGCGGTCACGCCCGGCAGGGTTGCCAGCGCGTCGGTGATCGAATTGGTCGGCAGCTTGCCCACGTCTTCGGCGCTGACCGATTCCACGATCTCGATCGCGTTCTTCTTCACCCTGATCGCGTTGTCGACCGACTGGCGATAACCGGTGACGACGATGGCCGTCTCGTTCGCGGCACTCTCGTTCATCGATCCGGAATCGGTGGAACCGCTATCGCTCGAAGCCGTGTCCGGCGAATTGGTGTTCGATTGGGCGAAGGCGGGCGTGGCGGCCGCCACGGCAACGGCAGCAACGCCAGCCATCAGCATCTGCCTGGAAAGCGGATAGGCGCGGCGGGCCGCAAAAGTATCGGTCATCAGAGTCTCCCTCCCGGCCGGACCAATCGGCCGGCAAACACAAGCGCGGTCCCTTATGGCGGGAAAGCGCGTCGGCAGCGTCTTACGGCTGACAGCGCGGTGACCGAAGGAGGCATACGTATACTGCGCCAGCGCGGCGCCGGTTGCGACATTTTGGCAACGCCGCCAAGGCACCACACAACCTTCTGTATTTGCACTGAATTATACAGCGCGCATGGAATTGCATACCAATCGCGATGCGAGTAGCATGATCCGTGCCGACCCGGCGCGATGACCTGGCGGCGCAGGGGACTGCAATGGGCCGCAAACCTTCGAACAAGCCGACCAGCTTCGATATCGCCTATCTCGCCGGCGTTTCGCAGCCGACCGTCAGCCGCGCGCTTCGCGGCAGCCGGTCCATCAGCGCAGCCACGCGCGAAAAGATCGAACGCATCGCGCGAGAGCTGGGATACACGGTCGACAAGAACGCGTCGTCACTGCGCAGCCAGCGTTCGAACACGCTGGCGCTTTTGTTCTTCGAAGACCCGACGCCGGACGAATCCAATATCAATCCCTTCTTCCTGGCCATGCTGGGGTCCATCACCCGCCATTGCGCGAACCGGGGGCTGGACCTGCTGATCTCGTTCCAGCGGATGGAGGATGACTGGCACCAGCGATACCAGGACAGCCACCGCGCCGACGGGCTGATCCTGCTAGGCTATGGTGACTATGCGGTTTACGAAGCCCGCCTGCGCCAGCTTGTACGGCAGGAAACCCATTTCGTGCGCTGGGGTTCGGTCGACGAGGCCAGCCTGGGTTCGACGGTCGGTTCGGACAACTTCGGCGCGGGGCGGCTTGCGGGCGAACACCTGCTGGCGCGCGGGCGGCGGCGGATCGCCTTCATCGGCACGGCGGACGCGCACTATCCCGAATTCCAGGCGCGCTATAACGGCCTGTGCAAGGCGGTGACGACGGCGGGGCTGGAATGCGATCCCGCCTTGCAGCGCGATGCGATCACCACCGAAGAAGCGGGCTACAACGCCGCGCGCGAACTGGTGGAAAGCGGCATCGCGTTTGACGCCATCTTCGCGGCAAGCGACCTGATCGCCATCGGCGCAATGCGCGCGCTTGCCGAAAGGGGTCTGAAAGTGCCCGATGACGTGGCCGTCGTCGGCTTCGACGACATTCCCGCCGCCAGCCTTACCGCTCCGCCGCTTACCACGGTGATGCAGGACTTGCGCGGTGCGGGTGAACTGCTGGTCGAAACGCTGCTGGCCAGCATTGAAGATCGCCCCGCCCCCCCTTCCACCTTGCCCACACGGCTAGTCGTGCGCGGCAGCACGGGCGGCTGAAGCGCGGGTATTCGTATACATCGGCAGCGCCACGCATTGCCGCACGGGCGCGGACGTGCGACCCGAAAACGATGGAAGGCCGCCGGAATACCGGACCGGCCGGCAGAGAGGGTGCAAATGGAAAAGCCGCGCCAGTCCCTTTGGGGGCTGTGGAACATCAGTTTCGGCTTCTTCGGGATCCAGATCGGCTTCGCGCTGCAAAATGCGAACATGAGCCGCGTGTTCCAGTCACTTGGCAGCAGCATAGACGATCTGCCCGCGCTATGGATCGCCGCGCCGCTTACCGGCCTGCTCGTCCAGCCGATCATCGGCCATATGTCGGATCGGACATGGCTGGGTCGCTTCGGCCGGCGACGCCCCTATTTCCTTGGCGGCGCGATCCTTGCCACCATCGCGCTGGTCGCGATGCCGCAGGCGGGCGGACTGATCTATGCCGCGCTGCTGCTTTGGATGCTCGATGCCAGCCTCAACGTATCCATGGAGCCGTTCCGTGCCTTTGTGGGCGACATGCTGCGCAAGGACCAGCACACCGCAGGATATGCTGTGCAGACGGCATTTATCGGCGCGGGTGCGGTCGTCGGTTCCATATTCCCCTACGTGCTCGATCATCTGGGTGTCTCGAACACCGCGATCGGCGGGGGCGTGCCCGATACCGTGCGGTTCAGCTTCTGGGCGGGCGGCGCGGCGCTGCTGGTCGCCGTACTGTGGACCGTGCTGACCACGCAGGAATACGCGCCGGACGAACTGGCCCGCTTCACCAGCCACGAAGGCGACGCGCTGGACGAGGCACACACCACGGGCGCGCTTGCCGCGCGCGGCTTCGGCGGCGCGTTCGCATGGATTGCCGCGGGCGTGGCGGTCGCCCTCATTGTCGAACGATGGGGGCTGGAAAAGGAAGTCTATCTGCTGGCCGGACTGCTGGCCGCCTATGGCCTGGCGACCATCGCCGCGATCCTGCTGGCCCGCGCGGGGCGGGAAACGTCCATGCTGGCATCCATCGTCGGCGATTTTTCGGGGATGCCGCCGGTGATGAAGCGGCTGGCCGTGGTGCAGTTCTTCAGCTGGTCGGCGCTGTTCATCATGTGGATCAACACAACGCCCGTCGTCGCGCAGAACTTCTTCGGATCGGCGGACCCGGCCAGCGCGGCCTACCAGGATGGCGGCAACTGGGTTGGCGTGCTTTTCGCGGTCTATAACGGCGTTGCGTCAATCGCCGCGATGACGCTGCTGCCCCTGCTTTCGCGGCGCATCGGCAAGGCGAAGACACACATGGCCTGCCTGCTGGCGGGTGCAGCGGGTTATGCCAGCTTCTTCGTGTTCAACAGCGCCGACATGCTGCTGGTCAGCGAGATCGGTATCGGCGTCGCCTGGGCCTCGATCCTCGCCATGCCCTATGCCATCCTCGCAAGCAGCCTGCCGCAGGCGAAACTGGGCATTTACATGGGGCTGTTCAACGTCTTCGTGGTGATCCCGCAATTGCTGGTGGCGACGGTCATGGGCTCGATCATGAAGCATTTCTTCCCCGACCAGCCGATCTGGACGATGGCCTTCGCGGCCGGGACACTGGTGATCGCAGCGGCCGCGATGGCCGGCGTAAAGGTTCCGGGCGAAGATGGCTGAAGCCCTGATCGGCGCGGTCGAAGCGGGTGGCACGAAGTTCGTGCTCGCCCTCGCCCGCAAGGACGGCACGATACTGCGGGAAACGCGCATTCCCACGCGCGATCCGCGTGAAACCTTTGCTGAAATGGCGGACTTCTTCCGCACGGCAAGCGCAAGCCACGGACCGATCGGTGCGTTCGGCGTGGCAAGCTTCGGCCCGATAGACATCGATCCGGCCTCTCCCACCTATGGAACCTTCACCGCGACGCCCAAACCCGGCTGGCAGGGCGCGCGGTTTCACGATGCGCTGGGCGAATTCGGCGTTCCGGTGCGTATAGAAACAGACGTCAACGGCGCGGCCATGGGTGAATGGCTGGCAGGCGCGGGGCGCGGATGCCGCACGCTGGCCTATACCACCGTCGGAACCGGCATCGGCACCGGCGTCGTCACGGCGGGCACACAGCTGGCGGGCTTTTCGCATTATGAGGCAGGTCATATTCCCGTGCGCCGCGATCCGGCCCGCGACCCCTTTGGCGGTTGCTGCCCGTTCCACGGCGATTGCCTTGAGGGACTGGCCGCCGGCCCCGCCATCGTCGCCCGCTGGGGGGATAGCCTGGACAAGCTGGAAGCACGCGAAACGGCGGTGGAGCTTGTCGCATCCTATATCGCGCAACATGCGGCAACGCTGGTGCTGATGCACATGCCCGACCGGCTGATCTATGGCGGCGGGGTGATGCACGCACCGGGCCTGATCGCCGCTGTGCGCAGGCAGGCGGAAGTCCTGCTGGGCGGCTATGTGGCGAACGAAAGGCTCGATCCGGGTCTGGAACGCTATATCGTCTTGCCGGGTCTTGGCGACGACGCGGGGATTACCGGCGCAATCGCACTCGGCCGGCAGGCGCTGGATGCTTCAGCCTGACCGTCCCCCGCCGGGTCTTTTGCGCCGCGTTCGGGCGCCGGTTCAGTCCGGCACCGCCTCCAGCAGCACGCGGCACTTTTCTTCCATCTGTTCGCGAAAGACGTTGTGCGTGATGACGTAAAGCTCGTCCGCCAGGATCGCATTCGCGACCAGTTCGCCCACGTCCTCCGGCTCCATCCAGTCCTCGCCCACCTGCCGATGGCCCAGCTTTGCTTCGCTTTCGGCAAAGCCGCTGTTCTCCCGCAAGTGCGCGGGGCGGTTCTTCGCGGCTTCGTGGATGTTGGACTTGACCCAGCCGGGCAAAAGCGCGGTTACGCCTATGCCGTGTTCGCCAAGATCCGCCCGCAGGTTTTCCGAGATGTTCAGCACCGCCGCCTTGCTGGCGGCATAGATCGCCAGGAAGCCCGGCATCCGCGTCGTCGCGGCAAGCGACGATGTGTTGACGATATGCCCCCCGCGCCCGTGCGCCAGCATCTGCGGCATGAAGGTCAGGATGCCGTTGATCACGCCGCCAAGGTTCACGCCCATGCCGAAGTCCCAGTCGGCGAAGGTCGACCTGGTCAGCGGCCCTTCCAGCCCGACCCCGGCGTTGTTGACGAGGATGTCTATACCGCCATGTTCGGCCTGCATCCGCTCCGCGATCTGCGCATAGGCGTCACGGTCGGTAACGTCGAGTTCGACCGCGGCCACCCGGTTGTCGAGCCCCGCTTCTTTCAGCTTGTCGAGCGCCACCGCGATGTGATCGGCGCGCATATCGGCGATCACCACGAAGCACGCACGCTTCGCCAGTGCGTGAACGATACCGTATCCGATGCCCGAAGCGCCGCCGGTGACGAAGGCGGTGCGGCCCTCGAAGCTTTCAATCGCCATTGAAACGCAAGTCCTTTTTCAGCCCTTGTAGACCCAGTACCGGGGACCGAACCGCTCTTCCAGCTTCGCCAGTTGCGCCTTGTGGATTTCCCGGATGCGCGCGGGCGTTGTCGCCATCGCGGGATCGACTTCCTCGATCTCCAGGCTGGTCTTGTCTTCGTAAAGATGCTCGCCAGCCAGCCGCGCCTTGCCGTCATAGGGCCAGATGAAGGCCTGCCGGCTGGAAACGTGATAGAGCCCGTCCGCCTTGTCCACCGTGTAGCCGATGGCCTGCAAATCCGAGCCTTTCGCAAGTTGGTGAAAGGTAATCTCGTCGCAGATGCCCCAGTCGGCCACGGCGATCCGGTCATCCGAATGCCACAGCACGGCTTCGCCAACGCTGTTGTAGAAAGCCTTCACCCCGTCGCGCCCTTCGACCACGGCGGGACTGTCTCCCCAACTGACGCGATAGACCGGGTGTTCGACCATCATCTCGTCATTGCAGATGTCATCGAACATTCCGGCGCCCTCAAGATGGACGTGACGCCAGAAATTGAGCACGATCGCCTTGTGGAGCGGGTTGCCGGTCGCTTCGTAAAGCGCCTCGGTGGGCTTCATGCAGTCCCACACGGCCTGCTCTACCGGGTTCATGGTCTGTCTCCTCAGGCGGTCGGGTCGATCAGCACCTTGCACTGGTGCGTGCGCTTCTTCAGGCTTTCGAACACGTCGGGCGTCGACGCGAGCGAGATGGTGTCGGTAACAAGGTGGCGCGGCTCTGCCGCTCCGCAATCGAGCGCGTCGAGCGCCGCTTCGTATTCCTGCCGGGTGAAGAAGGCAGACGTTACAAGGCGCACTTCCTTTGACAGCATGGCGAACGAATTGAACGTGTCGGGCCGGGTGCAAAGCCCCAGCAGCAGGATCGTGCCGCGATTGCGCACCTGTTCCACCGCTTGCGCGATCAGGCCGGGAATGCCCACGCATTCGAATACGATGTCCGCCTTGCCGCCCAGCGCGCGTTCGGCGCTGCCGACGGGATCGGCCGCATCGACCACGAAATCGTGCGCGCCCATCTCCAGCGCCCGTTCGCGCTGGAATTCGGCGATGTCCTGCACCACAACGCGCCCCGCGCCGTGCCGCCGCGCCCAGAAGGCGACCGCAAGGCCGATCGGCCCCGCGCCAAGGATCAGCACGCGGTCGCCGGTTCGCATCGCGCTCATGTTCAGTCCGTGCAGCGCGACCGCCAGCGGCTCGATAATCGCGCCGTCGGCAATGCTGGCGGATTTCGGCAGCTTCACGCACTGGTTTGGCCGCGTCACCGCGTATTCGGCATAGCCGCCGCCCTGCAGGCCGAAGGTTTCGCACCAGGCAACCTCACCCGCCTTGCAGGCCGCGCACTTGCCGCAGCTCATCAGCGGGATGACAGAGACGAAGTCGCCCGTGGCAAAACCTTCCACGCCCTTGCCCAGCGCGACGACTTCGCCCGCGAACTCATGGCCCAGCACCGATCCCGGTCCCTGCCCGTAAGCCTCGTCCTCGGTCATATGCAGGTCCGAGCCGCAAATGCCGCAACGGCCGACCTTGACCACGACTTCGCCCACTTCCGGCGTCGGGTCGTCCAGCGTTTTCAGGACCAGCGGCTTGTGCAGCCCCTGCATAACGGCGGCGCGCATGTCTCTCTCCTCAATGGGGCGTCCGGCCTCTGCCGGTCACGATTGTCGCACTGCCGGCGATCGGATCGCGGGGCGGCTTCACTGGTATTTCCCCAGCATCATGCCGCCGTCGATCACCGCGTGGCTTCCCGTCATGTAATCGGACGCATCGGATGCCAGCAGCAGCGCCAGCGGCTTGATCTGGTCCGGTTCCGCCATGCGGCCCAGCGGCACGATCGCGTCCCACGCCTTGCGCGCCACCGGATCGTTCTTGACCCAGCCACCGCCGATGTTGGTGACGAACGGCCCCGGAGCAATGGCGTTCACGCGAATGCCGAACTCGGCCAGTTCCAGCCCCAGCGCGCGCACCATGTGCAGGATGCCGGCCTTGGCGGGCATATAGGGCAGGCCCACGATCGGTTCGGTAACAAGCCCCGCGTTGGAGGCGGTGCAGATCACGGAACCACCGGTGCGGCCATTGGCGCGGCCCGGCTTCTTCATGATCCGCACCGCGTGATGCACGGTATAGAAAATGCCCGAAAGGTTGACCGCGATCGACTTGTCCCAGCGCTTGGGATCGTAGGTATCCACCTGGCCATCCGGGTTGCGATACCCGCCCGGGTTCCAGAACCCCGCGCCCGTATCGATGCCCGCGTTGGCGAAAGCGATGTCCAGCCCGCCATATGCCGCATCGTGTTCATCGAACACGCGACCTGTCGCTTCCTCGTCAGACACGTCGAGCGCGGCCGCGCGCGCGTCATGGCCTTCGCCGCGCAGCCTCTCCGCCTCGCGCTCTGCGCCTTCGATATCGATATCCGCCAGCGTCACTTTCGCGCCGCCTTCGGCCATCGCCTCCGCATAAGCTAGCCCTATGCCCGATGCGGCCCCTGTCACGAGCGCCGAGCGGCCCGTAACGTCGAACTTGTCCAACGTCGCCATTTCCATCCTCTCGTGCGCGGCGTTTTCAGGCGGCGGCCTGTTCCTGCCGCTCGCGCTCTATCAGGCGTTGCAGCATGCGCCGCGCGCGCACCCCGCCGCCGTCACCGCCAAGGATCAATGGCTTCAATGCCCAGAAATCCCCGCCCCGCATCAGCCGGTGGCTGTCGCGGATGATCGGCATGTCCTCGTATTCGAAAGCATATTCCAGCGCGCCGCGCATCACGGCGGCAAACTCCTCGTTTCCCAGAGCGAAATCGCGCGCCGTCGCCCACACGTAATGCGTGGTATCGGGCGTTTCGGGCGTGAAGGCGTGGAGCGAGGGCAGCAACAGGCATTCCTCGCGCGGGGTGCCGGGATCGCCCGTGCGGAAATCGAAATAGAGCACGGCGGGCGCATGCCAGTCGACCTGGCCGTAAAAGTCCTGCTTCACGCCCTCCTTGCCGACGATCGCAGAGATGCCTTCGGACAGGTAGTCTTCAAGGTGGACGTATTCGGAATGGACCCTATCGCCATCCTGCCAGAAACGCCGCTCGCCCTCGGTGAACGCACCCGCGACCAGCGCGGGATGGACGAAATTGGCGTGGGAAAGATCAAGGATATTGTCCGAATAAAGCTCGTAATGCCCTTCGGCCCGTGTCGCGCCCTTCACCGCTTCCCACTTCGGATCGGCCAGCCAGCCGAAATCGGGAATCAGCGCCGCATCCGCCTTTGCCGGATCACCCATCCAGATCCACAGCAGCGCGTGTCGTTCGACCAGCGGATAGACCTTCAGCCGCGCGTCGGGGAGATGGCCGCCGGGATGCGGATTGTGCACGCAGGCCCCTGTCCCGTCGAAGCGCAACCCGTGATAGGGGCATTGCAGCGCGCCGTCCGAAACGCAGCCGTGCCCCAGCGGCGCAAAGCGGTGCGGGCAGCGGCCTTCCACCGCATGAGCAACGCCATCGCCATCGCGAAACAGCGCGACCGGTTCTTCAAGGAACGTGCGCTGAAGCGGCTCGTCCGCCAAGGCGTCCGCCCACGCGGCAACATACCAGCAATTGCGCAGATATGTGCCACGCGGCGCGGCGGAAAGCGCGGGAACGGGTGTGCGTTCCTCGGCCATCGTCAGAGGTAGAGCTGCGGGTTGATCTTGATGCCGTGCTCTTTGCAGTAGCTTTCGTAGTGGTTCATGAACCACCACACGTCGAGCGTTTCGACGTGGTTGCCGTCCTCGTCGAAAAACTCGTTCGCCCCCTGCATGTGGAACAGCGCCTTCATCCCCTTGGGATCGTCCGTCACCAGCGTGTGCGCGGTACCGGGCGTCTCGGTAATGAACTCGCCGGGGCGGCAGACCCAGTCGTATTCGAGATAGCGGAACGAACCTTCCAGCCCCACCGCCCACACGCGTCCGCGGTGCTTGTGCGTGCCGATCACGCCCGGCCCCTTGATCCACAGGATGTTGACGTAGATGTTCTCGCGCACGTCGAACGCCAGGTGCCGGATCGCGGCATTGTCACCGAAGGGAACCCAGGGACTCTCTTCTTCCGAGGCGCCGACATATGTTCCCTCGATCCCCTTGGCGCGGATCAGGTCGCCGTAGAGTTCAGGAACGTCGACGATCTTGTATGCGCCCGAAGGGGGCGCTGACATTGTTGCCATGTCGCCTTCTCCCTTAAAGGTAGAGCTTCTCGTTGATGGCAATGCCGTTCTCGCGGCAATAGGTCTCGTAGTGGTTGATGAACCACCAGACGTCAGCCGTTTCCACGAAGTTCGCGTTCTCGTCATAGAACTCGATCGGTCCCTGCATCCAGCCGAACAGCTTCACGCCATCGGGGTGGTCGGTGACCAGCGTGTGGCTTTCGCCCGGCACTTCCAGGATCAGCCCGCCAGGCGATGCCACCCAATCGTATTCGAGATAGCGGACGCTGCCTTCAAGACACACCATAACGATCGTGCCGCGATGAAGGTGCGTGCCGACGACGCCCGGCCCCTTCATCCACAGGATGTTGGAGAATATGCCCTGCCGCACGTCAAACGCCAGGTGCTTGATCGCGGCGCTGTCACCAAACGGCACCCACGGGCTGTCCACATCGGTCTGCGCATCGATATAGCGGCCGCCCGGGCTGAGCCGGTCGACCAATGCGCGGTGCGCCCATGGCACGTTGACAATCTCGGCCTTGCTCGAGGGCGGTGCCTTCATCACGGTATCCATCGAAATGTCCTTTTTCAGCGGATCAACGTATCGACATAGTCGGCACCGATGCCGACCTTGTCGTAATGTTCGCGGGCGGCGGCCATGTAATCGAACACGTCGAAATGGCCGGTCGTGTTCCCGTCGTCGTCAAGCCACATCAATGGACCGGACACGACGAAGAACACCTTCATCGGATCGGGATGATCGTAACAGACGAGAGTATGGCTTTCGCCCGGCGTCTCATAAATGAAATCGCCTGCCGTCGCGGTCCAGTCGTGTTCGAGATAGGCCCACTTGCCGCTGATCGTGTAGGCCCAGATCGGGTGCGGATGATAATGCCGGTTCACCAGCCCGGCGGCCTTGCTCATCAGCACGTCGGCCCACATGTTCTTGGCCGGGCTGATCCACACCGGCTTGGAAAACACCGTCTCGCTGATCGGCACCCAGTATCGCTCGTCTCCCTCGGCGATCTTGGGCATATAGACTTCGGGCAGACCGCCTTCGCGGAATACCTTTTCGACCGGTTTTATGTCTTTCCAGAACTCGGTGTGCGCGGCTTCCGCCATTGATCCTTCCTTTCAGGTGGGGCGGACCAAGGGGAACATGGCCCGCCCCGAATTGAGCAGAGTGGTCAGAACTTCACGCCTAGGCGCGCATACCACTCTGCCGGACGGTTGTAGGTGCCGTAGATCTCGCCGCCGGCGATCTGCGCCTGTCCGGTGATAATATAGCGCTGGTCAGTGATGTTCGTTCCGCCAACGGTGAGGTTCCAGTGGCCGCTGTCCGGCGTGAAGGCTATGCTTCCGTTCAGGATGTCGGTCGGCTGGCGCATCAGCAGGAACGTGCCTTCGGTATCGTTCCGCATACTGCTGGTATGCGTGTAGTCGAGCAGGAAGACGACGTTTCCGATACCCACCGGAACCTCGAGCCGTGGCGAGATATTGAACTTCCATTCAGGCGCCTTCGGCAGCGGAGCGCCGGCATAAATGCCCGCCTGGAACGGATTTGTGGGAACATAGGCCGAGTTCCCCGCGCAGAACGATTGGGGCGTTCCGCTTTCACCGCAGATATAGCTGAAGTGCGCGTCCAGGTAGCCGACGGAACCGTTGATCGTCAGCGCGCGGGTCGGCGCGGCAACCATCTCGACTTCGAAGCCCTTGATCTGCGCGATACCCAGGTTCGCGACCGTCGGAGAGACGCCGATCTGCTGGTTCAGCTGGATGCCCTTGTAGCGGGTGGTGAACGCCGCGAGGTTGAGTTGCAGCTTGCGGTCGAGGATCTGCGACTTGACGCCAACTTCGAAGCTTTCCGCCTTTTCGGGGCCGAATGTCGGCGCGACGAGCAACGGGTTCGAAAGGCGCGTGGTCCAGCCGCCCGAGCGGTAGCCGCGCGACCAGGTGCCGTAGATCATCACCCGGTCGGTCGGATGAATCTGGATACCCGCCTTGGGCGAGAAGTTGCTGAACTTCGCGCTGTTCGGACTATTGGGATAATAGTCGAGCAGGGTCGCCAGCGACCCGAGGTTCGAGCCATAGGCATTGGACCCGTTGAGGAAATAGGCAGCATAGTTGTTGTTGATCGGGAAGCCCAGCGCCGCGCCGCATGCGGCGGTCGGCAAGCCACCTGCGGCAGGACAATTGAACAGCTTGTAGTTGAAGCCGTTATCGTCGGCCTGGCCACCATAGTAGTTCTTGTCCTCGCGCGTGTAGCGCCCCCCCAAGGTCAGTCCGATGAGGTCATTCACGCGGAAGTCCAATTGACCGTAGGCGGCGTAGGACACCGTGTTGATCCGCCCCGGTCCGTCAACCTGCAGCAATCCGTCGGCGAAGGTCACATAGTCGTGCAGCCCGCCGACTTCGTTGAAGAAGTACCCGCCGAGTGTGTACTTAAGGCGGTTGCCCAGCGCCGAGCCATTTAGCTGGAGTTCCTGGCTCCACTGGTGCTGCTTCACGGTGAAGCTGGTCTGAAGGAAGTTCATCGGCGACCCGTCGAGATCGACACCGGCGTTGAAGTCCACTTGGCGATAAGCCGTGATCGACTTGATCTGGAAACTGTCGGTGACGTCGTCTTCAAGTGTCAGCGTGAAACCGTGCTGCCTGACCTTCGAATAATTGTTGCCGTTGGCATAAGTCGTATCGGGATTACCCGTGACGAACCGGCTGTTGTATACCATCAGAGGGTTCGGATTGCCCGGCCCGGGAATCGCCGCGCCAGCCAGAGCCGGAAGCGTGTTGAACCCATTTACCCCGGTACGCGGTCCGCACAGGTTCCCGGCGTTGCGCGCGGCGATCTGCGCAGCGGTTGACGTGACGCAGAAGTTATAAAGGCCCGCGAACAGGAAGCCCGTTGGTGATGTTGGACTAGGATCGAGTGCCGTACCCGGGACGTCATTGGCCGCAAGCCCCCCGAACGGTCCCGGCACCATCTCGGTCGTCGCCAGCAGGCTGTTCGCCGTCGATTCCTGATCGACGTTGGTATAGTCGAACGCGAATGTCGCCTTGAAGTGATCGGTATCGTACTTGATTTTGGCGCGCGCGCTCCAGCTGTCGTCGCCACCTTGCCGGTTGCCGTTGTTATTGTATCCGGCCGCCGCAAAGTTCTGGAACGAATCGACCGAATAGGGCGCGGCCTGAGTATACGGAATTCGATGCTGGTATCCGTCGCGGCGCATCATCGCGAACGACACGGAGGAGGACAGGTTGGTCGCCAGCGGAACGTCCATCGTCCCGCGCACCTGCATGCGCTTGTAGCTGCCGGTGGTCACGTCGCCCACGAAACGGAAGGTGTCGCCCGGATCGTGCGTGACGATAGAGATCGCGCCGCCGATCGTGTTGCGGCCGAACAGCGTGCCTTGCGGGCCTTTCAGGATTTCGATCCGCTCGACGTCGAGAAGATCCTGGTTCGCGCCGACCGAGCGGCCGAGGTAAACGCCATCAAGATAGACGCCCACCGTCTGGTCGATATTGAACGCGAAGTCGGCAGAGCCGATGCCGCGGATCGATGCGCCCAGTACCGCCGAGGACCCGGAAAACGGGGTGGAGGAATCGAGCGTGACGTTGGGCGAGATGGACGAAAGGTTCGCAACGTCGCCAACCGCGCGCTCTTTCAGGGCAGAAGCGGTAAACGCACTGATCGCGATCGGCACGTCCTGCACGTTTTCCGCGCGTTTCTGTGCAGTGACGACGATCTGCTGGATGCCCCCTTGCTGATCGTTCTGCGCCTGCTGCGACGACTGATCCTGCGCCGCTGCCGGGGTTGCAATCGCCATGGCAAGTACGGACAGCGAAACGGCTGTAAATCTCATGGTCACTCTCCCTCCGTTTTATCCGGCGGAACGCCCGGTTCCGCCGCCTATTAGAGAGAGCTTATTCCACAGCTGGCCACACGGTTGCTTGCACTCACGCGCAAGCAGAACAGGACTCTTGCGCAATCACCGGCAATGCGCGCGCATTTTCCCGTAATTTAATGACCGCCGCGCCATTCGCGCGGGGCGGTTCCGAAGTGATGGCGGAAGCAGCGCGTGAAATAGGCGCTGTCGTTGAAACCGTGATCGAACGCGATTTCGGTAATGCTCGCCTGCGGGTCGGCGATAAGCTGGTCGGCCGCGCGGCGCAGCCTGCGTTCAAGAATCCAGGCAGACGGCGTGGTCCCCATTCCGGCGAACAGGTTCTGGACCGTGCGTACCGACGTGCCCAGTTCGGCGGCGAGCGTCGCGGTGCGCAGCGACGGATCGCAGAGCCGCGCCTCTACCATCGCCAAGGCCCGCTCACGAAAGCGCGACTCCGCCAGCCTCGGCGCTTCGCGCTCCGCCCCGCGCAGGGCAAGGGCGGCAAGGTCGTAAAACACGCGGCTGACGCCCGTTTCCCATTCGGGATCGGCAGCACTCTGGTCACCTTGCCGCCACAGCGAGAGCAGAAAATCGTGGAACACCCTTCCGCCCGGCGACGCGCCGTTGATGCGCTGCGCCAATATCTCGTCAAGGCCGGGGCATCGTTCCATCAGCGGAGCACGCGGGAATTCCACCACCAGCAATTCGTGCGCCGAAAGCCGCAGGTCATAGCGATCGTGCGGCGAACCGAGCACGAAGTCGCCCGGCTCCAGCATGCATTCGCGGCCACTCTGCGTGTGCAGCGTCGTGCCCCTGCATTGCAGGTGAAGGATGATGCGTTCCTCATCCGCATCGCGTGGCAGCCGACCGACCAACGACGGTCCGGACATAGGACGGATCATGTCCAGTTCGCCGACCGACCAGCTCAACATCTCGCCACGGAAATCGGGTTCGTTCGCGTTGACGAACGTGCCCGTGTAGATGCGGTCGACCAGGTCGTTCCAGTACCGCAAGCGGTCGGATGGAGCGACATGCTCTGTTGCGTACCTGACTACCTCTCCCATCGCCCTGCTCCTTTCTTCGTATCGGCAGGTTGCAGTCGTCTTCAGTCCTTCATCCCGGCATTGGCGCGGCCGGCGCAGTGCCGCGGCGCGCGACGATGCGCGGGGCCGATTCCACAAGGCCCAGCGCAAGCATTCCGGCGGCGATCGTCAGCCCCAGCATGATCCAAAGCGGCGCGGTAAGCCCCCACTGGTCCGCGGCGGCACCGGCAAGGATCGGGCTGAACACGCCGCCCAGAACCTCGCCCAGGCCCATCACGATTCCGGTCAGCGTCGCGGCGAGGCGCGGATCGACCGATTCCGCCGGGATTGTGGCCATGAACAGCGGGAACACGCCGTTAAGCCCCCAGCCGAAGAAGAAGATCGCGGCAAGGACCCACGCCGAACCAGCGTAAAACAGCGCGCCGAGCGGCAGGATCACGCCCAGGAACGAAAAGAACACCAGCACCGGGCGCCGCCCGATGGCGTCGGAAATCGCCGGCACCACGAAACTGCCCACGCCCGCCGAAACGCCCAGCGTCGCCATCAGCCAACCCATCGTGTCGGGATCGACGCCGCGCACTTTCGTCAGGTAAAGCGGCATGAAGGCCCAGGTCACCACAAGGTAGGAAACCAGCAGCACGGAGATCGCCGCGCAAAGCCGCACGTTGCGATTGGCAAACGCCTGCTTCAGCGTGACCTTCTCATGCGTCTCGTGCGGCGCGTCTTTCGGCGGTTCGCGCAGGGTGAACCAGATCAGCGCGGCGGTGAACAGGCCCGGCACGGCGGCCATGTAAAACCCTTCGCGCCAGCCCCAGTGCGTGGCGATCCACACCAGCACCAGAGGCGCAACGAAGCTGCCGAGCAGGTTGGAACCCAGGTTCTGGCCGACGCCCATGGCAAGGCCGCGCCGTTCGGGCGAAACCTCGTTCACGATCATCGAATGGCTGATGGGCATGATCCCGCCTTCGGCCACACCCATCAACAGGCGCGCACCCAGCAGCATAAGGAACGATGTCGCCGCGCCCGAGACGAAGGAGCAGGCGCAGAACAGGACGGTAGCCACGACGACGACCGGCTTTTTCACACCCATGCGGTCTGACAGGCCACCAACCACAAAGCCCGAAATCGCCCAGGTCAGCGAAAGCGCGGCGCTGACAAAGCCGACTTCCTTGTTGGAGAAACCCAGGTCCGGCTGGATGAACGGCATAAGGAAATTGGTCGCGTTCCGATCGAAGAACACGATGCCGAAATTGAGGCTGAGCAGGAACACCAGCCACGTCTGGTAGCGTCCGCTTCGTTGCGTTCCCGCGTTCATCTGGCCTTGCCCTCCCCTCGTTTGTTTGTTGCGCGGCTGCCTATAGAAACGGCCGTACAGGATCGCTTCCGTCCCACCCGCAAGAGGCTTCCCAGAAGCGGGTGAAATGTTCGTCCATGCCGGGTGTCGCCGGGATCAGTTCCAGGAAACCGGGCGCCGGATTACCCGGCTGTTCCAGATAGGCGACCGCCCCGCCCGTGGGCACTTGCGCGCGAAACGCGAGTTCGTATCCGCGATCGAGATAAGCGGGCATTTCCGCGTCCACGTCGCGACAGGCGATGCCGAAATGGTGAAAGTCGTATCCCCGCTTTGCCACCGTCTCGCGATAGACGGACGGATTATCGTCCAGCGGCTGGATCAGCTCTATCTGCATGTGCCCCGCAAATCCCATCGCGATGGTCACATCGGCCGTGCTGGGCTGACCGCGATAGACCTGCCCGGGGCCAAGAAAATGATCGAGCAGGAAGAACGGACCCGCGGCGCAATCGCGGATGAAATGATCGATCGAGGCGCGGATGTCCTCCACCACGAAAGCGGTCTGCATCACGCCGCCGAACGGTTGACCGAAGCCCAGCCGATCCGTCATCCAGCCCTCCATCCTTTCGCAGCGCAAAGCGCAATAGTATGCAACAAATACAAAACCTTCGACGGTGTCGAAGGCCGGCGGACCGGTGCGGTCCGCGGCGCGAAGCCTGTCCGGTCGGTCATGTCGTGATAACGACCTTGCCGAATAGCGCCGGCGATGCCTGATAGTCCCACGCGGCCCGCGCATCTTCGATGGGGAACGCGCGGTCGACCACCGGCTTGATGCCGTGCGCGTCAACGAAAGCATTCAGTCGCTCGGCCATGCCTTTCGAGCCGACGAAAATGCCGCGGATCGAAGCACCCTTGAACATCAGCCCGTGCGGACTGGTGTCACCCTCACGCGTGAGCACGCCGATCAGCGCGATCTCGCCATTGAAGCCGACCGCCTCGATCGACTGCGCCAGCGTGCCCGCACCGCCGACCTCGACCACGTGGTCGATCCCGCCGCCCGCAAGCTTCGCTGCCGCCGCACCCCATTCCGGGGTCGAGCGGTAATTGATCGTCTCGTCCGCGCCCATTTCCCGAACCCGTTCGAGCTTTTCGTCGGACGAGGACGTTGCGATCACCCTCGCCCCAGCCGCCTTGGCGATCTGCAAGGCCAGCAGCGAGACGCCGCCGGTACCCAGCACCAGCACGCTCTCGCCCGCCTTCAGCGGACGCGGGCCTTCCATCAGCGCGTTCCAGGCGGTGACGCCCGCACAGGGCAGGCAAGCCGCTTCGTCAAACCCCAGGCTTTCCGCGAGTTTCACGACGCCGTTCGCGGGAAGCGCAACGTATTCCTGCAGCATGCCGGTCGCGGGCGGCGCGCCCAGCGCCGGTCCAGCCTGCGGATTGGGCGGGCCATCCGTCCAGTTCTGGAAAAATGTGCCGGCCACGCGATCGCCCACCGCAAGGTCATCCACGTCCTTGCCCAACGCCACGATTTCCCCCGCGCCGTCGGACAGCGGCACCTGGTCGCGATCGACAGCGCCGCCCATGTATTTTCCGAGCGGGATGATCTGGTCGCGGAAGTTGAGAGAGCAGGCGCGCACCTGCACCAGCACCTCGCCCGGACCCGGTTCGGGCCGTTGCGCCTCGACCATGTGCAGGCCATCAAGTGAGGTCGCGCCCTTGCGGACCAGCCACTGCTTCATGCCGTCTTCTCCCGCCCGCACCATCGCCGATGGACGCAAAAGCCCCAACGCTCCTGTGCAGCCAGTTTCACCTGACGCAATTTTCACCAATATGAATCGTTCGCAAGGACGAAGAGGTGGCAATGCCTATTCCACAAGCCCGCTAAGGTCGGAACCGATCGCCTCGGCCGTGGCGCGCAAGGCGGCAAGGTGGCGTTGCACGACCTGCTCGTCCGTCGCCCGCTTCCCCGGCCAGGTTACATTGATGGTCGCCACCGGCGCGCCGCGCTGGAGAATGGCGACTCCCATGGACCGGCGCCCGTCGCGCAGCACCAGCTGGCGTGAACGGTCCGGCCACGGATGCACCGGCTCGCGCACCGAATAGCCGCGTTCGCGCGCCTGATCGATGATCGCGCGCAGTTCCGCTTCGCTCGCGTCCGTCGCATCGGCGGGCCGCAACCGGGCGATAATCGCGTCGCGCTCTGCCGGATCGCACGCGGAGAGATAGGCGCGGCCCGTGGCGGTGTGGATATAGGAAAGCTTCACCCCCACCGGGCCGAGCGTTGCCGCATCGAGCCGGAAAAGCGGGCTGTTGGTCTCTATGATCTCCATGTGATCGAGCCGCGGCACCGCGAGGACGGACGGCCAGGCAGCCTTTTCGCTGAGCGCCTTCATGTGCGGCGAGGCCACCTCTGCGATCTGTTCGACCGTGGCGTTGGCCGTGCGCACCAATTCCTCCACGTGCGGAAGATAGGCACCGTCGGCCAGCCGCTGCCAGACGAGTCCCTTTCGCCCCAGCGTCATCAGCATACGCAGCAGGGTCGCCTTGGGCAGACCTGTCGCCTGGTGCAGTTCATGCAGGCTTACAGCCCGCCGCGCCTGCACTTCCAGCAACACGTCCAGCCCACGCTCAAGCGCGCGAACGGTCTTTACTTTGCGGTCCAGCATCCTCGTTTCACCTTGTGGAACGAGGATCGGCGAAAGCCGGGTGCAAAGTCAACCGCGTTGTCGCAGCCTTGGGGCCGGAGAGGAAAAACGATGAACGAGATGCCAAGCGTCATGCTGGTCGTGACGCAGGACACCAAGGAAGAAGAGGCGCGATACGCCCGCCAAGTGCTGGAGCAGGCCGGCGTAAGGGTGGTCCACCTCGATCCCAGTATCCGCCGCACGCTGGGCGGCGCAGAGATTTCGCCGGAAGACGTGGCGCAGGCCGCGGGGATGACCATAAGCGAGGTCCGCGCGCTGGGCCACGAAGGCAAATGCCAGGACGCGATGATCCGGGGCGCGATTGCCGCCGCCCATGCGTGGGACGCGAAAGACCCGGTCAGTGGCATACTGGCCATCGGCGGATCGATGGGCTCCGCGCTTGCCGGTGCGTTGATGCAGAGCTTTCCCTATGGCCTGCCCAAGCTGATCGTCTCCACGATGGCTTCGGGATTCACCGCGCCCTACATGGGCGTGAAGGACATCGCGATGATGAACGCGGTGACCGACATCTCCGGCCTCAACACCATCAGCCGCGACGTGTTCCGCAACGCCGCCAACGCGGTTGCCGGGATGGCCAAGGGCTATGGCCGCGAAGAGCACGCGGAAAAGCCGCTTGTCCTCATCACCACGCTCGGCACCACCGAGGCAAGCGTGAAGCGCATCCGGCAGGCGCTGGAGGAAGACGGCTGCGAAGTCATGGTGTTCCATTCATCCGGCGCGGGTGGGCCGACGCTGGACGGGCTGGCGGCGGACAAGGACGTGGCGCTGGTGTTAGACCTGTCGATGACCGAAGTGATGGACCACATCCACGGCGGCCTTGCCAACGCAGGGCCGGAACGCGGCCTTGCCGGCCTGAAACGCGGGATTCCGACGATCCTGGCGCCCGGCAACGCGGATTTCATCATCGCCGGCCCGATAGACGCCGCCAAGGCGCAGTTCCCCGGCAAGCGCTATCACGAACACAACCCGCAACTCACGGCCGTTCGCACCGATCTTGACGACCTGAAGCGCCTTGCGGACCACATGGCGGGCATGGTCGCGCAAGCAACGGGGCCGGTGAAGGTGATGACCCCGCTGGGCGGATTTTCCAGCCACGACAGCCCAACCGGCCATATCCAGGACACCACCCTGCCCCGTCCCTTTGCGGACTATCTGAAGCAGACGATCCCCGCGAACGCCGCTGTCGAGACGGTCGATTCCCATTTCAATGACGAGGCGTTCTCCGACGCCGTGATCGCCGCCGCGCGCGAGATGCTGGCCTGATACCATGAGCGAAAACGAAATCCCCCTGACCGCCGAAGACGTGGCCGAAATCGCGGAGATCCTGGAAAAATCCGGCTACCGCGAAGTGGACATCGCCACGAGCCGCTTCCGCCTGCGCGTCGCGAAAGGCGATGGCGAGGACGGCGGCATGACGCAGGAATGGCAATGGGCCGGAACCGCGCAATCCGCCAACGCGGAAGACGCGGCCGAAGTGGAGACCGATCCGGACTGCATCGGCGCGCCCTTGCCCGGCACGTTCTATCACGCGCCCTCGCCCGGCGCTCCGCCCTTCGTGACAGTGGGAGACACGGTCGGCCCCGAAACCGTGGTTGGCATTGTCGAGACGATGAAGCTGATGAACCCGGTCCACGCCGGGCGCGAAGGCACCGTGGCCGATGTGCTGGTGCCCAATGCCACGATGGTCGCCAAGGGCCAGTCGCTGATCCGCATATCATGACGATCAAACGCCTGTTCATTGCCAATCGCGGCGAGATCGCGCGGCGCGTGATCCGAACCGCGAGCCGCATGGGGATCACAACTGTCCTGGGCGTTTCGGAAGCGGACAAGGCATCGCTGCCCGCGCGCGAGGCGGACGAGACCGTGCTGCTTGGCCCCGCGCCTTCCTCGCAAAGCTATCTCGTCATCGAAAAGGTCGTAGCGGCGGCGCGGGAAGCAAACTGCGACGCGGTGCATCCCGGATATGGCTTTCTTTCGGAAAATGCCGAATTCGCGCGCGCGTTGAAAGCAGCAGGCATCGTGCTTGCCGGTCCCGACGTCGCCACGCTGGAATCGATGGGAGACAAACTCGCCGCGCGGCGCATCGCGGTGGAGGCCGGGCTGCCGGTCCTTCCCGGCGGAGAGGCCGCCACGCGAGAGGCCGTCCACGCCCGCGCCGCAGAAACGGGCTATCCGCTGCTGCTGAAGGCCGTGGCGGGCGGCGGCGGCAAAGGCATGCGCCGGGTCGATCGCAAGGAAGACCTCGATGCCGCGCTGGACATGGCGCAGGCCGAAGCGCAGGCCGCGTTCGGCAACGGCGCGGTCTATGTCGAACGCTTTGTCGGCAAGGGCCGCCATGTCGAAGTGCAGATCCTGGGCGACGGCACCAGTGCCATCCACCTTGGCACGCGCGACTGTTCAATCCAGCGCCGCTTCCAGAAACTGGTCGAGGAAGCGCCCGCTCCCGCCATTCCCGATGCTGCGCGGGAAAGCATTGAAAATGCAGCCGTAAAACTCGCGCGGCATTTGCAATATCGCGGCGCGGGGACCGCCGAGTTCCTGGTCGATGCGGCGGATTTCTCGTTCTACTTCCTTGAACTCAACGCGCGCATCCAGGTGGAGCATCCGGTGACCGAAGCGATTACCGGGGTCGATCTTGTCGAACAGCAGTTGCTGGTGGCGGGCGGCAAGCCGCTTGGCCTGACGCAGGCGATGGTGCGCCCCTTTGGCCACGCCATAGAAGTGCGCATCAACGCCGAAGACCCGGAGCATGATTTCCGCCCCGCGCCGGGCCGTGTTGCCGGCGCGGCATGGCCGGCCGGACCGGGCGTGCGCGTGGACACGCACATCGCCGATGACGGCGAAATTCCGCCGTTCTACGATTCGCTGATGGGCAAGCTGATCGTCCACGGTTCGACGCGCGAGGAAGCCGTTGCGCGCCTGTCTGCGGCGCTCGCGTCGATCCGCATCGACGGGATGCCGACAACCGCCCCGCTTCACCGCCGCATCGTGGCCGACCCGCGCTTCGTCGCGGGCGGAGTGGACACCGCCTTCCTTCAAGGGCTTGCGAAATGACCGCACTGAAACTCGTCGATGTCACCATGCGCGACGGCAACCAGAGCCTGTGGGGCGCCACCGGCCTCAACACCGCGCACATGCTGCAAGCCGCCGCACTGACCGAAGCCTGCGGATTCCGCGCGGTGGATTTCACCTCGTCCAGCCACATGGCGGTGGCGGTTCGCTATTTCCAGAACGACCCGTGGGAACGCATCCGGCGCATGCACGCCGCGACGCCGACCACGCCGTTGCAGTTCATCACCACCGGCTTGCGCTTCATCGCCTGGCAGCAGGCCGACCCGGAATTCATGCGGCTGGTCTATCGCCATCTGCAACTGAATGGCATCGGCCGTTTCGTACTGCTTGACCCGATGCACGAAGTGCCCGCGGTGATCGATGCGGCGCGGCTGGTGAAGGAAGAAGGCAGCGCCGAAGTGATGTGCGCGCTGACCTTCACTCTCAGCGAGTTCCACACCGACGAATTCTACGCGAATTTCGCGCGCGCCGTAGGGCAGAGCAAGGACGTGGACCTGTTTTACATCAAGGATCCTTCGGGCCTGCTCTCGGTCGATCGCGTGCGCACGCTGGCCCCGGCAGTGAAGGCGGCAATCGGAAACCGCCCGCTGGAAATCCATGCGCACACCACTATCGGCCAGGGAATGCTCTCCAGCCTCGAAGCGGCGAAACTGGGCGTTTCCGCGATCCATGTCGGCGTTGGGCCCGGTGGTGACGGGTCTTCGTTGCCCGAGGCCAACCGGATGCTCGCCAATCTTGAGGAAGCGGGCCACACGGTCGATATCGACCGCGATGCACTGGCGAAGCTGACCTCTTATTGGTCGCGCCTCGCAGCGGCGGAAGGGCTGCCGCCGGGCACGCCGCAGAACTTCGACGGCAGCTTCCTGCGGCACCAGATCGCGGGCGGGGTGATGACCACAACGAAGCGTCAGTTGGAGGAACTGGGCCTTGGCGACCGGCTGGGCGCGGTGATCGCGGAAACCGAGCAGGTGCGTGCCGAACTGGGCTATCCGATCATGGTCACGCCCTTCCCGCAAATGGTCATGAGCCAGGCCCTGTTCAACGTGATCGGCACGAAACGCTATGCGCAAGTGTCCGATCAGGTGATCCGTTATGTGATGGGCAAGTTCGGCAAGCCCACGTCGCCGGTGGACACGCGTATCCTCGATACGATCATGGACCGGCCCCGCGCCCGCGAACTGGAAGACGAACCCACCTTCCCCGAACTGGGCGACCTCAAGCGCCAGTTCGGAACGCGTATGCCCGATGAGGAATTTCTGCTGCGCGCGGTCATGCCGGGCGAACAGGTCGACGCGATGCTCTCCGCCGGGCGCAGCCGCGCGACGTATTCGCCGGAGGCCGCGCCGGTCCTTTCGCTGTTGCGCAAGCTCGCCGCCGGCCCGGAAGCGCGCGATGTCGTGATCGAGCGGCCGGGCCTGAGGATCGCGCTCCACGCCGGAGCAGCCGCATGACGCCGGATGTAGCAGATCGCGTCCGCGATGCCGCCGGGTTCGTGTTCGACATGGACGGCACAATTGCGCTGGGCGACCGTGACAGCGGCGGGCACAAGGCACTGCCCCACGCGATCGAACTGCTGGACCGGCTGAAGACGCGCGGGACACCGTATGTCGTGTTCACCAACGGCACCGCCAAGCCACCGGCGGACTATGCCGCGTCGCTGCGCAATGCCGGCTTCCCGGTGGACGACCGCCAGATGCTTACGCCGTCGTCCTCTGCCGCCAACTGGCTGGCGCGCACAGGGATTGAGCGCGTGCGCGTGCTGGGCAACAGCGGGTGCGCGGCACCGCTTGTCGAGGCCGGGCTGGACGTGATCGCGCCGGGTGCGAAAGCGAACGGCGTGGAAGCGGTCTATACCGGCTGGTTCAGGGAGTTCACCTTTCCCGACCTTGAAGCCGCATGCGAATCGCTCTGGTCCGGCGCGCGCCTTGTCACCGCCAGCCACGTGCCATTCTTCGCCACCGCCACGGGGCGGGGCATCGGCTCGTCCTTCGCGATCAACAAGATGCTGACCGCCTTGACCGGAAAGCGCCCCCGCGTGCTGGGCAAGCCGAGCCGGACCGCGCTCGACACCGCGCTTTCGGTGATGGGCTTGCCCGCGAAGGCGGCAACCGACATCGTGGTGGTGGGAGACGATTCGGCGCTTGAAATGCGCATGGCGAATGCCGCGGGCGCGCTTTCCATCGGCATGGCGACGGGAATCATGGCGAGCGACGCGGACCTTCCCGAACGCGACCGGCCGGCGGCAATGCTTGACGACCTGTCCCCGCTGCTGGAAGCCGTGAGTCGATAATCCATTGGCGTCTGCCGCAATCGCATGGCGCGCGAAAATGAAATGTTTCAGGTTTGCGAAGATTTCATATTTGCGAACTTGACCCGAGATCGTAAGCGACACATACAGTCCCACGCAATCTTCCGGGAGAGAATCCGATGGCCGACGCCAACCTTGAACAACTCATCGCCTCGCAGGGCGATCTCGTCCACTTCCTGCGCAACCAGCAGCTTGGTCCCAACGTCTATCCGGGCGTGCCGGCCGAATATTCGAACTGGCGTGCAGAACAGTGGGCCTGGGCGCACAGCGCGATCCTGTTCAACCAGAGCTATCACATGGTCGATCTGGCCGTGCGCGGGCCGGACGCTTTCAAGATGCTCGAATACCTGGGCGTCAACAGCTTCAAGAACTTCAGGCCGGACCGCGCCAAGCAGTTCGTGCCGGTCACGCCCTATGGCTATGTCATCGGCGACGTGATCCTGTTCTACCTTGACGAGAACGAGTTCAACCTGGTCGGCCGCGCCCCCGCGATCGAATGGGTGGAATACCATGCCGCGACGGGCAACTGGAACGTGACGGTAGAGCGTGACGAACGCTGGGCGATGCGCACCGATGGAAAGCGCAATTCCTATCGCTTCCAGATCCAGGGGCCGAACGCGATGAAGGTCATCGAAAAGGCCATCGGCACGACCCCGCCCGACCTCAAGTTCTTCCACATGACCCGCATGACCATCGGCGGCAAGGAAGTGCGCGCGCTGCGTCACGGCATGGCCGGCCAGCCGGGCTTCGAACTGTTCGGTCCGTGGGAAGATTACGGCGCGGTCCATTCCGCGCTGGTCGAAGCGGGCAAGGAATTCGGCATGGCGCTGGTCGGCGGCCGCGCCTATTCGTCCAACACGCTCGAATCGGGCTGGATCCCCTCCCCCTTCCCCGCGATCTACACCGGTGAGGAACTGGCCCCCTATCGCGAATGGCTTTCCGCCAATTCGTATGAAGGCAAGTGCTCCATCGGCGGAAGCTGGGTGCCCGACAGCGTCGAAGGCTATTACACCACGCCGTGGGATCTGGGTTACGGCCCCTTCGTGAAGTTCGATCATGACTTCATCGGACGCGCCGCGCTGGAAAAGATGGCCGACGGCCCGCACCGCACCAAGGTGACGCTCGCGCTCGACAACGAAGACGTGATGCGCGTGCAGTCATCCGCGCTGTCGAAGGGCGACCGTGCGAAGTTCATGGAATATCCCAGCTCGGTCTATTCGATGCACCCGTTCGACCAGGTTCTCTCGGGCGGCAAGATGGTCGGCCTGTCCACCTGGATCGGCTATACCGCGAACGAGGGCAAGTTCCTGACGCTGGCAATGATGGACGAAGGCTTCACCGCGCCGGGCACCGAAGTCTCGCTGCTGTGGGGCGAACCGAACGGCGGCACCTCGAAGCCGACGGTGGAACCGCACGTGCAGACCGAGATCAAGGCCGTGGTCGCCCCCGTGCCCTATTCGGAAGTCGCGCGCGACAGCTATGCCGAAAGCTGGCGCACCAAGCAGCCAGCCTGATTTCAGGAACCGACATTACAACCCGGTCACGTCCGGCCCCGCGGGCTGGACGGGCCGGGTTGTTTCCTTAGACTCTCCCGCCTGATCCGAGGGAGAAAAGCCGTGCCCCGCCAACTGGCGCTCGCCGCAGCACTTGCCGCAACAACGATCCTGTCCGCGCCTGCCGCCGGCCAGTCTCAAGGCGCGGATCAATCGCCGGGCGCAGGGAAATCGCAGGCGCCGAAGATGACCCGCGCCGAAGTGATGGAGCTGTTCCGCGCGGGCGGCTTCGCCCCGGCGCAGGGCTATGCCGGCGTGCTGGACCGCTGCGGAGACAAGGCCCGCCCGCGTGTGCGCTTCGTCGATCTCAACGGCGACAAGCAGGCAGAGGCGCTCTTCAACGATACCGGCGCCTGCTATGGCGCGGACCGGCAATGGCTGGCGATCGCTTCCAGGGTGAACGGCACGTGGGAACCATTGCTGGGTGTGACCGGCACCGCCAAGGGCCTGCAATCGAGCACCAACGGCTGGCAGGACATCCTGTGGACGAGCGACAACACGCAGCACCGCCTGCACTTCGACGGTGCGCGCTATGTCGATGAAAGCGGCGCCGCGCCCGTCGCGACGCCAGCGTTCGTTCCCGCGGCAAGGTCCGAAACGCCGGAGGCAAATCCCTCGCCCGTCATCAACGGCAAGCTGCCAAGCGGCGTCAATGCCGCGGTCTTGAGCCCGGCGCAGTTCGCCGCGATCATGCAGGCCGGCGGTTATACACGCACCGGCACCGTGTGGCAGGGTTGCGGCGGTTCGACCACGATCGAGCGCAAGGACGTGGAACTGTCGGATCTCAACGGTGACGGGACACCCGAAGCGATCGTGAACGAAGAAGGCACCGCCTGCTTCGGCAACACAGGCGCGGGCTTCCAGGTCCTGCGGCAGGATCACGGCACGTGGCGATCGATGACCGGCGGCACGATGACCGGCTATCCCGCCTGGAAACATTCGACCGGGGCGGACGGCTATCCCGACTTCGTTCTGGGTGGCCCCGGCTTCTGCTTCCCGGTGATGCACTGGAACGGCCACGCCTATTCCCGCCACGGCTTCGAATACCAGGGCAAGTCCTGCAAACCGGGCGGCTAACCGTCCGTACCTATGGCTCCCCCAGTGCCGCGGCGGTGCGGGCCAGAAGCGCGCGGATACGGGCCTGCAGATCGTCATTGAAGCGCACGGCGGGCACGGCCACGCTGAACGCGCCGACCAGTTCGCCTTGCGCAAACGCGGGAACCGCGACACCGCAGATCCCGGGCGTCGCTTCCTCGCAGGCGACAGCGAAACCCTGCGCGCGGATCGTTTCGATATCCGCGCGCAAGTCCTTCTCGGACGTGCGCGTGCGATCGGTCATGCGGGCGCGCGGGCCATGCGTGAAGTATTCTGCAAGGTCGCTTGCGCCCAGCATCGCCAGAATCGCCTTTCCCGCCGCGAGCGTGTGCAGCGGACGGCGCGCGCCGGGATCGATTGCGTAACGCAGCGTCTGCGCGCTCGCTTCGGTCAGCAAGGCTTCCGCGTCATCATCGATGCGCACGAAGAACGAAGCCGTTTCGTTCAGTTCCCCGCGCAAGCCGCGCACCAGAGGCGCTACGCGGTCCGCCAGGGGAAGCTCGCCCTGCGGCGCGCGCAGCCTTTCAAGCCCCGGCCCAGCAAGGTAACGCCGCCCTTCCCGCAGCAGATATCCGCGTTCCGCCAGTGTGGCGAGCAGATAGGAAAGGCTGGATACCGGGATCGACAGCGCGCCGGCGATTTCCTGCGCGATCACGCCTTTGGGATGCGCGACAACGAACTCGATCACGTCCAGCGTGCGCATCGCCGACTTGACCGGGGCCTGCGCGGCACCAACGGCGGGCATCGCGCGTCAGTCCCTGAACGTCAGGCTGCCGCGCCGCTCGGCAAAGCGCCAGCCATCTTCGGTAAGGCAGAAACGATCGTGAAACGATCCGACCTTCGGCTCGCCGTCGCCGGTGAACAGCACCATCGCGCTGGTCCCGCGCGCGGTGGCCGGGCCTTCCACATCGATCACCACGTTGGAACAGACATGTCGCGTTTTGCGCGGCGGACGGCCCTTGAACGCTTCGCGAATGGCCTCGCGCCCGGTAATCGCCACATCGGGGTCGGTCGGCCGGTACATCACACCGTCATCGGCGTAGAGATCGGCCACTTCGTCCCAGCGCGCTTCGTCGTTGAGGTTGGCATAGTGCGCAACCAGCCGTGCGCATTGCCATTCCACTCTCATGCGATCATCCGCGTTCACAGCCGCGCCCCCGCGATATCGGCGCCTTCGCGCAGGTTCCTCAGCTTCTTCCACGTCACCTTGGGGTCTATCTTGCCATAGCCCGCAAACGTGCCGAAGCCGCAATCGGTGCTGGCGACAACGCGATCCGCGCCGACGATATCGGCGAACCGTTCGATCCGCTGGGCGACCAGTTCAGGATGTTCAACATAGTTCGAACAGGTGTCTATCAAGCCCGGCGCAAGCACCTTGTGATCGGGAATCTGCTTTTCCTTCCACACCTTCCATTCATGCTCGTGCCGGGGGTTGGCCGCTTCGAAAAGAACCGTGCCGGGGCGCGCCTTGATAACGATATCGGCCACGCGTTCGAACGGGATGTCGTGATCGTGCGGGCCTTCGTAATTGCCCCAGCACACGTGCATGCGCATCTTTTCGGGCGGGATGTTCGCCGTCGCGGCATTCAGCGCCTCGACGTTGGCATCCGCCACTTTCAGGAATTCGTCCTCGCTCATGTCCTGGTATCCGGTATGCCGGCTCATCGCGAGGTCAGGGCAATCGAGTTGCAGCAGGAAACCCGCGTTAACGATCGTCTCGTACTCCTCGCGCATCGCATCGACGAGATCGGCCAGATAGGCTTCGTGGCTGGGATAGTGGCGGTTGACCTGGAACGCCGTGATCAGGCCGGGGGATGCCGAGTTCATGAAGGCTTGCGTGCCTTCCCCGCCGTGTTCGGCCAGCGCGGCCTTGAAGCGGCGGATGTCGTCGTGCAGCGGCTCCAGCGTCACCAGCTTGACCGGGCCGATGCACGAAGCACGCACGAATTCCTGGCTGCCCATGATGGCCGAGAGCTTCTTGGCGAGATCGGGCACTTCGGCAAGATCGGCGGCGGGCTTGCGATCGGTATGGCCGCCAAAGCCCGAAAGCCGCTCTATCATGTAAGTCGAATAGCCCACCTTACCCAGTTCGCCGTCTGAAACGACGCTGACGCCGGCCGCGACCTGGTTCTTCACGCCTTCGTTCACCGCGGCTTGCACCACGCGGTCGAACTCCGCCGCATCATAGGGTTTGCCCGCGTCGCGCGCCAGCAGCAGCGGAGTCAGTTCCTCGCCGCGCGGCAGGCTGCCGACGTGAGTGGTCTTGATGCGGGGCATGGAAAAATCCTCAGCTGCTTGTGTTCACGTTTGTGAAAACTTCATAGCGCTGGCGCAGCGGCTGGCAACCGTCTGCGCCCCGCTTTCCGCCGGGATTTCAAAAGCGACATTCCGAGGCCCGGTTTCCCGCCATGATTTACGGCGCGAAAGTCATGCGTTCGTCGCGCGGGCGTCGTCCGGTCACGCGCAGGTGGAAGCGCGAAAAATACGAAGGATCGTCGAATCCGAGTTCGGCCGCCACCTGTGCGGCGCTGGCGTTGGTGTAATGCAGCAGGCGGCGCGCTTCCATCGCAAGCCGGCGATGGAGGAACTCGGTTGGGGTGCAGCCAAGGTGCGCAGCCGTCAGGCGAGAGAGGGTGCGGCGCGTCATGCCCAGTTCGCCGGCATAGAACGCAATCGGACGCTGCTCGCGAAAGTGCCGTTCTACCAGTGCGCGCAGCCGCGCGATGCGCGGATCTCCGGGAGCTTCCTCCGCAGTTTCGCCGCGCAACAGAAAACGCACCATCGCTTCGGCAAGCGAATGGAACAAGGCCGTCTCCGCCTGGCTCCAGCCCGGCCGAAGATCGAGCATCTGCGCCGCCAGCCATTCGACGCGCACGGCATCTTCGGACCCGATCGCCCCCATACGTCCCTCTGCGAGCGCTCGCGGCACGGGGTCGCTATCATGCCGGGCATTGGCAACGGCAAAATCGGCGCCCAGCGTCAGCACGTGCCCGCGCGTATCCGGTTCGAAGCGAAAGCCATGAACGGCGCCTGGCGGCACGATGACGCGGCAGGGCGCGCAAAGCGTACGCTCCTCTTCATCCACCATCGCGCGGACCGTACCCTCGCTCACCAACAGGATCTGCACGAAGCCCGCATGGCGGTGCGTTCCGATTTCCCAATCGTGCAACGAACTGCGCGCGGCGATTGTCTCGATATGCGCGAAACCCGTAGGCTGATCGCGATCAGCTTCGCCGTACAGCGCGTAGGAAGGGATCGATGGTCGGAGCATTATGTCCCATAAATACCATTTAACGTCACCCTCGTCCCTTCCCCCGACGCGCGCACCTTGTCAACTTGCGCAGCATTGAACGCCCCACCCAGGGGGAATGGGAGAGATACCAATGCGCACCCAGGTCGCCATCGTCGGCGCCGGTCCTGCCGGCCTTCTGCTCGGACACCTTCTTCGCTCCGAGGGCATCGAGTGCGTCGTGCTCGAACGCCAGACACCCGATTATGTCCTCTCGCGCATCCGCGCCGGGGTTCTGGAACAGGTTACCGTCGGCCTGATGGAGCGCCTTGGGCTCGACGCGCGCATGAAGGCCGAGGGGCTGCCGCACGACGGCTTCAACCTTGCCGATGGAGAGCGGCTGATCCGCGTCGACATCGCCGCGCTGACCGGCCAGCAGGTCATGGTCTATGGCCAGACCGAAATCACGCAGGACCTGATGGATGCCGCCCCCGAACGCGGCCTTGAAGTGATCTATGAAGCGGCGGATGTCGCGTTGCACGACGTTGAGAGCGACGCGCCGTATGTCACCTACAGCAAGGATGGCGCGGACCACCGCATCGATGCGCGTTTCATCGCCGGGTGCGACGGTTTCCACGGCCCTTCGCGCAAGGCCATCCCGGCAAGCGTGGGACGCGAGTTCGAGCGGGTATATCCGTTTGGCTGGTTGGGCATCCTGGCCGAGGTTCCGCCATGCAACCACGAACTGATCTATGCCAACCACGAACGCGGCTTCGCGCTCGCGTCCATGCGCAGCAAGACCCGCAGCCGCTATTACATCGACGTGCCGCTGACCGAGAAAATCGAGGACTGGTCCGACGATCGTATCTGGGACGAGCTGGCGATCCGCCTTGGCCCCGATGCGGCGGCAAACATCACGCGCGGACCGTCAATCGAGAAATCGATCGCGCCGCTGCGGTCTTTCGTGTTCGAACCGATGCGCCACGGCAACCTGCTGCTGTGCGGCGACAGCGCGCATATCGTGCCGCCAACCGGAGCGAAGGGCCTGAACCTTGCCGCGTCCGACGTTCATTATGCCAGCGAAGCGCTGGTCGCCTTCTTCAAGGCCAACGATGCCGACGCGATTGCCGCCTACTCCGACAAGGCATTGGCCCGCGTGTGGAAATCCGAACGCTTCAGCTGGTCGCTTACCAAGCTGATGCACCGCTTTCCCGAAGACGGCCCGTTCGAACGCCGGATGCAGCTGGCGGAGCTGGATTACATCGCTTCCAGCACGGCCGCACGCACCGCGATTGCCGAAAATTACGTTGGCTTGCCGGTCTGACCGTTCAACAGTCGTAACATCGTCACAGGCGCGTCACATGACCGCATCATGAGCAGTTCCGTTCGGATGGACGGGGCCGGGAATGGGGCGGATCGACATTATACTGACAAGCCGGATCGAAGGAGGGCTGGACCCCTTCGTGCATGACGATCTGCGCGTTGCATTCCACGTCTGGGAAGGCGCGGGGCCGCTGCCCCTGCTCGACGGGCAGGCATGGGCATTCGTCGACTGGCTGCTGCCGGATCTTTCCGGTCTGGAGCTGTGCCGTCGCCTTCGCTGCGACGCGCAGACCGAACACGCGCACGTGACGATGATACTTGAGGAAGACGACCTGGAAGACCGCCGCCGCGCCCTTCGTGCCGGCGCGGACGATTATATCCTTGGCCCGATCGACCGGCAGACCGTGCTCGACAGGGTGCTTGCGGCCCAGCATATCGAAAACGATCCGGCCTTGCGCTCGCTCGAACTGGGCGACCTGACGATGGATCTTGCCGCGCTTCAGGCGCGCTGGAAGGGCAAGCCGCTGACGCTGATGCCCAACGAGTTCCGGCTGCTGCGCTTTTTCATGGAAAAGCCGGGCCAGGTGTTCAGCCGCACGCAGCTGATCGCCGCGCTGGGAAAGCAGGCGCAACCCATCGACGAACGCACGGTCGATGCCTGGGTCAGCCGCCTTCGCCGTGCCCTGCGCGAAGCGGGCGCGGGGTATCCGCTGCGCACCGTGCGATCATTGGGATACGTGCTAGACCGGCCCTGATACCAACCCGCGCGACAATTTCACCCCGCGCCTGTCCCCGGCTTTGACTCGGCATCGCGCCGCGCACACTATGCGCGGCGGGGAATGCCGGAAGGCCATGTTCAGAAGTGGGGCAATCGCAAATGATCTCGCATATGATCTCAAGGACGCTGCTTACGTCGGCGGCCGCCATCGCGCTGGCCGCGGGCGCCATCATTCCTGCTGCCGCCGCGCCGAACGATAGCGCGGGCGAAGCGCTGGAGGCGCGTTTCGATTCCATGATCGATCCTGCCGACCAGGTTGCATGGCTGAAGGAAATGTCCTCTGCGCCAAACCAGGTGGGAAGCCCGCATGACAAGGCCAACGCCGAAATGCAGCTGGCGATGTTCCGCAAGTGGGGGTGGGACGCGCATATCGAAACGTTCCAGGCGCTGTATCCCACGCCGATATCCACCACGGTGGAAATGATCGCGCCGACGCGCGTCGCGCTCGGCGGCCAGGAACCCGCCGTGCCGGGCGATGCAACATCGGGCAACACGGCGGGCGCGATGCCGCCCTATCTGGAATACCAGGGCGACGGCGACGTTACCGCCGGCGTCGTTTACGTGAACTACGGCATGCCCGACGACTATGACGCGCTTGCCCGGCGCGGGATCAGCGTGAAGGGCAAGATCGTGCTGGCCCGCTATGGCGGCGGGTGGCGCGGCCTGAAACCCAAGCTGGCGCAGGAACACGGCGCGGCGGGGTGCCTGATCTATTCCGACCCGGCGAACGACGGCTATGCGCATGCGGACAGCTATCCCAAAGGTGGCGCCCGGCCCGCGCAGGGCATCCAGCGCGGCTCTGTCGAGGACATGACGACCTATCCCGGAGACCCGTTGACGCCGGGCGTGGGGGCGACGGCAAAAGCCAAGCGCCTTACGCGCGAAACGTCTAAGGTTATCCTCAATATCCCCGCCCTTCCCATCTCCTATGCCGATGCGTCGAAGATCATCGCGGCGCTGCAGGGGCCGGTGGTGACCGGCAAGGAACGCGGCGGTCTGGGCATGACCTATCACTGGGGCGGCAAGGATGCGGTCAAGGTGCATCTCGCGGTCAAGTCGGACTGGTCGCTGAAGCCTGTCTATGACGTGATCGCCATGCTCAAGGGATCGACCTATCCGGACCAGTGGGTAATCCGCGGCAACCACCACGATGGCTGGGTGTTCGGCGCCGCCGATCCGCTGGCCGGGCAAGTCGCGCTGATGAGCGAGGCGAAAGCGCTGGGCGCACTCTACAGGGGAGGCTGGCGGCCGAAGCGTACGATCGTCTATGCCAGCTGGGATGCGGAGGAACCGGGCCTGATCGGCTCAACCGAATGGGTGGAGCAGCACGCCGCCGAACTGAAGCAGAAGGCGGTACTCTACATCAATACTGACAACCCCGGCCGCGGCTATTGGGGCGCAGGCGGAAGCCATGACCTGCAGCATTTCGCCAACCAGGCCGCGCGCCCGGTGATGGACCCGCAGACCGGCGTATCGGTGGTCGAACGCGCCCGCGCGAAAATCCTTGCCGATCATTACGAAGATCCCGCCAGCGTGAAGCCCTGGCTTTACAAGGCGGCGAAGGCGGGCGGCGACCTGCCGATTTCCGCGCTGGGGTCAGGATCGGATTATTCCGCGTTTTTCCAGCATCTTGGCATCGCCACGATCGACACCGGATTTGGCGGTGAAGACTATGAAGGCGGATCGTATCACTCGGTTTACGACAGCTTCGACCACGTGATGAAGTTTGACGATCCTGGCATGAAATACGGCGCAGCCGTATCGAAAGTCGTGGGCCGCATGGTCATGCGCGCCGCCGATGCGGAGCGGGTGCCCGCGCACTATTCGGACTTCGCTTCCACGGTGGAACGCTACGTCGGGGAACTCGGCAAGCTGGCGACGAAGCAGCGGGCGAAGGACCGTGAACTGAAGGAACTCACCGATCAGGGCACGTTCAAGCTCACCTCGCGACCAGACGATCCCACCGTTGCTCCCGAAGACAAGGGCATTACGCCGCTGATTGACATGCTCGCCCTGCAGGACGCGGCGGACCGGCTGGAACGGTCCGCCCACGCCGCCGATGCCGTGGTGGGCCAGCTGGATAGCCTTCCCCCGGCAACGCGCGCAAAGGTGGACGCGCAATTGCGGACCATAGACCAGTCGCTGATTGATCCAGACGGTCTGCCCGGCCGCCCGTGGTTCAAGAACCTGGTCTATGCCCCCGGAACGCTGACCGGATATGGCGCAAAGACGCTGCCCGGCGTGCGCGAAGCGATAGAGCAGCGTCGCTGGGACGATGCCCGCGAATACGTGAAGAAGACAGCTGCCGTGCTCAACGCCTATGCCGACAGGCTGGATGCCGCCGTGGCGGCGGCCGGTACCGCGCAATAACAAGGCCATGAAAAAAGGGAGACGGCTTGAGGGAAGCCGCCTCCCTTTCCAGGGTTGTCCTGTTTGGTCGGTCAGAACCTGATCGATGCGGACGCCTTGAACACCCGGCCAAGGTCATAGGTGTTGAATTCGATCCGGCCGTTGCTGAGCTGCTGGTACTCCTCGTGGCGGCGACCGGTCAGGTTGCGGCCTTCCAGCTTCACTTCCAGTTGCTTGCCCGCGATGGTGAAACCCTGGCGCACGACCACGTCGATGGTGAAGCCCGGATTTTCGATCACGTCCGGCTGGCCCGAATTGAACAGGCCGCGGCTTACCGCGCGCTTGCTGGCATAGTTCAGCAGGATGGTCTGCTGCGACAGGCTGTCCGAATCCTCCAGGCTGAACTGGAGGTTGGCGATGTGGTCCGACTGGCCGGTAAGCGGCGCGCCATCCACGAAGGCGTTGCTTGCGGGAAGCAGAGCCGACGTATTGCCAATCTCGATCGTGTCGCCCGGCCCCACCTTCAACTTGGAATTGGTGTAGGTGTAGTTGCCGGTCACCACCAGCTTGCGCGACGTGAAGGCGCCGCCCATCGACGAAAGGTCGATGTCCTTCTGGACCTCCAGCTCGGCACCGTACAGGTCGGCGGCCGGCGCATTGGCATATGTGGTGATGAACAGTTCCGAACCGTAGAGGATCGATTCGATCGGGTGGTTCAAATGCTTGTAGAACGCGCCCAGCGAAATGTGCTGGCTGCCGCGGAAGTACCATTCGAAACGCGCTTCGGCGTTGTAGATCTGGGTATCCTTCAGCTTCGGGTTACCCTGATAGGTGCGGCTGCTTTCCGGGTCGTAGAACAGCTGGGTCAGCAATTCGCGGAACTGCGGACGCGCGATAGTCTTCGACCCGCTGATGCGGAACTGCATACCGGGGCGGATTTCATATGTCAGCGTGCCGGCGGGCAGGAAGTACTGGTTTTTCAGCGAATTGGTCTGATTGAACGCGGACCCCACGGGCATGAGCGTGGTCGTTTCACGCGACCACTCCCAGCGCAAACCGGCGTCGATAGACAGCGAATCCGTAACCTGGCCGTCAATCTTGCCGTAATAGGCGTGGTTCAGCAGGCTGGACTTGAAAAAGCCGGTACTCGCCGTCGAATCCTGTAGCCGCAGCGTATAGTTCACGCCGGGGTCCGCAATCGTCGGCAGATACCAGGTGCCGGGCTGCAACAGCACGTCGAGCCGCAGCAGGCCCAGCGCCCTGATATCCTTGGGATCGCCGTTCACATAGACACCGAACTGGCGCGAGAAGTTGGTGCGGCGCGTATCCTGGAACGCATAGCCGACCGTCCCGCTCCACCCCGGCACGAACTGGTGCGTCACGTCGAAGCCCGCCGACCACAGGTTCTCGTTCAGTCGCGCGAACTGGATCGTTGTGGGATCGCTGAGCTGGCTGGTGCCAAGGTAGTTGATGAACTGGCTGCCATAATCGTTGTTCGCGTTGGTGCGTTCGTATTCGGCGTTGATTTCGAACGGCGCGAGGCGCTTCGAATTCGCATAGCCCGCGCGCACATCGATCTTGGTGTCGGGTTCGGGCTTGAACTCGCCCACCACCTGCGAACTGATCAGCTGGCGTTCGTACCACGCGGTGCGCTGGCCAAGGATGTCGTTCGTGGTCACGCCGTTGCGGTGACCGAGGCTGAGCGAGGCGTTCTTGTCGGTGTCGTGGATATAGACGTTGGTCCAGCGAATCTTGTTCCGGTTCCACTCGAGGCCCAGACCGAGCAGTCCGTTCACCACAACCCGGTTGTCCGTCTGGACGGTGTTGAAGTCCTTGTAGAGCGCGCCCGGATCGGCGCTGGTGTTCTTCGACGTCTGCTGGCGGATCGAACGCGTCTGCGTCTTGTTCGAATATCCGCCCGTCGCGATAAGGCCGAGCGTGGCCCCGCCCAGATCGAACGAGGTGCCGCCGGTGATGTCCGCCGAGAAGTTCGGCTGGGTGTGATCGTCCTTCTGGACGACCGAATTGCGCGCGGTGAACAGGACGCTGCCGATGGCGCGCGCCTGATCGCTGGCGGGGACAAGCACCTGGCCGCTGTCGAACAGCGCCTTCAGATCGGCCGGATAGCTGCGGTTGCCATAGTCATAGCCGGTCCAGTCCGACTTCGAACCGAAATAGGTATAGCTGAGCTTGTTGGTCGTTTCCGTATCCCAGCCGATCCCGCCGCCGATCTTCAGGAAGCTTTCCTCGGGGATCGCCTGCGTCGTGAGGTTGATCACGCCGCCGCCGAACTCGCCCGGGAAGTTTACCGAATAGCTTTTCTGCACAAGCGACGATGCGATGATGTCTGTCGGGAACAGATCGAGCGGGACGACGCGCTTCAGCGGTTCGGGGCTGGGAAGCGGAGAGCCGTTGAGCAGCGCCAGCGAATAGCGATCACCCAGGCCGCGAACATAGACATAGCCGCTGCCCACGACGGAAAGCCCCGTCACGTGGGAGAGAGAGCCTGCGATGTCGCCCTCGCCGGTCCGTGCGATGTCTTCGGTGGACAACACGGAGACGACTTCGGCCGCGGAACGCTGCAGGTTCCGCTGGCGGCGACCGGTAACGATGATCGCACCGCCGGGAACCGAAACTTCGGGAGCCTGCGCCTGATCGTCGGCGGTCCGGCCGCTTTCCGGGGCGGTCGCCGGATCGGCGGGTGTGGAGCTATCCTGCGCCCACGCAATCGACGGCGTGGCGATCGCAGTGGAAAGCAGCAGCAGCGATGCAAGCCGCGGCTTGGTCATTTCATGTCCCCCTGGAACGAATATCTGTGCAATCATGCAAAGAAGGGGGCGGCCGGAACGGACCGCCCCCTCATTTGTTACGGGCGGTCCGATCAGGTGGTCGGAAGCGCCGTGCAGGCCTGGCCAGAGCCGAAGTCCGCAATCGAGCTGTCGCAGGTCCAACCCCGGTACCAGGTGTCCGATGCGTCCTTGACCGCGCCGACATAGCCCGGCCCGTCGAAGAACGACGAAAGCGCGGTGGCGTCGAACGGCGTGGCCGTCGTCTGGTCGATGGCGAAGTTCGTCACCGCTCCGGCATAGGCGGTGTCGTTGTTGGTGCCGGCGTTGAAGAACGCCTGCACGTCCGCAACGGTCGCCGAACCGGTGCCGATGAACGGACCGCTTCCGCCGCAGGTCATCAGGAACGAATCCGCCGCGATGGTCGGACCGTCGGCCGGGTTCGCAGCGTTGTTCGACAGGTTGAGGCAGACGTTGTTCTTGGTCACTTCGACGCCGTTCACGAAATGGACGTCGTTGTTGCCGCGAACCATGATGCCCGCCTGATCGGAGTTGCCGCTGTTGTCGCCCGGCTGGATCGCGGTGAAGTTCACCAGCTTCAGGTTCTGGCGCGGCTTGTCGGCTTCGGCACCGTTCGAGTCGAGCTCGAACAGGGCGTCGCCGGCATCCGGACGCTGGATGTTCAGGATGTACTGGAACGAACCCTGCAGGCCGGTATCGGTATCGAGGCTGTCATCGTCGGCGCCAACCGCGATGTAGTGCTTGAAGTTGACCGTGCCGCCGAACCATTCCGAACCGTCGTCGGAGCTGTTGACCGACTGGAAGTATTCAAGCTGCGTGCCCGAGCCGACACCACCGCCGGTCAGCGACTGCAGTTCCTTGCCCGGCGAGAGCGCGAAGCCCGAATACCGGATCTGGAAATACTTCATCACACCGGAACTGTCGTTCTGGTTGTTGCCGCCGAACACCGCCGGATCGACGGACCCTTCGGTGTCGCGCTCGCAGGTGTGGGTTGCCGGATCTCCGGTCGCGACGGTGCCGGCAACGGTGCAATCCGTAACCATGCCGCGGCCGAGCAGGACGACGCCGCCCCACAGGCCCTGCGAAGCGTCGGTCACGTGCTGCGTGCCGTCGACCACGTTTTCAACCGAGGTGAAGATGATCGGCTGGCTGGCCGTGCCCGTGGCCGAGATCTTGTTGCCGCGGTTGACCGCAAGCCAGGCCGGCTGCGCATCGGATTCGCCGTAAAGGATCACGCCCGGATCGATTGTCAGCGTGACATTGGTATCGGACGTCAGCGAGGTGATGCCCGCGTTGATGCAGTTCACGGTCGTGACGGTTTCCGGCGCGGCGGCGCTCGGCGCGCTGAAGCCGCCGTCGCAACCCACGTCGGTACGGCCGTGAATGCGATAAAGCACGCCCGCGACCTTCGGCAGGGCAGAGCTCTTGTCGACCAGCTTGGGCAGCGTGCAGACGCGCCACGTGCCTTCGGGGCTGGTGATCACGCCGTCGTTGGTCAGCGTAACGCCGCCCGTGCTCGGGCAGCTGGCTGCCGCGGTCACACCGCTCGACGTCGGGGTCGGCGTGGGTGTCGGAGTCGGCGTGGGCGCCGGGTTGTTGATCGTGATGCTGCCAGCACCGGGCGATGCGATGTCGTTGGCGCCACAACCGGCGAGCGCAAGGGCGCTGCAGCCGACGAGGAGCAGGCCATGAATAGTCTTCACTGTGGATTCCCCCATGCAGTCTTCGCGACGGGGCGAGTCCCGCGCCGCAAGTCCGGCGCCTAGGCGGGAAGCGTGACAGTTTCTTGTCAATATTTCGGCGAAATTGCCATTTATTCATGATGTTACGTGTTTAAGTCAAAGTGACGTATTGGAGACTCCCGCCCTGTGATCGTCCGCCATTTTCCTATGCCGGGCCGCCTTATGTGTCGTTTTTGTGACAACATGACAGTTTGATTGCGGGATTATCCCGCCGCGCATAGGATTGTGTTCACAAGATAAAGCGAATGCGAAGGGGAATGCCGATGTCCGTATCAATGCTTTTGGCCAGCGTGCTTTTCGCGCAGTCCACCGCGGGTTTCACCGTTCCCGCACCGCCGCCCGAAAAGGTTGACGTAGGGTATGTGCAGCTTGTCGCCGGCCAGCCGGGCAAGGCGATCGACCACATCCGCGCGACCGGCGCGCTGGAACAGCGCGATCCTGCTGCCTTGATCAACCTGGGAACGGCCTATGCAATGCTGGGCCACAAGGCCGAGGCAAAGGATGCATACCAGAAGGCCAAGTTCAGTTCGAACCGCTATGACCTTGAACTGGCGAACGGAGACTGGATCGATTCGCGCGATGCGGCGATCCTGGCCGAAAAATCGCTTGAGAAAGGCGAATATCTCGCGCTTCGCTGATAGCCGGGCAAGCGGGCATTTCGATCTGACGATGGAGCGCGCATCCCGCCGAGGTTCGCGCTCCGTTGCTTTCGGCACGACTTTTCGGCCTTCCTGCGACGCGCAAAGCCGTATTGGTCCGTCGGCACGGGTTGGAATACCGCTCAGGATCGCAGCAATTTCCTGACCAGCGGCCTGTCCGCAAGGATGGCCGCCGCCGCATTGTGCCCCGGCGCGCCCGTCACCCCGCCGCCGGGATGTGTGCCCGATCCGCACATATAAAGGCCGGCGATTGGCGAGCGGTAATCGCCATGCCCCAGCACGGGCCGCGCGGCCCAGATCTGGTCAAGGCTCATATGCCCGTGGAAGATGTCTCCGCCGACAAGGCCAAACTTGCGTTCAAGGTCCAGCGGCGAATGGATCTGCCGCGCGACGATTGCTTTCCTGAAGTTGGGTGCGTGCGCGTCGACCGTGTCCACGATCAGGTCCGCCACCTGTTCACGGCAATCGTCCCACGATTTCCCATCGGGCAGTTCGGGCGCGAACTGCTGGCAGAACAGGCTGGCGACGTGCGCACCTTCGGGCGCAAGACTGTCATCCACGGTCGAGGGGATCATCATCTCCACGATCGGCTGGCTCGACCAGCCGTGCGCCTTCGCATCGGTGAAGGCCCGGTCCATGTAATCCATGCCCGGCGCGATGACGATGCCCGCCGTGTGATGCTCTGCCTGCGCCTTTCCCGGCAGCACGGTAAAGTCCGGCAGTTCGGAAAGCGCCACGTTCATGCGGAAGGTGCCCGATCCGGTCTTGTAGCCGGCGATGCGCTTGCGGAAATCGGGTTCCAGGTCGCTGGAATCGACCATCCGGCGGAACAGCAGCGCCGGCCCGACATTGGCGGCAACGATGCGCGCGGCGATCTCTTCCCCGCTTTCGAGCCTTACGCCCGCCGCCCTGCCCCGATCGAGCAAGACGCGCTCGACCGGCGCGTCCACGCTGATCTCCACGCCCTGATCCTCGCACGCCCGCGCCATCGCCTGCGTGATCGCGCCCATTCCGCCAACCGCATGGCCCCACGCCCCCGGCTTGCCGTTCACCTCACCAAACACGTGATGCAGCAGGACATAGGCGGAGCCGGGGGTGGAAACGCCGGCATAGTTGCCCACCACCGCATCGAACGCGAAGGCGGACTTCACGCGATCGTCCTCGAACCATCCGTCAAGGAATTCGCGCGCTGACTTCGTGAACAGGTCGAGCAGGTCGCGCTGAACGGCGATGTCCAGTTTTGCCAGCGGCCAGCCCTGCCGCGCCGCCGAAAAGAGCGCTTTCAACCCGCCCGCCGGATTGGGTGGCTGCTTCAGGGCGATATCGCGCAGGACTTGCGCCACACGGTCCAGCGCCTCGTCGTATCGCGGATAGGCTGCCGCGTCCTTCGCGGAAAAGCGGGCAAACTCTGCCTTCGTGCGCTCCGTGCCCCCGCCCAGTTTCAGGTACGTGTCCTCGAACGGAAAGAAGTTGCTGATCTGCCGTTCGATCACGCGAAAACCGCGTTCATGCAATTTCATGTCCGCGATCACCTGCGGGCGCAGCAGGCTGACAGTATAGCTGGCGGTGGAATTGCGGAATCCCGGCGCGAATTCTTCGGTCACAGCCGCGCCGCCCACCACGTGGCGCCGTTCAAGCACGCGCACGCGCATTCCCGCGCGCGCAAGATAGAAGGCGCAGACAAGCCCGTTGTGCCCGCCGCCTATGATAACGGCATCATAGCGTCCCGTCACAAGCCGTCTCCGCCTTGACCGTGCCCAACCGCTATTTCGCCAGTTCGGGGATCAACGTCATGTAATATGTTAGCCCCGGTTCGATATTGGACAACGGGACGCGTTCGTTCAGGCCATGTGCGAAATCGTCCGAATCCTTGATGAAGATCGGGCTCGCGCCATAGGAATCGATCCCCTGCGCACGGAACCACATATTGTCCGACGCGCCCGAGGCCTGAACCGGAAACACGGGCACGCCGGGCCAAGCCTTGCCCATGGCCTTCTTCGCCGCCGCCAGGAAATCGGGCCGCATCGGCGATGCGGGAGACGCGATGGAGGCATCGCCGGTCGCATCGGTGACCGTGACCACAGGCATGTCCACCACGCGTTCCAGATCCTTGCGGATTTCCTCACGCGTATGGCCGGGGAAGATGCGACAATTGATATTGGCGGTCACGCTTTGCGGCAGGGCGTTCAGCGCATGGCCGCCCGATACCATCGTCGGCACGCAGGTCGTTCCCAGCTTGCCGACAATCCCCGGCTCCACGCTCAGCGTCGCGATTGCCTGCTCGTCGTGCGGGTTCGCGGCGAAGGCGCGCATCGCACCGGCGATCTTCGCATCGGGTTCGAACTTTGCCGCGTTCTCGAAATAGGTTTTCGTCACGGCGTTAAGCTCTGTGGGGAAGCGGTATGCGCCGATACGATCGAGCGCCGTCGCCATCTGGACGATGGCATTATCCGGACGCGGCATGGAACTGTGCCCGCCCGGATTGGTCACTGCCAGCGTGTAGTCGTTATAGGTCTTTTCCGCGCCGTCGAAGTTCCAGAACAGCGGCTTGCCAGTTGTCTCGTCGAATGTGCCCCCGCCGCCGTCGATGTTGATGACAAGGTCCGCCCCCTTCAATTCCTTCGCGATAATCGCGCTGGTCTTCATAGAGGTTTCCTCGTCCCCCGAAAACGCGACGACGATGGTGCGGCGCGGCTTCCAGCCGTCCTTGCGCATCTGGATCAGCGCGCTGACGGCAAGCGCGGCGCTGAATTTCATGTCGCTTGAGCCGCGACCAAACAAAAACCCGTTCTCCACGACCGGCGTAAAGGGATCGCGTTCCCAGTCGGCGGGGTCGGCCTCCACCACATCGAGGTGGCCCGAAATGACCAGCGGGGACAGCGACGGATCGCTGCCCGGCCACGTGGCGATCATATAGGCGGTATCGCCAAGCGGAACGATGCGGATATCCGCCGGGTCCCAGCCCCCGGCCACAAGCGCGTTACGAAACAGGTCGTCCACTTCGGGCGTCTTGTTTCCCTCTCCTTCCACAGACCGCAGCGCGATGGCCTTCCTGGCCAGGTCCAGCGTCTGCGCCGCCGCTGCGGGCCAGGGCGTTTTCGCTGCGGCCGGCATGGAAATCGCTGCGGCGGCCACGGAAAGGCAAAGGGCGGAAAGACGGAAGGTCATGGTGTGCGAATCCCCGGTGTTCATTTGTGATATATCGTCGCGCGCAAGCTAGCGGCGCGGCGCGCAGAGGGAAGTCGCTTTTGTAACGAAAGTGCAGGATCGAAAAAAAAGGCCGCGCCGGATTAACTCCGGCGCGGCCCGTCCAGGGTGAATTGCGTTTGGCCTGACCGGCGTCAGCGCTTGACCTTGCTGGTATCGAAGGTGCCCAGCCCCGGCTTGAAGCTCTTTTCGTCAAGGAACTGGCGCGTCGCTTCCTGACGTGCTGCCGCGCCGCCGAAGCTGTGCAGCGCTTCCTGCGAGCGGATCTGGTAATCGAGCGCGTTGTCATACGTCATGTCGACCATGCGGCGCACCGCCCACTTCGTGGCGCGAAGGGCGTGGCCGTCCTTCTTCTTCAACGCTTCACAGATTTCCAGCACGCGGGCCTTAAGTTTGTCCGCCGGAACCGCTTCGGTGATGAGGCCCTGCGCTTCGGCTTCCTTGCCCGAGAGGTTCTCACCCATCATCGCGTGGTACATCGCCTTGCGGAAGGGCATCAGTTCCTGAACCACCTTCGAAGCACCGCCGCCGGGCAGGATGCCCCAGTTGATTTCGGAAAGGCCGAACTGCGCATCGTCCGCGGCAACCGCGATGTCGCAACCGAACAGCGGACCATAGCCGCCGCCGAAGCACCAGCCGTTGATCATCGCCACGGTGGGCTTTTCGTACCAGCGCAGGCGTTCGAACCAGCCATAGGATTCACGCTGCGACTTGCGGATGGCCCATAGCCCCTGCGCTTCCGTTTCGCGGAAGTATTCCTTGAGGTCCATGCCGGCCGTCCATGCGTCACCTTCGCCGGTGAGCACCAGAACCTTCACCTCTTCGCGAAATTCCAGCTCTTCCAGAACTTTCTTCATCTGACGATTGAGCTTGGGGCTCATACAATTGCGCTTTTCGGGGCGATTGAACTTCACCCATGCGATACCGTCAGCCACCTCGTAGGCTACGGTATCCTCTTCGGCGCGATCGGTAACGGGCTTGTCGGCCATGATGGTGCTCCTTCCATGCTGCGGGAGCCGTGCCCCGGCCATTGCCGGCGCCGCAATCGACTCTCCCTTATTTGTTATGACTCATAGCAATACGGTTTGCTATGGGCAAGAACAATAGCTACGCTGCGTTCAATGAAGGACCCGCTCACCCGCCTGCCCGGATATGCCTTGCGCCGCGCCGCCAATGCGATGATCGCAGAGCTGGCCAGCCGGCTTTCGGAAATCGGGCTTCGCCACACCGATGCATCGGCCCTGATCCTGATCGATGCCAATTCGGACGTGACGGCCAGCGCACTGGGTCGCCTGCTCGATATCCAGCGCGCCAACATGGTGCCATTGGTCGGGCGGCTTGAAGCGGCGGGCCTGATAGAGCGCAAGCCGCTGGACGGGAAATCGCACTCGCTTGAATTGACGGACAAGGGGCACAGGCGCCTATCCGAAGCAAAAGCCATTATCGAACAGTTCGAAGGCGAGTTGCTGGCGCGTGTTCCCGCCGAACACCGTGCTCACCTGCTGCCCGCACTCAACGCGCTCTGGCAGCAAGATAAGCGTGGCTAGCAATGCAAGCCGCGCATTTGCGCAGTACCTAATATGCACTGAATACGCACAAAAACGTCGTTTTTGCAATGCACTTGCGCATTCGTATGCATTATTTTAGGTAATAACGATTGCAATTTTAGCAATTTACATTGTTGTTTTCGCACTTGCACAATGGTTACGATTGCGCCAAACAGACACTGCCTTTCAGGCATCCTCTCCCAAACTTTTCAAGGGCCGCCCTCGGGCGGCCCATTTTTTTGCGCGAATCCGATGGCTTGCCGATCTGGCGCCGATTCGGACGGCTCGCTCCGCCGTCACGCGTGCGGCAGAAGAACCGTGCGCCCGATCACCGTTCGATCGTGCATCGCGCCGAATGCAGTGCGCCATTCTTGCAGCGGCAGCATCCGGTCGACAAAGGGACGAATCGCGCCCTCGCCCGCAAGGCGAACGATCGTTGCCGTATCCTCGGCCCCGTGTTCGGGGATGCGGCGCGAATATTCACCCGCGCGGACGCCCACCACCGAAAAGCCCTTGATCAGCGGGATATTGGCGCGAACCGTGGGGATGCGCCCTCCGGCAAAGCCGATCACCAGCAGCCGTCCGTTGAAGGCGATGCAGCGCAGCGACTGGTCGAAGACGTCGCCGCCCACCGGATCGTAAACGATGTCCGCACCGCGCCCGCCGGTGATTTCCAGAACCTGTTCGCGAATCCCGTCTGCCGGATCGATTACGTGTTCGGGCGCGTAAAGATCGCGCACGCGTGCACGTTTCCCGGCATCCGATATCGCGGCAATCACTTTCAGCCCCAGGTGCCGCCCCAGGTCAACAGCGGCGAGCCCTACCCCGCCCGACGCACCGTGAACCAACAGCCATTCCCCGCGCACCGCCATACCGCGCCGGACCAGCGCGACCCACGCGGTAAGATAGGCGGCCCGCAACGCGGCGGCATGTGCGAAATCCAGCGTGTCGGGGATCGGCACCAGCGCATCGGCGCGATAGACGCCATAGCCCGCCAGCCCGCCGGTCTTTCCCCCGGCCATCACCCGTTGTCCAGTCGCAAGCCCCTGCACACCCTCACCCACCAAGGCGACGGTGCCCGCGGCTTCCATGCCGGGCACGAACGGCAGCGGCGGCTTCAACTGGTATTCCCCGCGTGTCATCAGCAGGTCGGGAAAGCCGATGCCCGCCGCCTCGATCCGCACAAGCACTTCGCCGGGGCCGGGGCGCGGCACGCGCATCTCTACAATATGGCAGCGGGAACAATCGTCTGACAGGCCCTGCACTTCCAGCGCCTGCATGAACGTAGGGATCTGCCCGGCTTTTGCCGGATAGGTAGCATCGTGGGTCATTCGATCACCGGTATTTCAGGTTCGCTGCCGGGCAGCGGGGAACTGTGCGAAGCGGTTTCCGCCAGCCGTTCGAGCCGTTGGCGATGTTCTGCCTCGCCGCCCAGCGGGAAACGCGACAGGACAAACAGGGCGATCACCGAGAAGACGGCCATCAGCCCGCAGTAGACGATTATCAACTGGTCCAGCACGGCCTTGTCCACCTTGCCGGGCACCGCCCCCACCGGGAAGGCAACCGCCGTTAGGATTGCGCCCGAAAGGAACAGGCCGAAGCCCGAAACACATTTCTGCATGAAAAACGACCCGGCGAAGAAGATACCCTCTCGCCGCTCCCCCGTGCGGGCCTGTGCGTCTTCCACCACATCGGCCATCATGGATGCCAGCATGATCGCAACGCCCACGCCGAAAACGATGGCAAGCGCCGTCAGCCCCATCAGCAGGGGCAGCAGGATCAGCGTGCCGTTGGCGGGCATCACGTTTGCCACCCTGCCCAGCAACGGCGCGGACGCGATGACCGGATAAATCGCCACGCACCACAGCGCCGCGCGTTTCTTGCCCATTCGCCGCGACAGGATGCGCACGAAACCGAAAGCCAGCGCCACGCCCACCAGCACCGCGACCGTATAGATCACCAGCACGTGCGATCCGAATTCCCACAGATAGGTGTTGAAATAGGTCGCCAGCGCGAACGTAAGCCCCTGGTTGGTATAGGTGCAGATGCCGGTCAGGAACAGGATCAGGAACGCCTTGTTGGAAAGCGTGCCAAGGATTTCGTGGAATGTTCGCTTTAACGGCGGGCGCACCGGCGCGGCGCGGGGCAAGTGCCTGATCTGGCGGTGGGTGCCCAGCGCGGACATCAGGATCGCGGTCGTCATCAGCGCCGCGGCGACATAGCTGTATCGCACATAGCCGTGGGGGTTTAGCTGGCCCTGCGGATATTCGGGCGTGTTTGCCAGGAAAACCGCGAAAGTCAGCAGCAGCATCCCCATGCCGCCCAGCCAGCCGAAAAGGTAGCGAAAGCCCAGCACGGACGTGCGCTCATGATAATCGGCGGTCAGTTCCGGCGCGAGTGCGCTCGACGGCACTTCATAACAACTGATGGCGGTGCGCACGAGCACGGCAACCGCAAACAGCCACCCCAGCGTTTCCGCCGTAGAACCGCCGCGCGGCGGGTTCCACAACAGCAAATAGAGCACGCCGATCGGCAGCGCGGACGCATACATGAACGGATGCCGCCGACCCCAGCGCGAATTCAGATGGTCGGAAAAGTGGCCGATAACAGGGTCGACGAAGGCGTCGAAAACCAGCGCGGCCATGATCGCCAGCCCCACCTGGTCGGCGGGCAGGCCCACGACCTGATTGTAGAACAACAGCAACAGCGTGGAAAAGCCATTGTCCTTGATCCCATAGGCGACCGAGCCGACCCCATAGGCCAGCTTCGTGCCAAGGCCGAGATGCCTTTCGCCGGGCGCGGCAGGTGCCGTCGTCGCCATTCATTCTCCCCGCGCCGCCCGTTTTGCCCGGGCGTGCGCTTGCGGTTGCGATCACGCGTTGGCGATCGGGTTGCCTCCGAACCTGTCACGCAATTCGCGCTTCAATACCTTGCCGATCTGGCTGCGCGGCAGTTCGTCCACCACGCGGATGCCGCTGATGCGCTGCGTCTTGCCCAGCGCGCTGTTCGCTTCGGCAAGAATGCTGTCCGGGTCGGCCGAAGGATCGGCCAGAACGATTATGGCAAGCGGCGTTTCGCCCCACTTGTCTGACGGAACGCCCACCACGGCGGCTTCGCGAACCGCGCTTTGGCGCGTGAGCTCGGCTTCCAGATCGGTGGGATAGATGTTGAACCCGCCCGAAATGATCATGTCCTTGGACCGGTCCATCAGGATCAGAAAGCCGTCCTCGTCAAAACGGGCAAGGTCGCCGTGGCGGATGTAGCGGCGGCCTTCCTTGTCATACCACTCCGTTTCGCGCGTCTTGCCGGGCTGGCCGTGATAGCCGTTCATCATAGCGGGTGAATGGCCCACAACCTCGCCCATTTCGCCTTGCGGAACCTCGTTGCCCGCTTCGTCGATCAGCTTGATGATGTGCCCGGCTTGCGGCTGGCCGACAGTGTGAAGCTTATCAGGATGTTCGTGCGCCAGCAGCAGGCAGGTGCCGCCGCCCTCGGTCATGCCATAGGCCTCCATCAGCCCGCCCGGCCAGCGATCGAGGATATCGCGCTTCAGCCACGCGGGAAACGGCGCGGACGTGCAGGATTTAAGCCGATAGGAGGACAGATCGAAACTGTCGAAATCGGGCAATTCCATGATCCGGCGATATTGCACCGGCACCAGCATGGCGTGCGTCACCCGCTCGCGCTCGGACAGTTGCAGGAATTTGTGCGCATCGAACTTCGGCATCAGAACAGCCTTGCCGCCGCCCGCCAGCACCGGAAGGAAACTGACCAGCGTGGTGTTGGAATAGAGCGGCGTGGAATTGATCACCACGGCATCGTCGCCATAACCGCCGGCGACCGTCCTGCGGATATGCTCATACCGCATCTGGTGGCTCTGCACGATGCCCTTGGGCGTGCCGGTCGTGCCCGATGAATAGATGATGTTGAAAGGGTCCGATGGATCGGGAACCCGCTCGACCGGCTTTGCCCCCGCAGGCTCCATCCACTGCTCGAACGGAACGCCAGGCGCGCCGTCTTCCCAGGCGACCGTCTTCACGCCGTCTGGCAATGCGTGCCCCGCAAGCTTTTCCGCGCTGGCCTTGTCCCAGAACAGCAGGCGGCTGCCGCTGTCCTTCAGCATGGCGACAAGCGCCTCCGCATTGGCCGATGTCGTCAATGGGGCCGCCACCGCGCCAGCCCGGATCGCGCCGAGGAACGTCAGCGCATAGGGCACCGAATTGGCACCGACCATCGCCACCGGCTCGTTCGCCACCACGCCGTCGCGCTGAAGCGCGGCGGCCACGCGGTCTAGCAGAACGTCCATTTCGGCCCAGCTGACCCGCCGGTCCTCGTCGGCAAGCGCGATGGCATCGCCCCGGCGCGCGGCATGGGCGCGCAGGATTTCGCTGTAGGGGATGAAATCCGCCTCGACGATTTCTTCAACCAGCATCGCGATTTCCTTAGTTGAAGGTTTCGCGGGCATCGGCCTTGCGTTTCAGCAGCGGGGCGACCGGAAGACCATGCTTTTCCAGCCCCGCCACGATCTTGCCCAGCCCTTCGTGATCGGCCCAGAACATCGGCCCTCCGGTCCATGCGGGCCAGCCATAGCCGTTGAGCCACACCGTATCGATGTCGCTCGCCCGTTGCGCGATGCCCTCCTCAAGGATCAGCGCGCCTTCCGAAATCATCGGATAGACCAGCCGTTCGAATATCTCGTCGCGGCCGATATCGCGCTGCTCGTTGCCTTGCTTCGCGGCGAAATCGGCGATGATCTTCTTTACTTCTTCCGACGGTTTGCGCTGGCGGTTTTCATCGTAGTCGTAAAAGCCCTTGCCGGTTTTCTGGCCCCAGCGGCCGACCGCGCAAAGCGCCTCGCGCACCGTTTCGATCCGCGTGGGATCGCGGTGCCAGCCGATGTCCAGCCCGGCGAGGTCGCCCATCTGGAACGGCCCCATCGGGAAGCCGAAGTCCAGCAGCACTTCGTCCACGTCCCAATAATTCGCGCCTTCCATGATCAGCTGGTTCGCCTGCTGCTGGCGCGGGCTGAGCATGCGGTTGCCGATAAAGCCGTGGCAAACGCCCGAAACCACCGGCACTTTCCCGATCTTCACCGAAAGGTCCATCACCGTGGCAAGCTGGCTGTTGCCGGTTTTTGCCCCGCGCACCACTTCCAGCAGCTTCATGATGTTGGCGGGTGAGAAAAAGTGCATGCCCAGCACCGCTTCGGGCCGCTTGGTGACGGCGGCAATCTCGTCCACGTTCAGATAGCTGGTATTGCTTGCCAGGATCGCGCCCTGCTTCACGATGCCGTCAAGCCGGGTGAACACCTCTTTCTTGACGTCCATCGATTCATAGACCGCTTCGATCACCAGGTCGCAATCGGCAAGGTCGTGGAAATCGGTGGAAGGCGTAAGACGGCCCATCGCCGCGTCGGCCAGCGCCGCGTCCATCTTGCCGCGCGACACGGTGCGGTCATAATTCTTGCGCATCACCGCAACGCCGCGGTCCAGCGGTTCCTGCTCACGCTCGACGATGGTGACGGGAATGCCCGCGGTCAGGAAGTTCATGGTGATGCCGCCGCCCATCGTTCCCGCGCCGATCACGCCGACCTTGTTGATCGGGATCAGCGGGGTATCGGCGGGAATATCGTCAACACGGGCCGCCGCCTTGCGAGCGGTCTCGATGTGCTGCTTGGCACCGGGAAGCGGATCGGACATCTTGATAAATCCTCTCGGGTATCAGGCGTAACTGTCTGTCATGGCGCCATAGATCAGCGTCTTGAGCTGACGACGGATGGGATAGGAAGATGACGGCAGAAGCTGGGTCATGAAACCCATGTGCAGCTTTTCGACCGGATCGACGAAGAACGCGGTGGAATAGATGCCGCCCCAGAAAAACTCGCCGGGCGTGCCCGGAACAAGCGTGCGCGCCGGGTCCAGCGTTATGCCGAAGCCAAGGCCGAAGCCGGTTCCCGCATTATAGGCTTCGCTGAACAGCGACTTTGACATCTCGGTCAGGTCGGCGCCGCCCGGCAGGTGATTGCGCGTCATCAGGTCCAGCGTCTTGGGCGAAACGATCCGCGCGCCGTTTGCCGCACCGCGCCCGATCAGCATCGCGCAGAAGCGGTGATAGTCGTCCAGCGTAGATAGCAGGCCGCCCCCGCCGCTTTCGAACTGCGCGGGCCTGGTCAAGTTGCTGCCGGATGCTTTCTCTATCAGCTTTGGCGGCTTGCCCGGAACATATTGCCAGGCATCGCACAGCCGGTCGGCCTTTTCCGGCGGGCAGTGGAACCCGGTGTCGATCATGCCCAGCGGTTCGAAAATGCGGGTACGGAAGAACTCGCCCAGGCTCATGCCTGAAAGGCGGGCGACAATCGTGCCGATAACGTCGGTGGAAACCGAGTAATTCCAGCTTGATGCAGGAGAGAATTCCAGCGGGATCTTTGACAGCTCTTCTAGGAAGTGATCGTTGCCCGGCAGCTTGCGATGCCCGTCCAGCGCGCCCTTGCGATAGGCGGCATCCACGTTGGTGCGATTCTGTATGCCGTATGTCAGCCCGGACATATGCGCCAGAAGATCCACCATGCGCATCTGCGCCGCGGGGCCTGCGGGCATGAAGTCCACTTCCCCGCCCCCGCCGGTATAGACGCCCAGCCGCGCGAATTCGGGGATCACGCGCGTCACCGGATCGTCAAGCGCGACCTTGCCTTCCTCTACCAGCATCATGAACGCGATCGACGTGATCGGCTTGGTCATCGAAGCGATGCGGAAGATCGTATCGTCGCGCACCGGCGTACCATCGGCGCGCGCCTGTCCGATCGAAAAGCGGTGAAAGGGCTTGCCGCCGCGCGCCAGCAGAAGCTGAGCGCAAGGCAACTTGCCCGGCGAGACATAGGCTTCGTCAACGAAGGCTCCGATCCGCGCCAGCCGGCCTTCGTCGAACCCGGCCTGTGCCGCTGAAATCATCTCGCCCATAAGCTGAATCCCTATCCGAATATCGCGACACTTTGCAGGCCGCGCATAACTTCTACCCCGTCAGCATTCCAGCACCGCAGCGTTTCGCTGCTGAAGCCGTCATCCGCGAAGTTCGACGATGTTTCCAGCAGCCACCAGCCATCGCGCGTCTGCGGATGGTCGTTGAGCAGGGTAAGCGACCAGTTGATCGAACTGATCGGGCCGCGCCGCCGCATCGTGCGCATCGATCCGGGCGGCAGCGCATCGCCAATGCCAAGCAGTTCACCGATCGGATCGAGGCCCGAACGTTCGCGGAAACGGGCCCAGCGACGCACCGTGCCGGGCCGCGAACCGCCTCTGCCTTCCGCACGGCGAAGCTCAAGCTTTCGGATGAAATGGAGGTTGTCCATCGGCGGCGGCATCTCGTCCGCGGTATCGACCGCCAAAACGCCCTCCACCCGCTGCGGCTCGACCTTCGCGTTCGGCTCTCGCGCGCTGCCGAACAGCCACAGGCAGCGATGCACGATCTGGCCATCGCAGAACATGTCGGTAACGACTTGCGAGACGTTGCGCCCCTGGCGCAGCATCGACACCGAAATATCAAGATCCTCGCCCACCGGACCCACGAAACCCACCTGCGCGCCCCGCAAGGGTGGAAGATCGGCAAACGCGCGCCGCGCTGCCGCATAAGCGATCAGCGTGGACGCGCCCCCATACATCGTGCGCCCCTGCGTCCAGCCGTCCGCGCCATGGAGCACGAATCCGCCCCCCGACGGTTCGATGCGCTTTACAAGATCACCAAGGCTCACAGCCGCATTCTCTCCCTGTCCGGACACCGTTCCGGACGCGGAGGCTCCGGCTTGTTTTCGACCATACCGTAAACTTTGAATCGAAGCAGACGCAAGCCCGGCGCAAGGTCCATAGTGACCAGCACCTGCAAATTTCCTACTTTACGTTACGGAAACCAAGGGATCGCCCGAAGCTATTTCGCCATACCGCCTTTTCGGGACGGCAATTTCGCCGTCTTGCCTGAGCCTCGCCCCGAGTCTAGAAGGTTCATGACGCCCGGCAAGCTGCCGGCCACCAGTTCCAACGGGAGAGATTTTCCATGCGCGATGCCGTTATCGTCAGTGCAGCCCGCACACCCATTGGCCGCGCCTACAAGGGCGGCTTTAACGCCACTGCCGGTGCAACGCTGGGCGCCTATTCGCTGAAGGCCGCGGTAGAGCGCGCGGGGATCGAAGGCGCCGAAGTTGATGACGTGCTGTGGGGCGCGGCACTGCAGCAGGGCAATCAGGCCGGCAATATCGCACGACAGGTGGCGCTGCGCGCGGGGCTTCCCGTCACCGTTTCGGGCATGAGCATGGACCGCCAGTGCTCTTCCGGCCTGATGAGCATTGCCACCGCATCGAAACAGGTGGTGATTGACCGAATGGACGTGGTCGCCGCGGGCGGGCAGGAATCGATCAGCCTGGTCCAGACCAAGGAAATGCGCGTCGGCCCTGACAAGTCGCTGATGGAAATGCATCCCGCGATCTACATGCCGATGCTCCAGACCGCCGAAGTCGTGGGCAAGCGGTACGGCATCACGCGCGAACAGTGCGACGAATATGCCTTCCAGTCGCAGCAGCGCACCGCCGCCGCGCAGGCAGCCGGCAAGTTCGATGACGAAATCGTCGCCTGCGATGCCACGATGGGCGTGATGAACAAGGAGACGGGCGAAGTCTCGTTCAAGGACGTGACGATCACCAGGGACGAAGGCAACCGCCCCGAAACAACGCTCGAAACGCTCGCCGCGCTCAACCCCGTTCTGGCGGACGGGATCGTCACCGCGGGCAACGCCAGCCAGCTTTCGGACGGTTCCGCCGCCGTGGTGGTGATGGAAGCGGCGCTTGCAGCGAAAAGGGGCCTTGCGCCGCTGGGCCGCTATGTCGGCATGGCCGTCGCGGGAACAGAGCCTGACGAAATGGGCATCGGCCCGGTTTTCGCCATTCCCAAGTTGCTTGAACGGTTCGACCTCAAGATCGACGACATCGGCCTTTGGGAACTGAACGAGGCCTTCGCGGTGCAGGCGCTCTATTGCCGTGACAAGCTGGGCATCGACAACGATCGGTTCAACGTTAACGGCGGGGCGATCTCCATCGGCCACCCTTATGGCATGACCGGCGCGCGCTGCACCGCGCACGCGCTGATCGAAGGCAAGCGTCGCGGCGTGAAATACGTGGTCGTCACCATGTGCGTGGGTGGCGGCATGGGCGCCGCGGGCCTGTTCGAGGTTCTCTGATGCGGCTCTCGTCTCCGCGGATCGATCCGGTCGACCTTGACCGGATCGACGCGGAACAGGCCGATGCGCTTGCCCCCGTCATGCAGCGGGGGCAGGTGCTCAACATCTTCCGCACGCTGGCGCGCGGACCGGAGGCGCTGAAAGCCTTTCTCGGCTGGGGCAGCTATACGCTGTCGCGCAAGAACAGCCTCGATGCACGGTTGCGCGAAATCGTGATCCTGCGCACCGGGTTCCTGTGCGGATCGGGTTACGAATTCACACAGCACACGCGCATCGGGCTGAATGCCGGGCTTACCGCCGAAGAAATCGAAGCGATCAAGCAAGGCCCCGATGCGCCTGGCTGGTCCGGTCTCGACCGCGCGGCGCTGACCGCGTGCGACGAACTGGTGCGCGAACATTTCATTACCGACGCAACCTGGGCCGCACTTTCGGACCTGGGCGACCGGGGCCGGATGGACCTGGTCTTCACGGTCGGACAGTACACCCAGGTATCCATGATGCTGAACACCTTCGGCGTGCAACTTGACGAAGGACAGGTGCTGGACCCGGCGCTTGACCGGCGCACGGGATGAACAACGGGGCATAAAACCGCCACGCCGCGAACGGCGGGCCGAACGAACGGGAGAGAATAGATGGGCGAACCGGCAACCGCGCCACGCGGAACGTTCGTCATCCCTGACAACTGGCCCGCAATGCGGATCGAAAAGGTGCGCGAAACGCTTTGCGCACCGGGAACCCCGTTCGAGATGGAAACGGTGGAGGTGCGCGGCGTCCCCACGCGCGTCTGGAAGAACGCCCTGCCCAGCCTTGCCGCACTTGCCGGCAAGGCGATCGAACACGGCGACCGCACGTTCCATGTGTTCGAGGACGAGCGGGTTTCGTTCGCGGACTGGCACAAGGCGGTCGCCACTCTTTCGCACGCACTTCGCGCGCGCGGGATCGGAAAGGGTGATCGTGTCGCCATCGCCATGCGCAACCTGCCCGAATGGAGCGTGTGCTTCTTCGCGGTGACCGTGCTCGGCGCCATCGCGGTGCCGCTCAACGCCTGGTGGACCGGCCCCGAACTTGCCTTCGGGCTTGAAAACAGCGGCTGCAAGGCGCTGGTCGCAGACGCCGAACGCTGGGAACGGATCGCGGACCATCGCGGCGAATGCCCGGCGCTGGAAACGGTCATTGTAACGCGCGCGGCCGGCAAGCCCGACGGGGTTACGCTGCTGGAAGACCTGATCGGGACGCCGCACGATTATGCCGCGCTTCCCGCCCGCGACCTGCCAGCCGCCGACATCGCGCCGGACGATCCGGCAACGATTTTCTACACCAGCGGCACCACCGGCAAGCCCAAGGGCGCGCTGGGCACGCATCGCAACCTTGTGACCAACATCGTCACCAGCGCCTATTCGGGGGCGCAGGCAGCCTTGCGCCGTGGCGAAGCGCCACCCGCGCCCCGGCACCGCACCGGGCTGATCGTGATCCCGCTGTTCCACGTAACCGCGTGCAGCGCCACGCTGATGGGATCGCTCTTCGCGGGCAATACGCTGGTGTTCATGCGCAAGTGGGACACGGTGAAGGCGTTCGAACTGATAGAGCGCGAGAAGGTGACGCTGACCGGCGGCGTGCCATTCATCGCCTGGCAGTTGATCGAGCATCCTGATCGCGAGGCCTACGATCTCTCGTCTCTGGAAGCGATTGCCTATGGCGGCGCGCCTTCCGCGCCCGAACTGGTGCAGGCGATATGGCAGACCTTCGGCGCCCTGCCCGGCAATGGCTGGGGCATGACCGAAACGATGGCCACCGTCACCCACCATTCCGCCGAGGACTATCTCAACCGCCCCGATTCGTGCGGGCCGGCTGCGCCCGTCGCCGACATCGAAATTCGCGCGGACGACGGCGTAACCGTTCTTCCCGCCGGGGAAGTGGGTGAATTGTGGGCGCGCGGCCCGATGATAGTCGCCGGCTACTGGAACCGACCCGAAGCCACCGCCGCAACGTTTGTCGACGGCTGGGTGCGTACCGGCGACCTTGCCCGGATCGACGCGGAAGGCTTTTGCTTCATCGTCGACCGCGCGAAGGACGTGATCATCCGTGGCGGCGAGAACATCTATTCCTCCGAAGTGGAAAACGCGCTGTACGAACATCCGGCCGTAACCGACGCCGCCCTTGTGGGCATTCCCCACAAGACTCTGGGGGAAGAGCCTGCGGCGGTGGTCTATCTCGCGCCCGGAACAAGCGCGAACGAGGACGATCTGAAGGCGTGGCTTGCCCCGCGCGTTGCCGCGTTCAAGATTCCGGTTCGGATCGTGTTCAGCAAGGCAACGCTGCCACGCAATGCTAACGGCAAGATTTTGAAGGGCGAATTGCGCAAGCTGTTCGTCAATGCAGCAACGGAATAGACATCACGATGGCGGCCACCACATCACGCGAAGATCCGGCCGAGCCCGACCGTTTCGGCCGGAAGAAGCAGGATATCGTGCGCGCCGCGACCACCCTGCTGAACGATCACGGAATCAAGGGCACCACGTTCCAGGAAGTGGCGCGGATGGTGGGGCTGAACACCAGCAGCATCACCTATTATTTCCGGCGCAAGGAACAACTGGTCCAGGCGGTCTATGACGCGACGATAGAGCGGATGTCCGCAATGGCGGACGAGGCCGGCGCGCATCCCACCCCGCGCGAACGCGTGGCGCACTGGGTGGGCATGCATATCGACCTGCGCGATTCCATTCGGCGCGGCAGCGAAGGAAGGATCGCCGTCCTTTCCGAAATGCGCACCCTGCCGGAAGATATGCTGCGCGCATTGAACGACAGCTATGTAAAGCTGTTCCGCAAGATCCGCGGCTTCTTTGGCGAACCGGAAGACGACGCGGAAAAGCGGCTGTCCACCGCACGCGCGCACATCCTGCTTGAGATCGTGTTCTGGCTGCCGGCTTGGACGCCGCTTTATTCCTCGCGCGATTTCGAACGCGTGAAAGACCGGCTGATGGACGTGATCGGGAATGGCATCGCCCTCCCCGGCAAGAACTGGCCCCCCCTGCCCCTGCCCCATTCGGAAGGCTGGCGATCGCGCACGGCGGAACAGGGGCCGCAGGCCGAGTTCCTGCGGATGGCCACGCAGATGATCAATCAGCGCGGGTACAAGGGCGCATCGGTGCAAAGCATCGCCAGCGGCCTGAACGTGACCAAGGGCAGCTTCTATCACCACCATGACGCCAAGGACGACCTGGTCCTGCAATGCTTCGAAAACAGTTACGAGCGCCTGTCCGCCGTCCAGCTTGCCGCCCTTTCGCTGGATGCGGACGGCTGGACGCGCATCGTCAGCTCGATCGCCGAACTGCTGGACCTGCAATTCCGCGATCCCACCCCGCTGTTGCGCACGGCCGCGCTCCAGGCCGTGCCGATTGAGCGGCGCAACACGGTGCTGCAACGCTCCGAACGCGTGGCGCGGCGGTTTTCGGGAATGCTGGTAGATGCCTTTGCCGAAGGTTCGATCCGCATCGTGGACCCGCTGATCGCCGCGCAAGTGCTGCTCGCAACGCTGAACGCGGCATATGAAATGCGCGGATGGTCGGAAGGCTTCGACGATCCGGCAGAGGCCGTTCGATGCTATGCCTGCTCGTTCGCCTACGGCATGTTTACTGGCGACTGCGGATAGGAACGGGCCTGCGGGGCACCTTGCGCGGCCGTCATCGCTTTTCCGTCCGGATGTCGCTTAAATCAGTTTTGCCTTAACCGTGTAAGTGTGTAAGTGTCTGCGATGGAGATCGCATGACCGAAGGGCAACCCGGAGAAATGACCGCCAGCACGTTCCAGCCGACCGACGCGCCGGCGCTGCGCATCGGCCAGCGCGCGCCCAACTTCCGCGCGCGCAGCACGCGCGGGCCGATCGAACTGGCGGAATTCCGGGGCAAATGGGTGGTGCTGTTTTCGCACCCGGCGGATTTCACGCCCGTCTGCACCAGCGAGTTCGTGGCCCTCGCCCGCGCCGAACCGCGCTTTGCCGCGCTCGATTGCCAGTTGCTTGCACTTTCGGTCGACAGCCTGTTTTCGCACCTTGCGTGGATCCGCATGATCCACGACCGTTTCAACGTGCGGGTCGATTTCCCGATTATCGAAGATCCCACGCTGGAAATCGCGCGTGCCTATGGAATGATCGGCGCGGATTCGCCCGATGCGGCCTCTGTGCGGGCGACATATTTCCTCGATCCCGACGGCGCGCTTCGCGCATCGACCTGCTATCCCTCGGAAATTGGACGCTCGGTCGACGAGATGGTGCGCATCCTCGCCGCGTTGCGGAAAACCGACAAGGGCGCGGTCCTGACGCCCGCCGACTGGCAGGACGGGGACGACCTGCTGCGCGCACCGTTGCACACCATCGACGACGTGCTGGCTTCGGAAACCGCCAGCGACTGGTTCTATGCAACCGTGCCCGACGCGGAAAAGGCCGGGAAATGAGCGGCGACGATCTTGATACCAACGCGGACCTGCTGCGCGTTCTGGGCCATACGGTCAGGCTGGAGCTACTGACCGCGCTGATCGGCGGCGAACGGTCTGTCGGCGATATAGAGGCGTCCACCGGGATTACGCAGCCCGGCCTTTCGCAGCAGCTTGCCGTGCTGCGCAAGGCGGACCTTGTCACCGCGCGCCGCGAAGCCAAGCAGGTATTCTACAGCCTGAACCGAGAGCCGTTGCAGAAGCTGCACGAATTCTGCGCCGGGCTTGTGGGCAAATCGCCCGATGCGCCGCCCACAGATCCGGTTCGCGGCACCGGCGGCGCGGCCGTTTTCGCCCGCGTGACCCGCCCTTAAGGTCAGATCCTAGGAACTTTCCCGCAACGCCTGCACATCGATGCGCCGATTTGCCAGCGCAAGTGGCGCGGCTCGGTGCGAGGCGATGACAAGCCCCGTTCCCGTGCGATCGAGCCATGCAGACAACCGCTGGACAAGCTCTGCCTCTGTCCGCGCGTCTAGACCCTCTGTCGGCTCGTCAAGCAGCAGCCACGGCCGCTCCGCCAACACGGCACGCGCCAGTGACAGCCGCTTGCGCTCTCCCCCCGAAAGCGCCACCCCGCCTTCGCCGATGCGGGTGTCCAGCCCGCCGGGAAGCGCGCGCACGCGCACGTCCAAACACGCCAGTTCCAACGCCCGCCACATCGCCGCTTCGTCCACGTGCGGGCGGGCGACGCGCAAGTTGTCGGCCACCGTCCCGATCACCACCGGCGCATCCTGCGGCGACAGGGAGAAGCCGGCCGCAATCGCGCTTGCGGGAAGCGCGGAGAGCGCGGCCCCACCCAGAGCAACGGGCAGGCTTGCCCACCTTTCTCCCGCAAGCTGTTCAAGAAGCATCGTTTTTCCGGAACCGGAAGGGCCGCATACGGCAACGCGCGCGCCCTGAGGATATAGCTGCGTGCCCAGCGTCAATGCGGCGTTCCCTTCCGTCACGACCGGTTGGACGGTGGGCGCGTCGGCATTTTCCAGCGCCAGCAGGCGACCCATGCTTTCCGCCGCGCCGGCATCCTTGATGTTCGACTGGGCGAAGGCGGCCATCGCTTCCGCCGCGCCTGCCGCCGCCAATGCGCCCAGCGCGGTCAACGCCGCGCCCGCGTCCGCCAGCATCAGCACCAGCGCCACGGCCACGCCGCCATAAAGCGCGATCACGGCCCCCAGCTTCGCTTCGGTGGCAACCAACGTGCGCCTGGCCGCGCGGAAGCGGTCTATATCGGGCGTGAGTGTCTCCGCCGCTTGCGCGACGATGCCATAGGCGGCGATTTCGGTGCGGGCGGCGGCAAGTTCCACGAAGCGGCTGCGCAACGCGCCCAGCGCGTCAGCCGCCTCGCGCGCGGCCGGGGCGGCAAGGCGCCGCGACAGCCGGGTGATCACGGGCGGCAGCGTCGCCAGAAGCACGGCAAGTGCAAGGCCCGCCAGCCAGCCCGCCAGCAGCGTCAACGCCGCGCCGGCAATCGCGCTGGCTATACTGCCCGCCAGCAACGGCCGCCGCACCACAAGGTTTTCCAGCGCATCGATATCGCCGATCAGCCGCGCACTGGCATCGCCGCCGGAAAGCGCGGGTGCGGTGCGCGTATCCTGTTCGGCAAGGCGGCGGAACAGCCCGGCACGCAGGTCCGCCATGGCCAGCAAGGCGGCGCGATGGGACAGCACACGCTCTCCGTAACGGCCAACCGTGCGCAAGATCGCCAGCAGGCGGATCAGCGCACTGGGAATCAGGTAATTGAAACCCGCCGCCACCGCTGGTCCGGCTGCCCCGGCAACGGCCGCCGCGGTAAGGAACCATCCGGAAATCGCCAGCAGCAGCACGCCGGAAATCCCGCCCGCCGCCGCGGCCAGCGCCGCCAGCCGGATGCGGGCGCGGGTTTCCGGCCCGTCCGCCAGCGCGGAGATCGCCGCGGGAATATTGCGCACCTCGCCGCTCACAGCCGCACCTCCGCTTGCGCGAGCGCGATAACCTGCGGATCGTGCGTGGCGACGACCACCGCCTTGTCTTTCGAAAGCCCGGCCACAAGCGCGGCGATTTCCCGTGCAGATGCGGCGTCCAGGTCGGCCGTCGGCTCATCCAGCAGAAGCAGCGGCCGCTGCGACAGCAAGGCGCGCGCCAGTCCGATGCGCCGCCGCTCGCCTCCCGACAGGCCGGCCCCTGTGTGGTCGATCGCCATGTCCAACCCTTGCGCTCGGCTTGCCAGCAACGGCTGCAGGCCGACGCGGCGGGCAGCGTCCTCTATCTCGACCCGCGGCGCATCGGGACGGGCGAGCGCGATGTTCTGCGCCAGTGTGGCGGGAAGCAGAAGCGGCTGTTGCGCGGCGACGGCGATCAGCGCCTTGCCGGGCGGCGGCCCACCGTCCGCGCCCGCGACCGTGCCGGCGGCGGGATCGACCAGCCCGGCAATCGCCGCCAGAACGCTGCTCTTCCCGCTTCCGGTGGGGCCGGTAAGCGCCACCATCCCGGCCCCTTCCAGCGAGAGCGAAACCGGACCGATGCGCGTGCCGGGATAGGCGATTTCAAGGTCGTTCAGCGCCAGTCCGGAAAACCGGGGGGCCGCCGCAACCGCATCGGGCGATTGCCCTTCTATCGCCTCGATCGCAGCCATCGCCGCTTCGCCCAGTTGCTTTTCGTGATAAGCCGCCGCCAACCGCCGCATCGGCAGATAGAATTCGGGCGCCATCGCCAGAACGAAGAATGCGCGCTGAAGCGTCAGCGCCTCCGGCGGGGCGAACGGAAGCAGGCCCAACAGGCTGAACCCGCAATAGACCGCCACCAATGCAATCGCCAGCGACGCGAAGAATTCCAGGATCGCACCCGAAAGGAACGCCACCTGCAAAACCGCCAGCGTCCGTTCGGCCACCGCCCGCGTTGCCACCGAGACCTGCCGCGCCATCCGGTCTTCGGCCCCGAAATGGCGGATCAGCGGCAAGTGACGCACGCGGTCCACGAAGAGCGCGGACATGGCCGACAGGGCGGAAAGCTGGCGCTCCGACGCGCGGCGCGCGGCGTGACCGGCCAGGACCATGCCGAACACGAACGGAATGAAAGTTCCAACCAGGATCAGCCCGGAAAACCAGCTGGCCGGAAAGACGAAGGCCAGAACGAACAGCGGGCCAAGCGTCGCACCAACACGCGCGGGCACGAAGCGCGTGCCATAGCCCTCAATCGCGGCGACGTGCTCTACCGCCAGCGACGCGGCCTCACCGCTCGCCAGCGGGCGCGAAAGCCGCCCGCCCAGCATGCGCGGCACAATGCGATTGCGCCACATGGCCGCCAGTGCGTCGCCATGCCGCGCGGCGATATCCTGCCCCCACAGGATCGCACCCGCCCGGATTACCGCGCCGCCCAACAATGCCACGGGCGCAAGCCATCCCACGCGCGCGCCATCCGCCAGTGCGGCAGCCGCGCTCGCGATACCGTAGGCAAACAGCGCGGCACCGGCGACATCGGCCAGGGCAGCCGCCGCCAATCCTGATTTTTTCAGTTTCATTTATCGTGTAAGTATGATGTTGACGAGCCGCTGTCACTCCCCTAAATGCGGACATATCACTCCCGCCGAGTCTATCCCAACCCAACTTTTGACCGAAGGCGCCGAGGAATCATGATCGACATGGCTGTTGTGGAGCTTTCGCGGCTCCAGTTCGCATTGACCGCGCTTTACCATTTCCTGTTCGTGCCGCTCACGCTGGGCCTCTCGTTCCTGCTCGTCATAATGGAGAGCGTCTATGTAATGACGGACAGGCCCATCTGGCGCGACATCACGCGCTTCTGGGGCAAGCTGTTCGGCATCAACTTCGTGCTGGGCGTGGCCACCGGCCTGACGATGGAATTCGAGTTCGGCACCAACTGGTCATACTATTCGCACTATGTCGGCGATATCTTCGGCGCGCCGCTGGCCATCGAAGGGCTGATGGCCTTCTTCCTTGAAGCGACGTTTGTCGGCCTGATGTTTTTCGGGTGGGAGCGCCTGACCAAGCGCCAGCACCTGTTCGCCACGTTCATGGTCGCGCTCGGCTCCAACCTCTCCGCGCTGTGGATCCTGATCGCCAACGGCTGGATGCAGCACCCGACCGGCTCTGCCTTCAATCCCGCGACGATGCGCATGGAAGTGACCAGCTTCTATGACGTTCTGTTCAACCCCGTTGCCCAGGCCAAGTTCGTTCACACGGTCAGCGCGGGATACGTGACGGCGTCGGTCTTCGTGCTGGGCGTATCGGCATACTACATGCTGAAAGGCCGCCACTGCGAGGTTGCCAAGCGCAGCTTTACGGTGGCCGCGGCCTTCGGGCTTGCCGCCTCTCTCTCGGTCGTGGTGCTGGGCGATGAAAGCGGATACGCGCTTACCGACAACCAAAAAATGAAGCTGGCCGCGATTGAGGCCGAATGGCACACCGAGCCGGCCCCCGCCGGGATCAGCATCTTCGGCCTGCCTTCGAACAGCGGCCGCGACACCAGGCTGGACGTCAAGATTCCCTATGTGCTGGGCCTGATTTCCACGCGCAGCCTGACCGGCAAGGTCGAAGGGATTACCGAACTGGTCGATACGACAAAGCAGCGCATCGCGCACGGTATCCTCGCCTATGACGCGCTGCAGACGCTGAAGAAAGACCCCGCGAACGTCCCGGCCCGCCAGACCTGGGCCGAAAGCCAGGACGATCTTGGCTATGCCCTGCTGCTGAAACGTTATGTCGCCGATCCGCGCCAGGCAACCGCCAGGGATGTGGACGCGGCGGCATGGTCCACGGTGCCCAACGTGCCCGCCCTGTTCTGGCTGTTTCGCGGCATGGCGGGGCTTGGCTTCGGCTTCATCGCGTTCTTCGCCACCGCGTTCTATTTTTCGAGCACGCGCAAGTTCAACCGCAAGTGGTTCCTGAAACTGGCGGTGCTGATTATCCCGCTGCCGTGGCTTGCCGCGGAGATCGGCTGGCTTGTTGCGGAACTGGGCCGCCAGCCCTGGGCGGTGGACGGCGTGCTGCCCACGTTCCTTGCCAATTCCAGCCTTACCGTGCCGCAGTTGTGGACCACGATCATCGGCTTCACGCTGATTTACGGCACGATGGCGGTGATAGAAGTGCGGCTGATGCTTTCGACCATCCGCCACGGTCCGGAACACGATCCGCGCCACGTGCCCAACAGCCCGGACGAGCCGCTTTCCGGCCCGGACTTCACCGCGGTTCCCGCCGAATAAGCCCAAGCGAAGGATACTGGTAAGATGGCTATTCCCTTCGATTACGAAACGCTGCGCCTGATCTGGTGGGCCTTGCTTGGCGTGCTGCTGATCGGTTTCGCGCTGACCGACGGTTTCGACCTTGGCACTATGGCGATGCTGCCTTTCGTCGCGAAGACCGACGAGGAACGACGGATGGTGATCAACACGGTCGCTTCCACGTGGGAAGGCAACCAGGTGTGGTTCATCCTGGGCGGCGGCGCGATCTTCGCGGCGTGGCCGCTGGTCTATGCGGTCAGCTTTTCGGGCTTTTACCTCGCGATGTTCCTGGTGCTGGCGGCGCTGATCCTGCGCCCGGTCGGCTTCAAGTACCGTTCGAAACGGGCAGACACCGGCTGGCGCACGCGCTGGGACTGGGCGCTGTTCACCGGCGGACTGGTGCCCGCGCTGGTATTCGGCGTGGCGGTCGGCAACGTGCTTGTCGGCGCGCCGTTCCGCTTCGACGATGACTTGCGTATGTTCTACGAAGGCTCCCTGCTGGGCCTGTTCTCCCCCTTCGCGCTGCTGGCCGGGCTGCTTTCGGTAACGATGCTGGTGCTTCACGGCGCCGGCTGGCTGAGCATGAAGGCAGAGCCCGGCCCGGTGCTGGACCGCGCGCGCCGTTGGGGCCAGGTCGCGGCAATCGCTTCGGTGGCGCTGTTCGCCATCGGCGGCCTGTGGGTCGCGAATGGCGCAATCGGCTATGCCATCGCCAACGTCGCCGATCCGGGCGGCCCGTCGAACCCGCGCCTGACGGAAACCCTGCCCACCGCAGGGGCGTGGGTTGCCAATTACGCAAGCCATCCCTGGATGCTGATCGCCCCGCTGATCGGCCTTGCCGGTCCGCTCGTGGCGCTGATCGGCATCCGCAAGGCGAAGGACGCGCTGGTCTTTACCGGATCGACACTGGCGACGACGGGCATCATCGCCACGGTTGGCCTTTCGATGTTCCCGTTCATCCTGCCCAGTTCGATCGATGCGCAATCCAGCCTGCTGGTCTGGAACGCATCTTCCAGCAAGGGCACGCTGTTCACCATGCTGATCGTGACCGTGGTCCTGCTGCCGATCGTCCTTGCCTACACCGCCTGGGCCTATCGCGTGATGTTCGGCCGCGTGACCATGGACCAGGTTCGCAACAACCCGGATTTCTATTGAGCCCCGGTTTCAGCCATCGATTCCCGCGAAGGAGAGCTTCCGATGTGGTATTTTTCATGGATCCTGGGTGTCGGCCTTGCAGTCGGCTTCGGCATCCTCAACGGCATCTGGCATCAATTTCACAGCAAGCCGGAAGACGACCTGACCCTTTGAATGGGACCGCTCGTCTCATTTCGGTTGTACCGGCGCGATAGCGGCATCAAACCAAGCGTCAGGCGGTCCCCACCGCCTCGGCGACAGATTTGAAGCCCTCGCGCCGCATCAGCCCTTCGAGGTCGCGCAAGGTACGCCGGGCAATGCCGGGGCCTTGGTAAACCATGGCGCTGTACAGTTGCACGAGGCTGGCTCCGGCGCGGATGCGCTCCCATGCATCCGCGCCGGACGTTATGCCGCCAATCCCGATCAACGGAATCGCCCCGCCCGTCGCCATGCGGAAGTCTTTCAGCCGCTGCTGCGCAAGATCGCGCAAGGGCGCGCCCGAAAGCCCGCCCGTCTCCGCCGCAAAGCGCGATTGCAGCGGCGGACGCGAAATCGTGGTGTTGCTGACCATCAGCGCGCCCAGCCCGCGATCGATCGCGATGCGCGAAATGGCATCGATATCGGCAGGCTCAAGATCGGGGGCGACCTTCAGGAAAACGGGCGGCCCGCCCTCGCCCCGCGCGGCCAGAACCGCATCCAGAAGGCCGGTCAGCGCGCCTTCGTCCTGCAGCGCGCGCAGGCCCGGCGTATTGGGGCTTGAGATATTCACCGCAAGATAGCTGGCAAGCGGCGCCATCAGCCGCGTCATCGCCGCATAATCGGCAATGCGATCCGCCGATTCCTTGTTCGCCCCGATGTTTATGCCAACGATACCGAGCCGCCCCGCGCGCGCCGCCAGCCGTTCCGCCGCCGCCTCTCCCCCGCCGCTGTTGAAGCCGAAGCGGTTGATGACCGCGCGGTCTTCTTCCAGCCGGAACAGGCGCGGCTTCGGATTGCCCGGCTGCGGGCGCGGCGTGACGGTGCCGACTTCGGTAAACCCGAACCCCAGGCCCAGCACTGCATCGGGCACTTCGCCATCCTTGTCGAAACCCGCCGCCATCCCCAGCGGATTGGGAAAGGCCAGGCCGGCGACCGTTGTGGAAAGCGGGCCGCCCCCGGGCGCGGGCGCGCGCCTGGGCATCCACTTCAGCGCCGCAATCGACAGGCGGTGGGCCCGCTCGGGATCGAGCAGGAAGACGGCGGGACGGATCAGCGCGTAACTCATCGCGCGCGGCTATGGCAAAGGCGCGCGCGCGCGTCCATTGCCCATGCCCATTCCGGTCGGCTTATGCCAGGGTCAGGACCAATCAATCCGTGCAGGGGATATTGGCGGCCGGCGGCGCGGGCACGCGCACATCGCGCTTGTAGATGTCCTTGTAGGTGACGACGGCCCCGCCGGCGTCGGTTCCGGCGGTGAAATAGGCGATGTAGAGCGGCATCGGCCGCGCAAGGTCGACTTGCGTCGTCTTGCGGCTTTCGACGATCGCGTCAATCTCTTCGCGCGTCTTCACCCCTTGCAGAAGCGTCGCGGCATACCCGATCGCATCGTCGGTGCGCACGCAACCGTGGCTCAGCGCCCGGTTCTCGCGTTCGAACAGGGTGCGGTTGGGCGTATCGTGCATGAACACGCTGAACCTGTTGGGCATGACCAGTTTCATCTGCCCCAGTGCATTGTTCGGCCCCGGCGCCTGACGATAGCGCCCGTTCTGCACCACGTACCCCCGCGCCCGCGCCGTCGCCGGATGACGCCGGACCAGCGCCCCCACGCTTTCGCGCACGATGCTGGCGGGCACTTCCCACCAGGGATTGAAGATCACGCCGGTGATATCGGTGTGGAACACGGGCGTGGGCGTGCTCGTCTTGCCCACAATCACGCGCCAGCTGCCATCCGGCTTGCCGCCGCGCGTAAGCCGCGCCTGGAACGCCGCCGCGTTCACCAGCACGTGATCCGGTCCCAGCGAACGGGGCATCCAGCGCCACCGTTCCATGTTCTTGCCGATCGTCGCGCGGCGCTTTTCATCGGTTTCGGCGGCATAGGCGCGGCGCAAGGCCGCATATTCCGGGTCCTGCGGATCAAGCCCGGTGAAGAACGTTCCCAGCGTTCCGCTTGCCAGCGCATTCACCAGCAGCGGCGCAATGTCGATCCGCTTGTCGGTATCCTCGATATTCCATCCCGCCTTCTGCGCTCCGGTCGCCGTGCCCAGAAGATGCATGCGCGCCAACCGCGTGGCGAGCGCCATCGCCGCCACATCCATCGCGGCGCGGTCGCCCGATGCAACAGCCCTGTCCAGCGCGGCGGTGGACGGCGCGGGCAAGGCGTCTGCCGGGGCCGCGGCAACCTGCTGGCGCAGCACCGCGATATCGGCGTCGGTCCAGCCGGGCACTTGCGCGCCGGCAAGCGCCGGAAAGGCCAGTGCCATCCCGCCGAAAATCGACAACGCGCGTTTACGAAACATTGGCTGTTCCCCCTTGGAATTCACGCGATAAGCACAACATATAGTTGGGATCAATTATAAGGGATCGCAATATATGGTATATGACCGACGCCGCATCCTTGGCGGCATGGTTGCCGGAACGGCCGGAATCGTATCGCCGCGCGCCTTTGCCGCCGTCAAGGCCGGAGAACGGCCGCCGCTGCTTGATGAAGCGCGCGCCGCGCTGCAATCGCACGCCGGGCACATTCCCAACCGGAATGTCGTGGCTATCGCCGACTTTTCCCGGAATTCGGGCGATGCGCGGTTCCACCTTGTCGACATCGCGGGCGGGCGCGTGCTGGAAAGCTACCTCGTCTCGCACGGGCGCGGCTCCGATCCGCGCAATACCGGCTGGGTGCAAAGCTTTTCCAACCGGCCCGGTTCCAACGCCACGTCGCGCGGCGCCTATGTCACCAGCAACGAATATTCGGGCAAGCACGGCAGATCGCGCCGGCTGATCGGGCTGGACCCCGAAAACAACCTTGCCATGCCGCGCGCCATCGTGATCCATTCGGCCAGTTACGTGAACCGCAACATGGCCACCAACCACGGCCGCGTTGGCCGGAGCGAGGGGTGTTTCGCGGTTTCGCGCGACGTCATCCACGAAGTGCTGACCCGGCTCGGCCCCGGATCGCTGCTCTACGCCGGACGCTGACGCATCGCGCGCAGGCATTACGCCGGAGCATTGCCTCCGGCCTCCTCGGCGCGCACCGCGGCGACCACGCGCTTAAGTGTCGGCAGGTCCACCGCGCCGCGCAGCAGGTGATTGCCCACCAGCAGAGCCGGCGTGCCCTGCAGGCCCAGCTTCTGCGCGTGGAAATCGGTTTCGGCCAGAAGCTTGTCGATATCGGCGGCATGGGCCTTCTCGTCCGCCTCCAGCCGCTTCCAGTCGACGCCCGCCGTCTTTGCCGCCGCGCGGATCGACTGGTCGTTCAGCCGCCCCGGCACGTTGAACAGCGCATCGTGGAAGGCGGCATGCTTGCCCTGGTATTGCGATGCGATGGCCAGCCGGGCGGCGATGCGCGATTCCGGCCGGATCACCGGCCAGTCGCGATAGACGATGCGCACCTTGTGATCGCTTGCCACCAGTTGCTCCAGCACCGGTTCCATGCGCTTGCAATAGGGGCAGGCGTAATCGAAATACTCGACGATCGTCACGTCATAGCTGCGCGGCGTAACCTTGGGCGCCAGCGGATTGTCGGTGAACACCGCCATCGTCTGCGCGATATTGCCCGCCATCGCCTGCGGTGCGGCGCCCAGCATGGCAACGGCGGCCAGTGCCGCAAGGATTGAACGCAAGGTCATCACTCTTCCTTCTCGATCTCGGTAATTCCGTCGGCAAGCCCTGCCCGCCCGATTTCGCCCGTGTGCCTTTGCACGATCATGCCGTGCGCGTCGATGAACAGCGTCACCGGATAGCCCTTCACCCCGATTGCCTGCGCCAGCGACGCGGCAGGGTCCAACGCGACGTGATCTGGCGCGATCCCCTCGCGCGCTAGGAAGCGTCCGGCCTGCGCGGCATCCTCTCCCGAATTGACCAGCACGATCGGCACGGTCGAATCCTTCGCGGCTTCGGCCAGAAGCGGCAATTCGCGGCGGCAGGGCGGGCACCACGTGGCCCAAAGGTTGATAACCACCGGCCGCCCCCTGAAACCGGCAAAGTCAAGCGGCGCACCCGAAAGGCGTTCCAGCGGCGCGACTTTCGGCAGTGGCACGGGTGCGGGACCGATCAGCGCAAGCACGCCCAGCGACGCCGCGCTTGTCGCTGCCAGAGCGGCAAGCGCAAGCCCCCTCGCCCTTGCGCCGCGCAGCATCACGACCAGCACCAGCGCGGCCACGACCAGCCCCGCCGGAACCATGAACCCGCCTTGCCAGACCGCAAAGGCGCTTGCCCAACCGGCGGCGAAACTATCCAGATGCGCGGCGACATAGCCTGCCCTTGCCGCCACCAGCCCCAGCGCCGTTGCCCACAGCGCGGCGCGCTCGCCCGGCTGGCGCAACCGGCGCCCGCCAAACGCGACAAGCGCCACGAACAGCCAGATGGCGACAACCGCGACAAGGCGATCCGCCGAAAGCACAAGGGGACCAAGGGAAACGAAAGACAAGGTGGACCCGGTGATTAAAATCAGGATTTGCTAATGCATGTCCTGCCACGTCCGGCCTGCCGCGTCATCCCCCAATCAGGGCCGGACGCACCATGGCCCGCAAATGCCTGCGCACAGCGCCGGTATCGGGTTCCATCCCCGAAGCGCTGCCCATTGCCGCCTCGATCGCCAGCCCCGCCTGCAGGCACCCCAGCACGTATGCGGTTGTGCGTGGATCGAGCGCGGAATCGATTTCACCCGCCGCGCGCCCCGCCTCTATCATCGAAACAAGCCGTTCGGCATAGCGTTCCTCCACCGCCTGGAACGCCTCGCGCGTTTCCAGCGCATTGGCGATCATCGCGCTGAACAGCACGAAATAGGCGCGCACAGACGTATCGGTGACGACAAGGTCGGCAAAGCGGTCAATCGTGGCGAGAAGCTGCTCCAGCGGGCTGCCCGCCCCGGCCACCGCGATGTCTATCTGGCGGTGCACGTGGCTGGAAACGCGCGCGATCACCGCTTCGATCAGCCCGTCCTTCGATCCGTATTTGCGACTGGCAAGCCCGCGGCTGAACCCCGCGCGTTCTCCCACGCGTTCAAGCGTGGCGGCGGCATAGCCTTCGCGGGCAAGGATTTCGGCCGCCGCGGCCAGCAGCCTGTTTTCCGATTCCTCGCTGCGTTCGCGCTGCGTGCGCCGGTTTGCCGCCTGTGTCGCCATTCCTGCCTTGCGCCCCTTATTTAGTTGTTGACCGACAACTAACCACTTTATAGCCTTCCCGCGTTCTCGGCAAATCCGCCTGCGCGTGCCGGCGAGTCGGTCATCCGGGGCCCCGATCCGAAACGTGGACGGGATTGGAGAGGACAGACATGACCATCGCAAATGAACTCGCCGATACCATCATCAGCGGCAGCGCCTATGCAGACGGAGATCGCGTGGACGCGGCCTTCAGGGAAATCCGGGCCAATACCCCGCTCGACGTCGCGCAACCGGAAAATTTCGACCCGTTCTGGGTGGTCAGCCGCCACGCCGATATCAAGGAAGTCGAACGCCAGCCCGACCTGTTCCACAACGGCGACCGCTCCACCTTCCTCAGCCCGCGCGACAACGAGGAAAAGGTAAAAGCCCTTACCGGCGGCGACCCCAACCTGATCCGCAGCCTCGTCTCCATCGACGGAAAGGAACATAAAGACCTGCGCGGAATCGTGTTCCCGCACGTCACCCCGCGCGCGGTCCGGCCGATGGAAGACCGCATCCGCGAAATCGCGCGCGGTTTCGTGGATCACATGCTGGGTTTCGACGGCGAATGCGATTTCGCGATGGACGTCGCGTTCCTTTATCCGCTGCGCGTGATCATGACCGTGCTGGGCGTTCCGGAAGAGGACGAAGCCTTCATGCTGCGCCTGACGCAGGAGCTGTTTTCCAACGCCGACCCGGAACTCAATCGCCGCCGCGCCGAGCTGACGCCGGAGGAGATGCTGAAGTCTCTGTGGGAAACCAACCTGGAACTGGAACGGTATTTCGCCAAGGTGACCGAGAAATTCCGCGCCAACCCCACGAAACACATCAACTCGCTGATCGCCAACGCGAAAATAGACGGTGAATACCTGAACCACCGCCAGATGATGGGCTATTACATCATCGCTGCCACCGCCGGGCACGATACCACGTCTAACACGACGGCGGGCGCGATGTGGGCGCTGGCCGAACGTCCCGAAATGCTGAAGCAGATGCAGGACGATCCCGCGCTCATCAACGCGTTCGTTGAAGAATCCATCCGCTGGGTGGTGCCGGTGAAGCACTTCATGCGCAGCGCCACGCAGGATTGCGAGATCGCCGGGCAGAAGATCAGGAAAGACGACTGGCTCATGCTCGCCTACCAGTCGGGCAACCGCGACGAGGCGGTGTGGGACGATCCGTTCGAATTCCGCATCGACCGTGGCCAGAACCCGCAGATCGCCTTTGGATACGGCGTCCACGTCTGCCTGGGCCAGCACCTTGCGCGTATGGAAATGCGCATCCTTTGGGAAGAACTGTTCAAGCGGCTGAAGTCGGTGGAACTGAATGGCGAACCGAAGCGCACGATTTCCAACTTCGTGTGCGGCCCCAAGCACGTGCCGATCCGCTTTACGGCCAACTGATTCAGGAGAAGACGAGATGAGCGCCCCCTATCGCAAGTGGCGCTGCATGAACTGCGGCTTCATCTATGACGAGGAACTGGGCTGGCCCGAGGACGGCCTTGCCCCCGGCACCCGGTTCGAGGACATTCCGGACGACTGGTATTGCCCCGATTGCGGCAGCGAGAAGCAGGACTTCGAACTGGTCGAATAGGCGCCCAATCGTCTCGCCCGTTACAATCCGTTTGCAATTCGCACAGCTTTGCGGCTTGAAGGCGCATGAGGGGCAGACGGACCACGATGACGAACAAGGAACAGGCGGAAGCGGTTGACCCGGCGGAGCTGCTGCACCGCATCCTGAAGCTGCAGAACAGGCTGATCGCGCCGTTCTCTGTCCACCTCGAAAAACGCTTCGAAGTGACGGTGAACGAATTTCGCGTGATCATGCTGGTCGGCCGGCTGGGCACCACCGCCAGCCACGAACTGGCAGAAATCACCGCGGTCAGCCCGATGAGCATCAGCCGCGCGGTTACCGCGCTCGAAAAACAGGGCCGACTGGTGACGGAGATTGACCCCGCAAACCGCCGTCGCAAGATCCTGCGCCTCAGCCCCGCAGGCGAGACACTTTACCGCGAGATGCTGCCCACGACCGAGAAAGTGGCAGATTACCTGTTCCAGTCGCTCGGCCCGGCCGAAGTCGCCGCGTTCGGCGAAACGATCAGCGCACTGATAGACAGCCTTGAGGCAGAGGATGAGCAAGGCCGGTCTAAGTTTCTGGAAGCGACACGGCCGGAATAACGTGAAGCGCCGGGGCAGCGGCCGAAGGATGGCGCCGTTGTCCTGCATTGCGGGCTGAAAACTTCCATTCCAGCCATACAGACAAGCGAAGTGCATTCCCGATAACCACCGCTCAGTCGCGCGGAACCAGTTGAGCATCCAGGGTCGTCAGCCAATCGCGCGTGGCAGGGTCAGCACGACCATCAGCCCGCCAAGGTCTTCGCTTTCGTCCAGCGTGACGGACCCGCCATAGATTTCCGCCACGTCGCGCACGATGGCAAGGCCAAGGCCGGTGCCAGGCTTTCCGGTGTCCAGCCGCGCACCGCGGGCGAAGATCTTCTCGCGCGCACTTTCGGGGATGCCGGTGCCGTCGTCCTCCACCCAGATATCGCATTGCGAGATGTCTTCGGGATGCGCGTCGATCGTCACGAACACGCTGCCGCCGCCGTATTTCGCCGCGTTTTCGATCAGGTTGCCAAGAATTTCGTCAAGATCCTGCCGCTCTATCGCGACTTGCGCGTCGCGCGCGCCCGACATGTCGAAGCGCACATTTGGATAGAGCCGGGTGACCGCGCGCTCCACCGCCTCCGCGCTGTCCCACACCCGCGCGCGCGACATGCCGCCGGCGCGCCGCCCCACGGCGCGCGCGCGCGCAAGGTGGTGATCGACCTGCCGCCGCATGACGGTCGCTTCGCGGATCACAGTATCGGCAAGGTCGGGCGCATGGGCGGTGGCTGCGTTCATCACCACGGTCAGCGGGGTTTTCAGCGCGTGGGCCAGGTTGCCCGCATGGGTGCGCGCCTCTTCCGCCTGGCGTTCGGAATGGGCTAGCAGCCCGTTGATCTCCTCGACGAGAGGCTGGACCTCCAACGGCAATGGCTCGCTCAACCGGCTGCCCCCGCCCGCGCGCATCGCGGCGATGGCCCGGCGTACGCGGCGCAGCGGCGAAAGACCGTAATAGCTTTGCAGCACCGCCATGACGAACAACCCGAGAGCCAGGACCACGAAGCTCCAGATAAGGATCGCGCGTATGCGGTTGATCTGCGCGTCGAGGTCCGTTCGGCTGGCGGCGACAGCGAACTGCCAGCGCGTCTTGCTGCCCGGCAGGATCACCGTGCGCTCGATAATGAGCAGCGGCTCGTCGCGGAACTGGTCGGAATCGTAAACGTGCGGCTCTGCATCGGTCACATTGCCGCCAAGCTTCAGGCTGCGATCCCACAACGAGCGCGAGAGATAATCTTCGTGCCCCTTCCCGCTGATCTGCCAATAAAGGCCCGAATTTGGTTCGAGAAAGCGCTGGTCACCCAGGGGGCGGGTGAACAGCACGTCTCCGTCGATGCCCACCTCGGCCGAGGCGACCATCGCGGTGAGCATATAGTTCAGCTGATCCTCGAAATTGCGCGTGACAAGGCTGGTCAGCGTGCGGTCGAGCGCGATCCCGCCACCAAGCAACAACACCGCGACCCACACGAAGGCGATAAGCAGCATCCGGCGCGCGAGCGAGCCGGTATGGCGGGAATCGTCCGAAGCGATCGCTTCGGGCGTGTCCACCTCTTCCGGCTCAGCCGCGCGGGGCGTCTGCGGGGTCGTCGAGGCTGTAACCGAGGCCACGGATGGTCGTGATCACGTCCGCACCCAGCTTCTTGCGGATGCGGGTGACAAACACCTCGATGGTGTTCGAATCGCGATCGAAGTCCTGATCGTAGATGTGTTCGATAAGTTCGGTGCGGCTGACGACCTTGCCCTTGTGATGCAGCAGGTATGACAGCAGCTTGTATTCCTGCGCGGTCAGCTTCACCGGCTCGCCCTTCAGCGTGACGCGGCCCGAACGCGTGTCCAGCCGCACGTCGCCGGCCATCAGCTCGGACGAGGAATTGCCCGATGCGCGGCGGATCAGCGCGCGAAGGCGGGCGATCAGTTCTTCGGTCTGGAACGGCTTGGCCAGGTAATCGTCGGCCCCGGCGTCCAGCCCGGCGACCTTGTCGGACCAGCTGTCGCGCGCGGTCAGCACCAGAACCGGGAACTGGCGGCCTTCCTTGCGCCACATGCCCAGCACCGTGAGCCCGTCGATCTCTGGCAGGCCGAGGTCGAGGATCACTGCATCGTAATCTTCGGTGGAACCGAGGAAATGCCCGTCCTCGCCATCGGTCGACAGGTCCACCGCATAGCCGTTCTGCTCAAGCGTGTTCTTGAGCTGCTGGCCAAGGGTCGGCTCGTCCTCGACGATCAGGATACGCATCGAAAAATCCCCTGCTGGCCGCGCATCCCCGCGGCATCCGTTATGCGGTACTTGTTACAAGGGGCTAGATGGGCGTTCGGTTCCATGCGGTCAAGCAATCGCCCTGCCCCCACGCCGGACGGCGCCGTGTTCAAACCGCCCACGCTCAACGCTGCTCGCCGATGATCCGCCCGGTGCGCGCGTCCACCTCTACGTCCACGGCCTGCGCGCCGCGCATGAAGCGCAGGCGATAGACGTTTTCCACCGGATAATAGGTGAAACCGATGTATTTCATGCCCTTCATCTTCGGCACGACGCGCGCCTCGATATCGCGGATGCGCATCGCACCGCCGCTCTTCACGTTGTTGCGCGCGGCTTTCTGCTCGCTCTGGCGCTCTGCCGCCATCGCCTGCGAAGGCAGGACCAGCGGCGCCGAAAGCACAAGCGCACCGGCAACGATCGGGATGAATTTGCGAACCATTACACCCGATTGCCTAGGCCAGCGGGATTGAACAAGGTCTGAATGCTACCGATCGGTGCCATCGTGCCGCCTCCTAGCGCGTCATCTCGAATTTGGCGGTTACGGAGACAGAGGTGCCAACCTCGCCCGGTTCGACCGGCGTCTTCGCCATGGGCGCGGAATCTGCCATGCGCGCCTGCACCATCATCGGCACCGGCCCCTGGTGGCTGACGCTTTCGTCGATTTCCAGCAACCTGACGCCTGAATACCCCGCCATGCGCGCATATTCGCTCGCCCGCTCGCGCGCTTCGGCAAAGGCCGCCTTGCGCGCGGCGGCCTTGGCGGCGGCATCGTCTTCCAACTGGAAGTCCGGACCCGATATATCGGTTGCACCTGCCGCAACCAGCGCATCCAGCACTTCGCCCGTTTCCGCCACCTTGTGCAGTTTTATGCTGACGCGGTTGCTGGCGTCGTAACCGAGGAAAGTGCGCGGCTCGTTCCCGTTATACCGATACTGCGGGTTGAGCCTGATGCCCTGCGTCTGGATGTCCTTGGGATCGACGCCCAGCGCCTTGATCTTCGCGACCACCCCGGTCATCGCTTCCGCATTCTGCCGCATGGCCGCAACCGCCGATTGCGCGCGCGTTGTAACGCCAGCGGACACCACGGCCACATCCGGCGCGCCGTTCACCGTGTGCGTCGCGTTGATTTCCACCACCGGGCCTTGCGCCTGGATCTGGATTTCGGCGGCCATCGCCGGCGCGGCTATCGCGGAAACGGCGGCGAACGGCAGGGCTGCGAACAGGATTGCGCGCATTCGGGTTTCTCCTTGTAATCAGGTCTTGTAATTCGTCTTTCTGGTCGGCGCCTATCCTCGCGTTCCCGTATGACGCGGGCATGAACGCGCGCCGGACCGCGCTTGCACTGGACCTTGCGCGCGCCAGCGGCTAGGCGCCGCGGCCATGGCTGCCGCACCGATCCTTTCGTGGGAAGGCCTGAGCCTTCATCAAGGCTCGGGCTGGCTCTTCCGCGACCTTGACCTGCATATCGCCCCGCGTGACCGGCTGGCGCTGATCGGGCGCAACGGCGCGGGCAAGACCACGCTGCTGAAACTGGTGGCGGGAACGATAGAGGCGGACAAGGGCCTGCGCGCCATCCAGCCGGGCACCAGGGTCGTGATGCTTGAGCAGGAGCCGGATTTCGCGGGCTGCGCCACGCTGCTTGACTTCGCGCTGAAAGGGCCTGACGCCCCCGAACAGCACGAGGTTGAAGCCATCGCCAGCCAGTTGGGCATTGACCTTTCGCGCGATTCCACCAGCGCCAGCGGCGGTGAGAAGCGCCGCGCCGCGATCTGCCGCTCGCTGGCCTCTTCGCCCGACCTCCTGTTGCTGGACGAGCCGACCAACCATCTTGACCTTGCCGCGATCGACTGGCTGGAATCCTGGCTCAACCGCTATACCGGCGCGTTCATCGTCATTAGCCACGACCGCACCTTCCTGACGCGGCTTACGAAGGCAACGCTCTGGCTCGACCGGGGCAGCCTGCGCCGCAAGGAAGTGGGCTTCGGCGGATACGAGGCGTGGGAAGAACAGGTCTTTGCGGAAGAGGCGCGCGCCGCCGACAAGCTGGACGCGAAGCTGAAGATCGAAGCGCACTGGTTGCAGCGCGGCGTTACCGCGCGGCGCAAGCGCAACCAGGGGCGGCTGGAAAAGCTGCACCAGATGCGCGCCCAGCGCGCGGCCATGCTCAGCCCGCAGGGCACCGCGAAGATGAAACTGGCCACCGACGATGTGAAGACGAAGTCGGTGATCGTGGCGGAGCATGTCACCAAGCGCTTCGGCGAACGCACTATCATCAAGGATTTCTCCCTGCGCATCCAGCGCGGCGACCGGATCGGCCTTGTCGGCGCGAACGGCGCGGGCAAGACCACGCTGCTCAAGCTGCTGACCGGGGAACTGGAACCCGACGAGGGCGAGGTAACGCTGGCAAAGACGCTGCACGGCGTGATGATCGACCAGCAGCGCAGCCTGCTCTCCCCCGAAAAGCGCGTGCGCGACGTGCTGGCCGAAGGCGGCGACTGGGTCGATGTGCGCGGCACGCGCAAGCATGTGCAGGGCTATCTGAAAGACTTCCTGTTCGAACCCGGCCTTGTCGATGCGCGCGTGGGCACGCTTTCCGGCGGAGAGCGTTCGCGCCTGCTGCTGGCGCGCGAATTCGCGCGGAAATCGAACCTGCTGGTGCTCGACGAGCCGACCAACGACCTTGACCTCGAAACGCTGGATCTCTTGCAGGAAGTGATCGCGGATTATGACGGCACGGTGCTGATCGTCAGCCACGACCGCGATTTCCTGGACAAGACGGTCACGATCACGCTGGGGCTCGACGGGTCGGGCAAGGTGGATATCGTCGCGGGCGGATATGCGGACTGGGAGGCCCGGCGACAAAAGCGCACGGCGCCGGTCAAGGCGGCCAGAACGGCACCTGCGCCGCCCTCACCTGCCCCGCAGCAGCGCAAGGGAAAGCTGTCCTACAAGGACCAGCGCGATTACGATCTGCTGCCCGGTCGGATCGAGGAGCTGGACGCGGCCATCGCGCGTGACGAGGCCGCGCTGACCGATCCCGATCTCTATACGCGCGACCCTGCCCGCTTCGCGAAGCTGACCGAAGCGCTGGACAAGGCGCGATCCGAAAAGGACGCGGCCGAGGAACGCTGGCTGGAGCTGGCGGAAATGGTCGAAGCCATGTGATTGTCCGGGCGGCGGGTTTTCGCCGTTCCGACCAATGCCGTGGCGCCGTTTTCTGCCATTTGGCGTGGCCAGAGGATATCCCATCGGAACGGCAGCCGCTTTTCGGCGTTATGATCCATGGGGCGGTGCAACGCTCTGGGGGGCTTTGATCGGGGATCAGGCACTTCCGGAAGGGCGAGACATCCATGACTCAAGCATCGCCAACCAACACCAACGATCTCGTGCCCGAAAGCGGCGTCAGGCGGCGCGACTTCATCAACGTCGCCGCGGTAACCTCCGCCGGGATCGCCGGCCTCGCTACGCTTTACCCGCTGATCAGCCAGATGGCGCCGGCCGCCGACGTTCTGGCTGCGGGCGAACCGAAAACCTTCGATCTCGGCCAGGTAGCGCCCGGCCAGCGGATCGTGACCATATGGCGCTCCATGCCCATCTTCATCGTCAACCGCACGCCGAAAGACCTTGCCGGGTTGCGCGAGCCGGCGCTGCTGAACCACTTGCGCGATCCGGACTCGCACGAAGCGCAGCAACCCGATTATGCGGCCAACTGGAGCCGGTCGATCAAGCCCGAGTATCTCGTGCTGATCGGGATCTGCACGCACCTGGGCTGCATCCCCGAATTCAAGCCCACGCCCGGATCGATCGGCGACAATCTGCCGGGCGGCTTCTTCTGCCCATGCCACGGGTCGAAATACGATATGGCGGGGCGCGTGTTCAAAAGCGTTCCGGCGCCATACAACCTGCCCGTCCCGCCGTATCATTTCGCCGGCGCTAATACGCTGACGATTGGCGAAAACCCGCCCGGCAGCGCCTTCAAGGTGACCTCGATCGGCCAGTTGTGACGCGGCAAGATCGCCGCGTCACCCCAACGCCAAGTTGGCGCGCGCGGCCTCAGACCGTCTGCTGCGTCACCCAGGCATCCACTTGCTGTTCAAGCAGGTTCAGCGGCATCACGCCCTGTTTCAGGATTTCATGGAACTGGCGGATGTCGAACTTGTCGCCAAGCGCGCCTTCCGCCTGGGCGCGCAGGCGCATCCACGTGTTCTGGCCGATCTTGTAGCTGCACGCCTGCCCCGGCGAGGCGCAATAACGCTCGATCTCGCGCTGGGCGCGGGCGCGCGGGAAGCCGGTGTGCTCGACCATGTAATCGGTCGCCTGCTTCACGCTCCACCGCTTGGCATTGAGCCCGGTATCCACCACCAGTCGCACGGCGCGGAACAGCCACGATTGCAGCGCCCCCGCCTTTTCCAGCCCCTGATAACCGCCCAGTTCGTCCGCCAGCATCTCGGCATAGAGCGCCCACCCCTCGCCATAGGCGGAGTTCCAGTAGTTCTTGAGCAGCAAGGGCAGATGCTTGTCTTCCTGCAGGATGCTGCCGTGCAGGTGATGGCCGGGAACGCCTTCGTGATAGGTCAGCGAAGGCAGCGTGTATTTCGGCCAGTCGCCCGTGCTTTTCAGGTTGATCCAGTAAATCGCGGGCCGCGACCCGTCGAGCGAGGCGGGATTGTAATAGCCGTTGGGCGCGCCGTCCTGGATTTCCGGTGGCACGCGGCGGATTTCAAGCGGCTGGCCGGGGATCGTGGCGAACGCCTGCGGCAGTTTCTTCATCATCGCCTGCACACTGCGGTTCAGTTCCGCGATCAGCGCGGCGCGGCCTTCGTCGTCATTGGCATAAAGCTGCTCGGGCCTGGAATTGAGCGCCGTCAGCCGCGCGCCCACCGTGCCTTGGGTCATGCCCGAAGCCTTCAGGATCGTATCGAGCTGTGCGGAAAGCTCTGCCACCTGTTGCAGGCCAAGCTGGTGGATCTCCTCCGCGCCCATATCGGTGGTGGTGAACATCTTCAGCGCGCGCGAATAGATCTCCGCGCCTTGCGGTACGCGCCACACACCGTCGCCAGCGCGCGTGGTGCCGCGCATCTTCTTCACCAGCGCAAGCTGGCGGCGCAGCGCCGGATAGACGCCCTCCTCGACAATTTTCGTCGCCTTCGATGCCCACTCGCCATGAATTTCCTTCTTCCGGCACCGGCTTTCCAGAGAGGACACCATGCCGCTGTCCGCCGCCGCGGGTTCAAGCAGCTTGCCGATCTGCCCGGCCACAAGGTCGAGCGACCATCCCGGCGCGGCATACCCCCTGGCCGCTTCCTCGCGCTGCCACGCGGTCTGTTCGTCCAGCGCCATCGGAAACTGCGAAAGGCGCGAAAGATAGGCTTCCGCATCCTCGCGCGTTTCGATCGGGTGGGTGGAATTGAGGAAATCGGGGATGGAGAAATAGGCGCCGTCCTGCTGGCTGAGGCGATAAGGCGCGCCGACCGATGGAATCGGAAACGGTTCCGACATCAACTGAGTCTCGAGCATCGATTCGACGATCTGGCGCCGCAGCTTGCCCGTATCGCTGAACCCCGTGGGGTCGAGCGCTCTGGTGGCCGCCAGCATGTCCTTCGTAAAGGCCGTGCCGGCCGCGTCGCCCGCCGGGCTGAAATCGTCAAGCCTCGCGCGTGCGGACGCATACGTGCCCTTGTCCAGGCCAAGCGCCGTCATCGACATGGGGCTGAGCCGCATTCCGCCCCAGAAAATCCGGTCCATCAATGCAACCAGCGGCACATCGCCTTCTGCCTGCGCGGCCAGCGCCCGCGCCGGTCCGGCCATGCCCCACGCCAGCGCCAGGCCACTCGCTGCCAGAAATTGCCTGCGTTCCATATGCCTTGCCCCCGATCGTTGATTACGAATGACACCGGATTGGCGGCTGGCGGGCGCGGGCGCAATGTCGCCTGTCGATGAGATTGTGCGGTTGGTCGGCTGCGCGGGCGGGCCGGATCACCGGATTCGGTAGAAATCCGCCACCCGGTCAAGCGCGATGGACAGCACCAGTTTTCCGCTCCGCGCAGGCCACGCCAGCGCCTTTTCCGCCGTGGGCAACGCTTCACCCGCGCAAACCACACGCCACAGGATGTCAGACAGTCCGGCGCCCGCTTGCACGATTGCCTCGTCGAACCGCTGCTTTGCGGCGATCTGCCGTTCGCCGGGCGTCAGGCCGGTATCGACGCCGCCCTTCACCCGCACGGCCTCCCACCGCATCGTCACCGACGGCGCAAGCTGGGCGCGTTCCCAATCGGCGCGCAACCGTTCGCCCGCATCGAATTGCCGATCGGTCAGCTTGCCGCGCGCGTGAAGCCAGGTCAGCGGCGATTCCGCCAGATTCACCGTTGCCGTCCGGGTTCGCCGTGCGCCGCTGTTCACACGGCGCACACCTTCGTTCGTCAGTTCGCGTTCGGCGAGCATCCTGCGCATAATTCCTCCAAAATGGAACATAATTGGAACGATCACCTCCCTTGCCCCCGCGCCCGCTTTGTAGGAAAGCGCTTTTTCCATCAGCACCAAGAGGCCAGACGCCGGGGGCACGCCACAGGAATGATCAATCGCATCCGCGACATTCGCCGGCAAAAAGGGCTGACGCTTGCGCAAGTGGCCGCGCGCTGCACGCCGCCCACGACCGCGCAGACAATCGGGCGGCTCGAAACGGGCATGCGCACGCTTTCGCTCGGCTGGATGAACCGCATCGCCACCGCGCTTGGCGTCGATCCGGACGTGCTGGTGAAAAGCGAAAGCAGCCCTGCCCCGCAAATTGTCGCGCGACTGACCGACATCGGGGCAGAGGCGCTGCCGCGCCCGATGGACGCGGTGCTGCCCACCGAACTTTCGCCTGATTCGAACCACATGGCGTTGATCGTCGAGACCGGCGCGGGAGAATATCGCGCGGGGGACCAGGTGTGGCTACGCCCGAGCGAGCCGGACGGATTCGTCCGCGCGCTCAACCGCGACGTGCTGGTGCCACGCCCGGCGGGCCGCTTTGCGTTCGGCCGCATGATCGATCATCGCGACGGCCGCGTTGCGATCCTGCCGCCCGGCGCGGGCAGCCGGCAGATCGTGGTGGATCGCCCGCCCTGGATGGCGGTTGCCGAAATGCTGGTCCGGCGGCTGTAGAGCCCGAAGCCCGTGACGGATCGCCCGCTTCGCCTGCTGTCTATCGCGACGCTTTACCCCGCGCCGCAGCGACCCGGCTTCGGCCGGTTCGTCAAGCGCCAAATGGATGCGCTGGCCGCACGCGGCGACTGGGAGGTGACGGTTATCAACCCGGTCGGCCTGCCGCCGCTGCACTTCGGGCGATATGCCAGTCTTGCCGAGATACCGCCTGTGGAAACCGATGGGCCGATAACGGTTTATCACGAACAGTTTACATTGATCCCCCGGATAAGCGGGCGGTTCAATCCGGCGCTGATCGCGCGCGCGATCCTGCCGCTGGCAAGGCGGCTGCATGCGGAGCGGCCGTTCGATGCCGTGGATGCGCAGTTCTTCTATCCTGACGGTCCCGCCGCCGCGCGTATCGCGCAAGACCTGGGCCTTCCCTTCGCCATCAAGGCACGCGGCAGCGATATCCATTTCTGGGGCAAGACGCCCTATGCGCTGGAACAGATGCACGCCGCCGCAGCGCAGGCCGACCTGTTGCTGGCCGTATCGGACGCCTTGCGCCGCGACATGGCTGCACTGGGCCTGCCGGACGACAGGACAGTCGTGCACTATACGGGGCTTGACCGCGAACGTTTCCAGCCGCTTGAACGCGCCGCCGCGCGCCAGCTTGTCGCCGCGATGCCCGATCTCAACGTCTGGTCGAAAGGGCGGCTGCTGCTGAGCGTGGGGGCGCTGGTTCCGGTCAAGGGGCAAGACCTTGTAATCCGCGCCATGCCGCTGTTGCCCGAAGACGTACACCTCGCCATCGCGGGGTCAGGCCCGGAACAGGCGCGCTTGGAAACACTTGCCGCGGCGATGGGCGCGGCCGACCGGGTGCAATTCCTGGGCGCCGTAGGGCACGAAACCCTGCCTGGCCTGTTGAGCGCGGCAGATGTGATGGTGCTGCCATCGGAACGCGAAGGGCTGGCCAATGCCTGGATTGAGGCACTGGCCTGCGGCACGCCGATCGTTGTGCCGGATATCGGCGGGGCAAGCGAAATCGTCACGTCGCCGGCCGCCGGACGGCTGGTTACGCGTGACCCCGAAGCTATCGCCACGGCGGTTGGCGAACTGCTGGCCGCCCCGCCGCCGCAAGACGAAGTGGCGCAAACCGTCGCCCGCTTCTCGTGGGAAGCGAATGCGGCGGACATGGCGGATCGCTATGCCGTGATGGTGCGGCGGGGCTGAACCGGCCCCGCGCCCGCCTGCTTCGGGATCAGCCCGCCTTGCCTTCGCGCGCGAGCCGTTCCTGCTTTTCGACCACGGATTCGGCCGGAACGAAGCTTTGCGACGTGACCTTGAGCCAGATGAGGATCGGCGCGGCCATGTAGATCGAACTGTACGTACCGACGAAAATGCCCAGCGTGATCGCGGCCGAAAAACCGAAGATCACGTCCGGCCCCAGGAACAGCAGCGCCGACAGCGTGATGAGCAGCGTCAGCGAGGTCATCACCGTGCGCGCCAGCGTCTCGTTCACCGACAGGTCGAGCAGTTCGGGCATCGGCATCCGGCGATATTTCTTCAGGTTCTCGCGGATGCGGTCGTAAACGACGATGGTGTCGTTCAGCGAATAGCCGATCACCGTCAGCACCGCGGCAACGATGTTGAGGTCGAACTCCATCTGGGTCAGCGCAAACATGCCCAGCGTCAGCGAAACGTCGTGGACCAGCGCGAACAGCGCGCCCACGCCGAACTGCCATTCGAACCGCACCCAGATATAGATCGAGATCGCGATCATGGCGGCCAGCAGCGCATAGATGCCGCTGGTAAACAGCTCTCCCGAAACCTTGCCGGAAACCGAATCGATACCGTCGATCCGCACGTCCGGGTGCGCGGTGCGCACGGCGGCGGTGATCTTGTTGGCCATCGCTTCGGCCGCGCCGGCATCGTGTTCCGCCGATGCGGGCAGCTTCATGCGGATGGAAACTTCGTTGGGCTGGCCGTACCGCTGGATGATCGGCTCACCCACGCCCAGTTGCTCCACGTCCTTGCGCAGCGCTGCAATCGGCGCTTCCGCGCTTTTCGTGAAGGTCACGCGGATCATCTGGCCGCCGACAAAATCGACGCCCAGGTTCAACCCGCGCGTGGCGATCAATCCCCATGAAGCCAGGATCAGCGCGCAGCTGATCAGGTAAAACGGCACCCGCCACTTCAGGAAGTGGATGTTGGTGTCTTCGGGGACGAGCTTGAGCAGTTTCATGGTCCGTCCCTCCTCAGATGTGGATCGTCGCCGGACGGGCGCGGCGCAGGTACTGGGCAACCCACATGCGGGTCATGGTCACGGCGGTGAACACCGATGTGAAGATGCCGATCACAAGGACGACGGCGAACCCCTTCACCGGGCCGGAGCCGAAGATGAACATCAGCGCGGCGGCGATCACGTTGGTCAGGTTGGCGTCGAAGATCGCGCGGCTGGCCTCGCGATAGCCGGTTTCCACCGCCTGCACGACGCGCCGCCCGCGTTTTCGCTCTTCGCGTATTCGTTCGTTGATCAGCACGTTGGCGTCCACCGCCGCACCGATCGTCAGCACGAAGCCCGCGATGCCGGGCAAGGTCAGCGTCGCGTTGACGATGGCCATGACGCCCAGGATCAGCAGCACGTTGATGATCAGCGCGATGTTCGCATAGACGCCGAAGCGGCCATAGGTGACAAGGATGAAGGCCATCACCGCGATCGTGCCGACCATCATCGCGATCATGCCCTTGCGGATCGAATCGGCGCCAAGGTCAGGCCCGACGGTGCGCTCTTCCACAACCTTCAGGTCCACCGGCAGCGCGCCCGAACGCAGAGAGATCGCCAGCTGGTTCGCGGTTTCGGTGGTGAACCCGCCCGAAATCTGCGCGGTGCCGCCAAGGATCGGTTCGTTGATGTTGGGGGCGGAAAGCACCTTGCCGTCAAGGATGATGGCAAAGGGCTTGTTCACGTTCTCGCTGGTCAGCTTGGCGAATTTCGCCCCGCCTTCGTTGCTGAAGGTGATGTTGACCACAGGTTCGTTGGTCTGCTGGTCGTTGCCCTGCGTCGCATTGGTCAGCTGGTCGCCGCGAATGCCGCCAAGGCGCTTCACCGCGATCCCCGCGGTGCCGTATTTGGCCGGATCGGCATAGGGCAGCAATTCGTCACCCGGCGGCACGATGCCCTTCTGCAGGTCGGACGGCAGCGCCGTGGTATCGACCAGCTTGAATTCCAGCTTGGCGGTCTTGCCCAGCAGTTCCTTGAGCGCGCGCGGATCCTGAAGGCCCGGCACCTGCACAACGATGCGGTCCGAACCCTGGCGGATGATCGTGGGTTCGCGCGTTCCCAACGCGTCGATACGCTTGCGCACCACTTCTACGGCGGTGTCCATCGCCTTGCTTACCGCGTCGTCCAGCCCTTCCTGCGTGGGCGTAAGCACGAAGCGATTGGTGTCGACCACGTCGATGTTCCACGTGCGCTGGCCGGTCAGCCCGGCGCCGCTGGTCAGCGGCAGCACAAGGTCGCGCACCTGGTCGACCTGGCTGGCATCGTCGACAATGAAGCTCAGCTTCCCGTCGTGGTTGGAAATGTCGCTGATGCGCACTTTCGGCGTCGCCCGGCGGATGGCGCTGCGCACGCTTTCGTCCATCGCTTCCAGCCGCTGCGTCTTCACCTGGTTGGGACTCGCCTCAAGCAGCAGGTGGCTGCCGCCCGCAAGGTCGAGGCCCAGGTTCACGGTCGGACTGGGCAATTGCGAAGGCCAGGGAACGCCGGCCGTCGAAAAGATCGAAGGCAATGCGGCCAGCATGCCGACGATCGTTATCGACCACAGCCAGATGACCTTCCAGCGCGGGAAATCGAGCATGGTTTGCGACCTCTTTCGCGTATCAGTCGTTGGCCGGGGCGGTGCCGCCCGGCGGGATGATGTCGCCGATGGTGGAGCGCACGGCCTTCACCTTCATCCCCGGCGCCAGTTCGACTTCGCAATAATGCTCGTCGATCTTCGTGATCTTGCCGACAAGGCCGCCGGCGGTGACCACCATGTCGTTCTTCTTGATACCGGCGATCTTTTCGCGGTGCTGCTTCTGCTGGCGCATCTGCGGGCGGATGATGAGGAACCAGAAAATGGCCCCCATCGCGACCAGCGGCATGAACTGGAGCCAGACGGGCGGTTCGCCGCCGCCGGCCGAAGCCGCGGCGCTTGAAAGGGCGTAAAGCATGGACGTGCTTGTCATGTTGTCTTGCGAATTCTCGTGACGGAGCCCCGGGCGTCTTTTCGCGCCGCAAGGGCCGTGCGTGAACAGATGGTCGGGGCGCCTAGCAGCTAACCCGCGGCATGGCAATCAAGCCGCCGATACGCACCGGTCGCAGACAGCCGCTTGCCATAGCGCAAAGCCATGCCTATAGGGCGCGGCTCCGGTCGGGACGTAGCGCAGCCTGGTAGCGCATCACACTGGGGGTGTGGGGGTCGGAGGTTCGAATCCTCTCGTCCCGACCAATTCTGCAAGCATGATATTATCGGCACGGCAGACCCGCTCTCATAGAAATCCTTTTCCTACAGTGGCCCTTGCGGTTACCTGTTCGGGCTCCGTTCTTATTGCAGGAGCGTTTTCATGCCCGTTCTCGATTCCATCATCGCGCCGATCGCGTCAGTGATCGACAAGATCATTCCCGATCCCAAGGCGCGCGATGCCGCCAAGCTGGAACTGATCAAGCTGCAGGGCAGCCAGGATCTTGCCAATGTGCAGGCCCGGCTTTCCGCGATCATAGCCGAGGCCAATTCGGCCGATCCGTGGACCAGCCGTGCGCGGCCCGGATTTCTTTACGTGATGTACGCGATGATCCTGTTCTCGCTGCCGATGGGGCTGATTTCCGCGTTCCGGCCAGAAGCCGCACACGGCATCGCGCAAGGAATCACGTCCTATCTAAACGGCCTTCCCGAACCGCTGTATATGCTCTTCGGCTCGGGATACCTGGGATATACGGCAGCGCGCCAATGGGGAAAGGCCAAGGGGACCGATCGCTGATTCCGCACCGATCCGGGTGCAACCGGCCCCCTGCCGGTTAGCATCGCGTAACCTTTAGATGCTATCGCCCGACGTCTCTGACAACGGAACGACGCTTCTGAAAATGGAACGACAGCGCGCGATGGCAAACACTTCAGGCGAAACGATGAAACGGCTGGCCTTTGCAGCCATGCTGGGCGCTTGCTGCGCATCGCTTGCGGCTTGCGGCGGGAGCGATCTTGCCGCGCGCCAGGCGGCCGCAGAGGCCAAGGGCGGCGCTGCCCAGCGCGTGGCGCAGACTGCCCGCGAGGATGCCAACGCCGAATCCGACGCCGATATGGTGGACGACGGCGATTCCGCTGACGATTCCACCGACGATTCCACGGACAGGGGCGTATCGGAGGCCAGGGAGCCGGAATATGGCAGCCCGACCGATCCGACCACCGTGGACGACGATTACGGATACGATCCCAACGCCGGGCTGGATGCGGCGCCGAACGACTTTCCGGCCCCGCCCGATCCGCCGATGGCGGGCGACATAAACCCTGACGATACGCCCCCGCCGGACTGACGCACGCGGGCAGCGCCGGCTTGCTGGCGCTTGCCTCACGCGCAATGCGGCCTATCAGGGCTGAACTGCAAAGCAATCCAGCCGGTGCGACGATGACTGACACTTCGACGATTCTCGTCCTCAACGGACCCAACCTCAACCTGCTCGGCCTGCGCGAGCCGGAGATTTACGGGTCCGACACGCTGGACGACATTGCCGGCATGCTGGAAGACCGCGCCCGCGAGCTGGGCCTGGAAATCGACCTTCGCCAGTCGAACCACGAAGGCCATCTGGTCGACTGGTTGCACGAAGCGCAGGCGACCGGCGCGAAAGCGGTGTTGTTGAACGCGGGCGCCTTTACCCACACCTCGATCGCGCTGCACGACGCAATCAAGGGCATCCGCACGCCGGTGATAGAGGTTCACCTGTCCAACCCGCACACGCGCGAGGAATTTCGCCACAAGAGCTATGTCGGGATGGCGGCGAAAGGCACGATCGCCGGATTCGGGGCAACCAGCTACCTGCTCGCGCTTGAGGCTGCGGCCCGGCTCTGAGCGGTTTTCCGGCCCGCAAACGCTCGTTTCAAAAGAGACTTTTCGCGGTTTTCCACGCCCGCGCACCCGTCTGCCCGCACCCGCCCCCTTGCAACCGCGCCGCGCCCCGCGCATAGCGACGGGCCGAAATATACCGTTCGCGAGGAATACAATGGGTCAAGAGCGCGCCGCCGGGGCTGGCAGCAAGATGGCTATCGACAGCAAGCTGGTTCGTGAGCTTGCGGAACTGCTGTCCGACACGGGGCTTTCCGAAATCGAGGTTGAGGACGGCGATCGCAAGATCCGCGTCGCGCGCACGCTTACGGCGGCCGCACCCGTCACCGTGGCCGCACCCGCCGCAGCGGCGGCGCCCGCGCCTGCCGCACCGGCGCCGGCGACATCCGCCGCACCTGCCGCACCCGAAGCGCCTGCAAACGCGATCAAGTCGCCGATGGTCGGCACCGTCTATCTCTCGTCCGAACCGGGCGCGGCCCCGTTCGTAAGCGCGGGTCAGGCCGTGAAGGCGGGCGATACGCTGCTGATCGTGGAAGCGATGAAGGTCATGAACCCGATTACCGCGCCCGCCGCGGGAACGGTGAAGCAGATTCTGGTCGACAATGCCCAGCCGGTAGAGTTCGACCAACCTCTGGTGGTGGTCGAGTAAGCAATGGCGATCAGCCGGATTCTTATCGCCAACCGGGGCGAAATCGCACTGCGCATCCACCGCGCGGCGCACGAAATGGGCATCGAAACGGTCGCCGTGCATTCCACCGCGGATGCCGATGCCATGCACGTCCGCCTGGCAGACCACGCGGTGTGCATCGGCCCGCCCGCGGCGAAGGACAGCTATCTCAACGTCGCGGCAATCATCTCTGCGGCCGAGATCACGCAGGCCGACGCGATCCATCCGGGATACGGCTTCCTGTCGGAGAACGCCAAGTTCGCCGAAATCGTCGAAGCGCATGACCTGATCTGGATCGGCCCCAAGCCCGAACATATCCGCACGATGGGCGACAAGGTTGAGGCCAAGCGCACCGCGGGCGCGCTGGGCCTGCCCCTCGTCCCCGGATCGGACGGCGCGGTGGAATCGATTGAGGACGCGAAAAAGGTCGCGGCGGAAATCGGCTATCCCGTGCTGGTAAAGGCCGCCAGCGGCGGCGGCGGTCGTGGCATGAAAGTGGTGCCGGACGAGGAGCAGCTCGAATCGCTTGTCAGCCAGGCGAAGAGCGAGGCCCGGAACGCCTTCGGCGACGATACCGTCTATCTCGAAAAATACCTCGGCAACCCGCGCCATATCGAGTTCCAGGTGTTCGGCGACGGAAATGGCGAGGCGATCCACCTGGGCGAGCGCGATTGTTCGTTGCAGCGCCGCCACCAGAAGGTGCTGGAAGAAGCCACCTCCCCCGTCATCAGCGACACGGAACGCGACCGCATGGGCGGCATCGTCGCCAAGGCGATGGCCGACATGGGGTATCGCGGCGCGGGCACGATCGAGTTCCTTTGGGAAGACGGCGAATTCTACTTCATCGAGATGAACACGCGCCTCCAGGTTGAACACCCGGTGACCGAAGCGATCACCGGCGTCGACCTGGTGCGCGAACAGATCCGCATTGCCGACGGCAAGCCGCTTTCGGTGAAGCAGGACGAGATCCGCTTCACCGGCCATGCGATCGAATGCCGCATCAACGCCGAAGACCCGGAAACCTTCGCGCCCTCGCCCGGCCTCGTCACCAGCTATCATGCGGCGGGCGGCATGCACGTGCGCGTCGATTCGGGCCTTTATGCGGGCTATCGCATCCCGCCCTATTACGATTCGATGATCGCCAAGCTGATCGTCTATGGCCGCACGCGCGAGGGATGCATCATGCGTCTGCGCCGCGCGCTTGAGGAAATGGTGATCGAAGGCGTGAAAACCTCGATCCCGCTGCACCAGAAACTGCTGCGCGAACCCGATTTCCTGAGCGGCGACTATTCGATCAAGTGGCTGGAGGAATGGCTGGACAGGCAGAAGGGCTGACGGTTCAGTCCTTCGTTCCGCGCGGCTTCCAGCGGATCACCCGCCAGATATAGGCAAGCACGATCACCACGACGATCCCCGTCGAGACCGGGCCTAAGTACTTGTCGATCTCGCCGAAGTTCTTCCCCAGGAAGTAGCCGGCGCCAACCAGCACCGCGTTCCACGCCGCCGCGCCCACGAACGTGAAGGCCAGGAACTTCGCGTGCCCCATGCGCGCAAGGCCCGCGGGCAGCGAGATCATCGTGCGCATGAACGGAGAGACGCGCGCGCCCAGCACCACCCATTGCCCGTGGCTCTGGAAGAAGCGCACCAGCGCCTCCACCGCGCGCCAGTCGAGCGTCAGCCACCGGCCCCAGCGGCGCACCAGCGGCCGCAACCGCTGGTACCCGACGGCGCGGCCGAACAGGAACCATGCATAGTTGCCAAGCGTCGATCCGACCGTGCCGAACAGCATCAACGGCGCAATCTCCATGCGCCCCTGCGCAACGCTGATCCCGCCGATGCCCATGATGAGCTCCGACGGGATCGGCGGAAACACGTTTTCGAGCACCATCAGGAAGGCGATGCCCCAATAGCCGCCGCCCTCGATCAGGTGGATGATCCAGTCGTTCATTGCGAAGGCAACGCCCGAAGCGCGACCAAGGGTCCTATAAGCGCGCCTCTATCGCGTCCCAGATCATGCCCGGCGTATCGGTGCCGTTGAACTTGTCGATCGCGACGATGCCGGTCGGCGAAGTGACGTTGATCTCCGTCAGCCACTTGCCGCCGATCACGTCTATGCCGACGAAGATCAGGCCCAGCCGCTTCAGTTCGGGGCCAAGCGCGGCGCAGATTTCCTCTTCGCGCGGGGTAAGGCGCGTTTCTTCGGCATAGCCGCCCACGGCAAGGTTGGACCGGAACTCCCCCTCGCCCGGCTTGCGGTTGATCGCGCCCGCGACTTCGCCATCGACCAGCACGATGCGCTTGTCGCCTTCGGCCACTTCGGGAAGGAACGCCTGCACCATGTGGGGTTCGGGCCAGGTCTGGTTGAACACCTCGAACAGCGCGGATAGGTTTTCGCCCGCTTCGGAAATCTTGAAGATCGCCTTGCCGCCATTGCCGTGGATCGGCTTTATCACCACCGCGCCGTGGCGCTTCTGGAACGCGCGCACTTCCTCCACCGATCGCGTGACGAGCGTTGGCGGCATGAACCGGCGATAATCGAGCACCATGACCTTTTCGGGCGCGTTGCGGACGCTGCGCGGGTTGTTGACCACCAGCGTCTGCCCTTCGATCCGTTCAAGCAGGTGCGTGGCGGTAATATATCCCATGTCGAAAGGCGGGTCCTGCCGCATCAGCACCACGTCGACATCTTTCACAAGGTCGATCCGGCGGCGTTCGCCCAAGTGGAAATGATCGCCTTCCACCCACTGCACCGTCACCGGGTTGGCATGGGCGATCAGCCGGTCATCTTCATCCAGCGTCAACGATCCGACATCGTAATGATAGATTTCGTGCCCGCGCTCCTGCGCGGACAGCATCAGGGCGAAGCTCGAATCGCCGGCGATGTTGATCGATTGGAGCGGGTCCATCTGGACTGCAATTCGTAGGGTCAACTAACCGACTCCCGTTCGCCCTGGCTTGTCGAAGGGCGGTGGTTCACGTTCCACGTTGCGCTAGGGAATCAGCGGTGCTTCGACAAGCTCTGCACGAACGGAATCCCGACTGGCGGCTAATATGGCTGCCACGCGTTCACGATGTGGCGGGGCAAGCTGCGCGGTGCAAGCAGGATCACGTCCACGCGCATGTCATCGCCATTCGCCGCATATTCGTGCGCAACCATTTCGGCGGCGGCGGCCACGCGCCGCAACCGGTATTCGTCTATCGCATGGTCAAGATCGGCGGCCCTTGCCCGCCATTTGACTTCGACGAAAACGACCGTCCCGCCCGATCGTGCAACAAGGTCTATCTCGCCCGCGGGCGTCTTGCGGCGGCGGTCGAGGATCGACCAGCCCATTGCGCGCAGCCACAGTTCCGCGGCGCGCTCTCCCCGCCGCCCCTGCCGTTCGGCCGCGACGCGCCGCCGGTTCACGCTTTCAATTCCATCGCCCGCGCATAAAGCGCCTTGCGGTCGAGGCCATGTGCCCTCGCCACCTGCCCTGCCGCCTTCGACGGCGGCATTTCCGCAAGCGCCGCGCGCAGCAGCGCGTCGATATCGGCCTCGCCGGGCGCCTGCGGTGCGAGTGGCGGCCCCGCCATCAGCACGATCTCGCCCTTGGGCGGATGAGCGCGATAGTGGGCCGCAAGATCATCGGCGGTGCCGGTGCGGCATTCCTCGTGCAGCTTGGTCAACTCACGCGCCACCGCCACTTCCCGCCCCGGCAACGCCGACGCCACGGCTTCGAGCGAGGCGACGAGGCGCGGCCCCGTTTCATAGAACACCAGCGTTGCGGGAACGCCGGACAGTTCCTTCAACGTATCCTCCCGCGCTTTCGCCTTCACCGGCAGGAAACCGGCGAACAGGAAGCGATCGGTGGGAAGACCCGCCAGCGTCAGCGCCACGATCGCCGCGCTGGCACCGGGGATGCTGGTCACCGCGATCCCCCTTTCGCGCGCCTCGCGCACCAGCCGGTATCCGGGATCGGAAATCAGCGGGGTTCCCGCGTCGCTGACCAATACGACCGCTTTTTCACCCATTTCGGCGAGCAGGCGTTCCCGCGCGGCGGCATCGGCATGGTCGTCATAGCGCCGCATCGTCTTGCGAATGTTCAGGTGATTCAAAAGCTTGCCGGTTATACGGGTGTCTTCGCAGGCGACCAGGTCGCACGCGGCCAGCACCGCTTCGGCGCGACGCGAAACGTCACCGAGATTGCCAATCGGGGTTGCGACTATATACAGCCCGGGTTCAAGCGACGGCGTGTTCATTCTTGCCGTCATGGACCGGGTCACGGAGTGCGGCAAGATGGCGAAGAGTGGTTTTGGCAGGCAGGCGCTGATCGGGCGCAGGCTGGTGGTGGCGGGAACGCTCGCCCTTCTGGCGGGCTGCCAGGTCATTCCCAGCGCCCACGGCCCCGAAACCGCCCCCCCGCCGGAACGTCCCGCCGAAAAGGGTCCGCAGGCGGGCGTGCTGCCGACCGATACCTCGCGTCACCGCATCGCGCTGCTCCTGCCGCTTTCGGGCTCAAATGCCACGGTCGGGCAATCGATCGCCAATGCGGCGACAATGGCGCTGCTCGACACCAATGCCCAGAACATCCGCATCACCACATACGATACAGCCGCGAACCCGGTGGCTGCGGCGCGCAAGGCCGTGGCGGACGGCAACCGCCTGATCCTGGGGCCGCTGTTGTCCGACAACGTGGTGAAGGTGGCCGGTGTCGCCCGGCCCGCCAAGGTGCCGATGATCACCTATTCGAACGACGTTGACGTGGCCAACCGCGATGTTTTCGTCCTGGGCCAGGTTCCCGGCCAGGCCGTCGCGCGGGTGATCGGATATGCCAAGGCACACGGCGTGAACCGCATTTCCGCCGTGATCCCCAGCGGCGTTTATGGCCAGCGCGCGTCCGCTTCGTTGCTGCGTGCGTCGCGGGCGGACAAGGTTACGGTGTCCGACATCGAAGTGTACGACCGCACGCCCGCTTCGCTGGCGTCCGCCGTGCAGAAGGTGAAGCAGAAGGACAACTATGACGCGGTGCTGATCGCCGACGGCGCGCGCATGGCGCTTCAGGCCGGGACGCTGATCGGTCCGGGGCCGCGCCTTCTGGGTACGGAATTGTGGAGCGGAGAAGCCAGCATCGCGCGCAGCCCGGCGCTGCGCGGCGCGTGGTTTGCCGCCGTTTCGGATGCGCGTTGGCCGCAGTTCCAGAAAAGCTATCGCAGCCGCTTCGGCTCCTCCCCGTCGCGCCTTGCGACGCTTGGCTATGACAGCGTTCTGCTCACGCTGAATGTCGCGCGCGACTGGAAGCCGGGAACGCTGTTCCCCACCGCGCGGCTTTACGACAAGGACGGGTTCATCGGGCTGGACGGCGTATTCCGTTTTGCCTCCGATGGCGTGGCCGAGCGGGCGATGGACGTGCGCGAAGTGGAAGACGGCACGTTCTCGATCGTGTCGCCCGCCCCTTCGCGCTTCTGACCGTCCGCGATTCAACCGAATCGCAGGCAAAACCCTCGTAATTCTGCGGAAAAGCGCGCGACTTCGCTTGCGCCGGGATTCGCGCGCGTTCTATAGTCGTTCCACGATGCCAGACGATCTTTTCGACAAGCTGCCGACAGCCGGCGGCGAATCCTATGATGGTGCCGCGATCGAAGTGCTGGAGGGGCTTGAGCCTGTCCGCAGGCGTCCCGGCATGTACATCGGCGGCACGGACGAGCGCGCGCTTCACCACCTCGCCGCCGAAGTGCTCGACAACGCGATGGACGAAGCGGTTGCAGGATTTGCCAACCGCATCGAAGTGACGCTGGAGGATGAGCCCGGAAGCGCCGGCCGCCTGACCATTACCGACAACGGGCGCGGCATTCCGGTGGACGAACATCCCAAGTTCCCCGGCAAGTCGGCGCTGGAAGTGATTCTCACCACGCTGCATTCGGGCGGCAAGTTTTCGGGCAAGGCCTATGCCACCAGCGGCGGCCTGCACGGCGTGGGTGTTTCGGTCGTCAATGCGCTGTCGTCGCTGACGCGCATAGAAGTGGCCCGCAACAAGGAACTGTTCGCGCAGGAATTTTCGCGCGGCGCGCCGACAACCGGCCTCCAGAAGATCGGCGCTGCGCCCAACCGGCGCGGCACCAGCGTAACCTTCGTGCCCGATACCGAGATTTTCGGAAGCCAGAAATTCAAACCGGCGCGCCTGTTCCGGCTGGTGCGATCGAAGGCCTATCTTTTCGCGGGCGTGGAAATCCGCTGGAAATGCGCACCCTCGCTGGCCAGCGAAGACGTGCCGGAAGAGGCGACGTTCCAGTTCCCCGGCGGGCTGGCGGATCACCTTTCCGAACAGTTGCAAGGCCGCGAATGCGTGACCAGCGCGCCGTTTTCCGGCTCTCAGGATTTTCCGGCCAACGACGCGGGGCAAGAACAGGGCCGCGTCGAATGGGCCATCGCCTGGCCGCTATGGTCCGACGGGTCATACAGCTATTACTGCAACACCATTCCCACGCCGGACGGCGGCACGCACGAACAGGGGCTGCGCGCCGCGCTGACCAAGGGAATCCGCGCCTTTGGCGAACTGGTCGGCCAGAAGAAGGCCAAGGACATCGCGCCCGAAGACGTCGTTACCGGCAGCGAGGTGATGCTGTCGGTCTTCATTCGCGATCCCCAGTTCCAGAGCCAGACCAAGGATCGCCTGACCAGCCCGGAAGCCGCGCGGCTGGTGGAAAACGCGGTGCGCGATCACTTCGACCATTTCCTTTCCGACAACCTTGAGCGGGGCAAGGCGCTGCTCGGCTCTGTCATGGAGCGGATGGACGAACGCCTGCGCCGCAAGGCCGAGCGCGAGATCAAGCGCAAGACCGCGACCAACGCGAAGAAAGTGCGCCTGCCGGGCAAACTGACCGACTGTTCGGGCGAAGGTGACGGCGAAACCGAACTGTTCATCGTTGAAGGAGACAGCGCCGGCGGCAGCGCCAAGCAGGCGCGCGACCGCAAGACGCAGGCGATCCTGCCGATCCGCGGCAAGATCCTGAACGTCGCCAGCGCAACCGCAGACAAGATCCGCGCCAACCAGGAAATCGCCGACCTGAACCTTGCGCTGGGCTGCGGCACCCGCAAGGACTGCAACCCGGACAACCTGCGCTATGATCGCATCGTGATCATGACCGACGCCGACGTGGACGGCGCGCATATCGCGACCTTGCTGATGACGTTCTTCTTCCAGGAAATGCCCGAAGTGGTGCGCAGGGGGCACCTCTACCTCGCCCAGCCGCCGCTCTACCGGCTCACCGCCGGAAAAGAGAGCGCCTATGCCCGCGACGAAGCGCATCGCGCCGAGCTGGAAGCGACCGTGTTCAAGGGAAAGAAGGTGGAAGTCGGGCGCTTCAAGGGGCTTGGCGAGATGAACCCGCAGCAGCTTCGCGAAACGACGATGGCACCGGCAACGCGTTCGTTGTTGCGCATAACGCTGCCCACCGAACACGAACAACGCTTTGCGGTGAAAGACCTGGTCGACCGGCTGATGGGCCGCAACCCCGAACACCGTTTCACGTTCATCCAGAACCGGGCGGGCGAAGTGGATCGCGACCTGATCGACGCCTGACCGGCGGTTTTCCGGGCGCCTGACCGGTGCGGCAATTTCTGGTGCGGGCATTTCCGCCTGCGCTGCCCCAACCGCGTAAGCAGCATTGGCGCAAGGGGGCGGACGGTTATGCCCGCCCGCGCGCCGCTCGCCCTATTTCAGCGTCGAAAGGTAAGCGATGATTTCCGCCCGCTCCGCGGCGTTACCGATGCCCGCGAACGGCATCTTGTTGCCGTGGACCACTTGCTGGGGCTTTGCCAGGTAGTGGTCCAGCCGCTGCGCGTCCCAGTCGAAGCCGGCGGACTTCATCGCGGGGGAATAGCTGTAACCGGCAAGACTGCCCGCCTTGCGGCCAACCACGCCGAACAGGTTCGGTCCGATCCCCGACCGCGCGCCGCTGGTATGCGCATGGCACATCGCGCACTGCGAAGCGAAGTCCTTTGCCCCCGCCTGACTGCTGGCACCCGCCGCGGGAGCGGCAAGCGCAACCAACGCCCCTGTGGCAATCGCCGAAGTCAGAACGGACTTTTTCAGAAAGCGACCCATGTGAATACCCTCAATGCGTTGTTGTCCGCGGCGTTTGCCCCGGCACCGTCATAGTTGTGTGTGGCACCGTCAAACTTGCCGTAAGCTGTATATTGCACCCCCACCCGCATATTGAATCGCGGGCCGAGTGGCGAGTGGCCGTTGCCCCACGGCGTATAGTCGAGCTGCGCCATCACGCCGTTGCTGTCGGGATTTCCGGCCGGGCCATAAAGGTCCATGTTGGTCGAACCGCTGGTGGTAAAACCGGCCAGCGTGGCGCCCACCTTGCCGTGCCAGACATAGTGGATATCGCCGCGCAGCTCGTTCAGGTCGGTTTTCGCGCAGTTCGGGCTGGTGTTCGTGCCGATCAACCCGAGCGCGCAACTGGCCTGAAGGTTGCTCGATTCATGGACATAGCGCGTCTGGACCGAAACGAGGTCGTTGTTGGCCAACGGTTTTTGCCACGAAGCATCCAGACCCACGTCGCTGTAGCGATCGTGCAGCCCGGTGCTGCGGTCGCGCCCCGGATTGAGCGCCGCCTTCAGCGCGAAGGCACCAAGCTCCAGCGTCCCGCCGCCCGCGTTGGTCTGGAAGGCCAGTCGGCCGTAGGGCGCAAGGCCAGCAATATCACCCGGATCGGTGGGGTCCACGCCCAGCCAGTTGAGCGTTCCGGCAGCCGGGCTCGTATAGGCGCCCGCCTCCAGGTAATACTTCTGCCCGATCCAGGCATAGGCGCTGAGGCCCAGCGTATCCTGCGCCAGCGCATCGTCGATCAGCGGCGCAGCGCCCGGCGTGCCCGATACCGCGGTATCGGTATAGGGATATCCCCAGGCGGGCGTGGTGTTCCACACGTCCTGCACGGTCGGGCTGTTGTTCAGCGTAAGCCCGAAAACCGCGTCCTGCCCCAGCACATGCCCCTTCGTCACGGCACGCAGGTCCAGGTTGTCCCACGCCCAGGCCTTGCCCACGCCATCGTATGTGATTTGCGCGAAGCCGCCGAAATGCTGGCCGATCCCGCCGGCAATAAACACGCTGCCCTGATCGAACGCGAAATTGTCATTGGAATCGAGGCCGTCCGGCGGCGGAACCTGGTCTTTTTTCGTATGCGTGAATGAGCCGACGGCCATCGCCGAAATCGGCGGGGTGAACTTCTTGCCGCTGCGCAGCGTATAGCCTTCCAGCTTGAATTCACGGCCAAACGGCGTGAGCTGCGGCCCGAAACCGCCGACATGGCAAGCCTCGCAACCAAGCCCGGTCTGCTCGGCGAATGCGGGCACCGCGTGCGCCGGACGGATTGCGAAAGCCAGCGCCGTCCCGGCCAGCAAGACGGGAAGCCCTGCCGCCATCATGATCCTGCCAGCCGCGCGTCCGCCCGGCCGGGCACGGAGAACGTCTTTCTCCCTGAAGCCTTGTCTTTGCATTATCCTGCCTTCCAGATCTCATGATCCGTCCGGCACTCACCCGGATTCCAAATACCATCCGATTCGGATGAAAACATGATCTGCATCAATCCCGGCGGCAAACCGTCCGCTTTTGCATCGCAAGCGCGCTTGCGCGGCGAAGCCGCCTCCCCTATTCGTTTAACCGAACAGTTAAACCATAGCAGGACGACAGGGCATATGCAGCGTTTCGAGGGGACACAGGAATACGTCGCGACCGAAGATCTGAAAGTCGCGGTCAACGCCGCGGTGCTGTTGCGCCGCCCGCTGCTGGTGAAGGGCGAACCGGGCACCGGCAAGACCGTGCTGGCGCATGAAATTGCCAAGGCCACCGGCGCGCCGCTGATCGAATGGAACGTGAAATCCACCACCAAGGCCCACCAGGGGCTTTACGAATACGATGCGGTCGCCCGCCTTCGCGATGGCCAGCTGGGCGACGAGCGTGTTCACGACATCCGCAACTATATCAAGAAGGGCAAGCTGTGGGAGGCGTTCACCTCCGAAAAGCTGCCCGTCCTGCTGATCGACGAGATCGACAAGGCTGACATCGAGTTCCCCAACGACCTGTTGCAGGAACTCGACCGGATGAGCTTCGACGTTTATGAAACGCAGGAGCGGATCGAGGCGAAGGAACGCCCGATCGTAGTCATCACCTCGAACAACGAAAAGGAACTGCCCGACGCGTTCCTGCGCCGCTGCTTCTTCCACTACATCAAGTTTCCCGACCGCGAGACGATGCAGGCGATCATCGACGTGCACTTCCCCGGCATCCAGAAGACGCTCGTCTCCAAGGCGATGGAAGTCTTCTACGAAATCCGCGAAGTGCCCGGCCTGAAGAAGAAGCCCAGCACCAGCGAACTGCTCGACTGGCTGAAGCTGCTGCTGAACGAGGACATGCCGCTGGACGTGTTGCAGAACCGCGATCCGTCAAAGGCCATTCCGCCGCTTCACGGTGCGCTGCTGAAGAACGAACAGGATGTGATGCTGTTCGAACGGCTGGCCTTCATGGCGCGGCGGCAGGGCAACTGACCGGCCACCGCGCCTTGGCGGGTTCAATCCCTGGGCGGGCCGAGCCGTTCCATCGGCACTTCGGCGAACATCTTCTTCACCGCAGGCCGTTCGTTGATCTGTTCGATCCAGCGGACCAGGTGCGGAGTGTCCGACGTGTTGACCTGTTCGGCAAAGCCGAACTGCATGCCGTTGGCGATGGCGAAGTTGCAGATATCGGCCAGGGTGAACATCCCGCCGGCCAGCCATTCGTTATCGGCCAGGTGATCGTCGAGCCGGCGCACGGAAACGCCGATCTTGCGCATCTCTTCGTCGAGAAGATCCTGCGGGAACCCTTCGCGGGCGCGGCGCCATTTCACCTGCTGTTCGGGAATGGGGATGTTCTTGATGTGCGCCTCGAATTCCTCGTCCGACAGCGCCTGGGCCATGTGGGCGACACCGCGATGCCAGCCGATGGTGGAAACGCACCAGCAGAAATATTCGTCCACCCACTTGGTCCAGACGCGCATCTGTGCCCGGTCATACGAGTTTTCCGGCCGCAGCTTCACTTCGGTGGGATATTCGTCCTCAAGGTATTCGCAGATCACGGTCGATTCGGTGATGACGTGATCGCCATCGACCAGCGCCGGCACCTGCCCGCGCGGATTGATCGCCTTGAACCAGTCCGAATGATGTTCGAACTTTGCGGGATTGAGCCTGATTCCCTCGAACTCGAGCCCTTTTTCATAGAGCGTGAGCAAGGGCTTGAGCGAGTTGGCGCCGGGACCGAAACTGTAAAGCTTGAGCATTCGTGTGATATCCTCTCCGTTTGGAACGACCCTAGCGGATTGTATGTATTGCTTACAAGTCTGCCGGAGCGACCATCCGGAAATCCAACTGTCCACTGACCATCCGTTCCGTCCGAAAGAAAGCCTGATCCGATGTTCTTCAACTTTGTCGACGAGCTGCGCGCAGCCGGCATTCCCGCCAGTTTCAAGGAGCACCTGACGCTTCTGGAAGCGCTGGAAAAGGACGTGATCGAGCAAACGCCCGAGGCGTTCTATTACCTTTCACGCGCCACCTTCGTGAAGGACGAAGGATTGATCGACCGCTTCGACCAGGTGTTCAACAAGGTCTTCAAGGGGCTGCTGACCGACTATGGCCAGAACCCGGTCGATATTCCCGAAGAGTGGCTGAAGGCGGTGGCCGAAAAATTCCTGACGCCCGAAGAGATGGAAGCGATCGAGTCACTGGGATCGTGGGACGAGATCATGGAGACGCTGAAAAAGCGTCTGGAAGAACAGGAAAAGCGCCACCAGGGCGGCAACAAGTGGATCGGCACCGGCGGCACCTCGCCCTATGGCAATTCGGGCTACAACCCCGAAGGTGTGCGCATCGGCGGCGAATCCAAGCACAAGCGCGCGTTGAAGGTATGGGAAAAGCGCGAGTTCCAGAACCTCGACAATACGCGCGAGCTGGGCACCCGCAACATCAAGGTTGCGCTGCGCCGCCTGCGCCGCTTCGCGCGCGAAGGTTCACCCGACGAGCTCGATCTCGACGCAACAATCGAAGGCACGGCCAAGCAGGGCTGGCTGGATATCCACATGCGGCCCGAACGCCACAACGCGGTGAAGTTGCTGCTGTTCCTTGACGTGGGCGGATCGATGGACCCGTTCATCAAGCTGGTGGAGGAACTGTTCAGCGCCGCTACCGCCGAGTTCAAGAACCTGGAATTCTTCTATTTCCACAACTGTCTTTACGAGGCGGTGTGGAAAGACAACAACCGCCGCTGGTCCGAACGCACGCCGACCTGGGATATCCTCCACAAGTACGGGCACGACTACAAGGTGATCTTCGTGGGTGATGCGGCGATGAGCCCCTACGAGATCACGCATCCGGGCGGTTCGGTCGAACACTTCAACGATGAAGCGGGCGCGACGTGGATGAGCCGCGTGGCGCACATCTATCCCGCCACCGTCTGGCTCAATCCCGTGCCGGAGAAACAGTGGGGCTATTCGCAGTCGACCAAGATGATGCGCGATCTGGTGGGCGATTCGATGTACCCGCTGACGCTTGCGGGGCTGGACGATGCCATGCGCGAACTGACGCGCAAGAAGCATTAGGAGCCGCCGGGCCGGATCGGGGGAGCGCACGCAAGCGCGCCCTTTCCCGCCCGCGCGTCAGATCATCCCGGCCGTTTGCAAAAGAAGCCAGACGCCGATCACAAGGAACAACGCGGCCGCGATCATGCGCGCGGCCTTCAGCGGAACGTGCTGCAACACCTCGTGCCCGACGAAAACCGCCGGCACATTTGCCAGAAGCATGCCCACGGTCGTTCCCATCGTGACGTGCGCGACATCGTGAAAGCGCGCGCCCAGCGCAATTGTCGCCACCTGCGTCTTGTCGCCGATTTCCACCAGGAAGAACGCGATCGTGGTCGTCACGAATGCGCCGAAGCGGGCGGGCTTGTCCTCAAGGTCATCCACCTTGTCGGGAAACAGCGTCCAGATCGCCATGCCGATGAACGACGCCGCAACCAGGTAACGGAACCACGATCCGCTCAGGAACGAGGCCGCTTCAGCGCCCAGCAGGGCGGACAGGAAATGGTTGGCCACCGTGGCGACGAAAATGCCCAGTATGATGGGCACGGGCTTCCTGAAACGCGTGGCCAGCAGGATCGCCAGCAACTGGGTCTTGTCGCCGATTTCGGCAAGCGCCACCACGGCTGTCGAGGTAAGGAAGGCTTCCATCGAGAATTCTCCGGGGCCGGGCAGCGTTCGAAAGCCAATGCGCACCGCTCTCCCGCCCGGCCAAGGCGGAGATACGATGCCATTGGTCTCGCCCAAGCGGTGCTCCGCTTCCCCCGCGCCACGGCCTCTCGGCCGAGTATGTTGACGTGAAGGCCCGCCCTTGCGGACGGCTGGCTACTCCCCAGATGACGGTCCGTCATTGGCATCGCGGACCGGTGCCGTCAACGCCCTCAGGGATATAGCAACAGCGGCGCCACCTCTTCGCGCCACGACGCCTCATCCGCGCTCGCCAGCGCATCCAGATCGCCCGGCTCCGCCGCGTTGTCGTCCACCCATTCGCGCAAGGCCGGGCCGCCGTTGATCACATCTATCGCCAGCCGGTCGAACACGTATTCGTAAGGGAAATCCCGCCACAGCGGATAATCGGGCCAGAGCCGGCGGATCGCCTTGAACGCGAGCGCCTGGAGCCGCCAGGGGCGGAACGCGGCGTGATTGTAGAATCCCGATTCCGCGTGAATCATCAATGCATTGCACAGCGTTCCTGCGTGCTTGTGAAAGGTCGGCTCGAACCAGCATTCGCGGATGGCACAGCCCTCCAGCCAGTCAGGTGCCAAGCGTTGCATTTCCGCCTTTACCGCACCTGCCTCGACATCGGGGGCGCCGAACAGCACTTCCAGCGGGCGCGTCGTGCCGCGCCCCTCGCTCAGCGTCGTGCCTTCCAGCATCACCGTGCCCGCATAGGCGCGCGCCATGTTGAGATTCGCCGCGTTGGGACTGGGATTGATCCACACGCGGTCCTGCGGCCAGCCGAAACCGGGGGCGGCATCGGGTTGCCACCCTTCCATTCCGATCACCCGGTAATCGACATCGAGGTTGAAGCGGCGAATGAACCAGTGCCCCATCTCGCCCAGCGTCAGCCCGTGGCGCATCGGCATCGGCCCCGCGCCCACGAAGCTTTCGGTGCCGGGCACCAGCTTCGTCCCCTCCATCGGGCGACCGGCGGGATTGGGACGGTCGAGCACCCACACGCTCTTGCCATGTTCGGCCGCCGCTTCGAGCAGGTAGAGCAGCGTGGTCACGAAGGTATAGATCCGGCAGCCAAGGTCTTGCAGGTCGAACAGGAACACGTCCGCGCTCGACATCATCTGTCCTGTGGGACGGCGCACTTCGCCATAGAGGCTGAACACCGGGATGCCGTAAACCGGATCAAGCTCATCCGCGGTTTCGACCATGTTGTCCTGCTTGTCGCCCTTCAACCCGTGCTGCGGGCCGAAGGCGGAGGACAGGCGGATGCCGGGGCAGGCCGCCAGCGCATCGAGCGAATGGACCAGCGTGTCCGTCACCGATGCGGGATGCGCCACCAGCGCGACGCGCTTGCCTTCCAGCGGCTTGCGCAAATCAGGGTCCGCCAGCAGGCGGTCGATACCGAATTTCATGCGTGTCCGGGTGCCGCAAAGGTGCCGGTGAAGCAAGCCGGATCATGGAAATCGGGCGGGCCGTCGCCGTGCGCCATCGCCCACAGCGATTTTATGCCGCCCTCCTCTTCGATCACCGCCGTCAGCCCGTATCGCCAGGGCAGCGGCGGCAGGGCGCTTGCCGGAACGGCCGCGTCGAAGATCGCGAACGTGCTACCCTGCCGCATCGTGCAATCCGGCTCACGCGGGAACGGCCGGTTGGCCATGCCTTCGCGCCGCGAGGTGAAATCGTAAGCCGCCCAATGTTCGGAAGGCGACAGGTTCAGTTCCACATAGGCCGGCCCTTCCCCCGGCATCAGGAAGGCTTCAAAGCACGTCGTCTGCCACAGGTTGTCCGCCCTGCCCTTGCCGCCGAACGGCGGCACATACAGCGTGCCGCTCCCTTCGATCCGCCAGCGCAGGCGCAGCCAGTTTTCGTCTCGCGAGACGATCCGCGCCTCGACCGATGTGACGGCAAGCGGCGGCATATCGGGGTGGCAGATCAGCCTGTGCGTTTCCAATCGCGCAACTCCGTGCTAGGCGGCCCGCCGCCATGACATACAAGTCCGATCTTATCCGCCTGCTCGACGAGCGTGGCTATGTCCACCAGATGACCGACGCGGCGGGGCTGGATGCCCTTGCCGCAAGCCAGGTTGTGCCCGGATATATCGGCTTCGACGCGACCGCGCCATCGCTTCATGTCGGCAGCCTGGTGCAGATCATGATGCTGCGCCGTCTCCAGCAGGCGGGGCACAAGCCGATCGTGGTGATGGGCGGCGGAACGACCAAGATCGGCGATCCTTCGGGCAAGGACGAAAGCCGCAAGATGCTTACGCCCGAGATCATCAAGGGCAATATCGCATCGATCCGCACCGTGTTCGAACGGCTGCTCACCTTCGGTGACGGGCCGACCGACGCGATCATGGTCGATAACGACGAATGGCTCAGCCAGTTGGGATATGTCGAACTGCTGCGCGACGTGGGGCCGCATTTCACGGTCAACCGGATGCTGACGTTCGATTCCGTCAAGCTGCGGCTTGAGCGCGAACAACCGCTGACCTTCCTCGAATTCAATTACATGATCCTGCAGGCCTACGATTTCCGTGAGCTTGCCCTGCGCCACGCCTGCCGCCTGCAAATGGGCGGTTCCGACCAGTGGGGCAATATCGTCAACGGCATCGAACTGACCCGCCGGATGAACGGGATCGAACTGTTCGGCCTTACCACCCCGCTGCTGACCACGGCGGACGGGGCGAAGATGGGCAAAACCGCTTCCGGTGCCGTGTGGCTGAACGAGGGACAGCTTCCGGCCTACGATTTCTGGCAATACTGGCGCAACACCGACGACCGCGACGTGGGCCGGTTCCTGCGCCTGTTCACCGACCTGCCGCTGGACGAGATCGCGCGGCTGGAAGCGCTGGAAGGCAGCGAGATCAACGCCGCCAAGGTGGTGCTGGCGAACGAAGTGACGGCGCTCGTGCGGTCGCACGAAGCGGCGGAGACGGCGGAAAAGACCGCTGCGGCAACATTCGCCGGCGGCGGCGTTGGCGATGATCTGCCCACGTTCGATTCGCCCGACATGGAACTGGGCCTGATCGATGCGTTGATCGGCCTTGGATTCGCGGCGAGCCGAGGCGAAGCAAAGCGCCTGATTGCCGGCGGCGGCGCGCGCGTTAACGGTAATCAGGTCAGGGACGATGCCTTCGTCATTTCGCTGGACGGCGGAGAAGCGCGGATTTCCGCGGGAAAAAAGAAGCACGGGATCGTCCGCGCAGGCTAGGCCGCTTCTATCCTGCCCTGTTTTACCAAATGTTCGCCAATTTGGATCATTACGGCTCCCGGATGTTCGAGAAAACACGAGGGAGCGCAAATGACTGGCGGAGCGCAGCTTTCAGTCACTGATCTTCGCCGGGCTGCACGGCACCCGGTGGAAATGCCGGTCATCGGCGAGCATCGCACGCTGGGCGACGTGATGCTGCACATCGTCAACATATCGAGCAACGGCTTCATGGTGCGCAACGAGATTGAACTGGGCCGCGGCGAACGCGTTACCATCCGCCTTCCGGTTATCGGCCGGATCGAAGCATTTCTGGTGTGGGCCGATGGCGAGCGCGGCGGCTTCCAGTTCGAACGCATCCTGCGACAGGACGACTTCGTCAAGATGCTTCGCGCGCTCAAGCCGAACCCGCGCCTTCTTCGCGCCCGCTGAGGGGCGAACGCGACTTCAATTTCAGAGGTTTTTGCTGGCCCGAGCGGTGAACGGCCGCCTTCAAACGTGAAAATCGGTTCATGTTGCCGCACTGCGGTATATTCCGCTTGATACAATATATCATTTCTCTATGAGAGGCGCCGTCAACTCATCAGAACCGACGGGACGCCCCCTTGACCAATCGCCATATCCTGCTTGCCGCCACCATTCTTTCCGCCGCGCCACTTGCCGCGACGGCAGCGCAGGCAAAGGACGCCGCCGCCGGATCGTCCGCCGTGGAAGCGGCGCAGCTTCCGCCCGGACATGACATGCACGGCCCCGAAATCGTTGTGACCGGCCGCGTCTTTTCGCCCGACAGCGACCCGGTCATGGCGCCGGTCGTGATGAAGGGTGACGAGCTTCTGCGCGAGGTCCAGCCACAGATCGGCGATACGCTGGCCAAGCTGCCGGGCGTCTCCTCTTCATCCTTCGCGCCGGGCGTGTCGCGCCCCGTGCTTCGCGGCTTCGACGGCCCGCGCGTGGAGGTGCTTCTCGACGGTATCGGATCGCTCGACGCCTCGTCCGTCTCGGGGGATCACGCGGTGGCGCTCGATACACTGAATGTAGAGCGGGTTGACGTTCTGCACGGGCCGCAGGCCCTGATGTATTCGTCGGACCCGATGGGCGGCGTGGTGAACGCGATGGACAAGCGCATCCCGCGCAGGGTTCCGGAAAACGGCTATAAATTCGATGGTCTTGCCAGTTACGGCACCGCCGCCAACCAGGCCATTGGCGCCGGCGCGCTGGACGTGGCCCTTGCGCCGCGCTTCGTCGCGCATTTCGATGCGTCCTACAATCACAGCACCGATGAACGCATCGGCGGCTATGTGCTGTCTCCACAACTGCGCGCGCAGACACTGGCCGACGCGGCGGATCTTGCCGCAAACGGAGACACCGGCGGCGCGGCGGCGTTGACCGATGCGGCCAATGCGAGCGGTCGCATCGCGAACAGCTGGGCCAACGGGCACACACTGGGTGCGGGGCTTGCCTTCATCGACGATGGCGGGACGATCGGCGTTTCGGTTCAACGGCTCGAAACGAACTATGGCATTCCCCCGCGTCCCAGTGCGACACCGGGCAGCAATACGTCCATCGCGCTGCGCCAGACGCGCTTCGGCCTGCGCACCGGGGTTAACCTGGATGGCGGCTTCATCAGGAAGGTGGAGTTGAACGCCGCCTATGCCGATTACGATCACGCCGAACTGGACAATGGCGTGCCGGCAACGCGCTTTCTCAACAAGGCATTCGATACCCGGCTTGTCGCCACGCAAGCGCGCCGGGGCGGATGGCGCGGGCAGACGGGCATCCAGTACGGCGACGGCAACCTGGCGGTAGTGGGTGACGAAAAACTGCTGCCGGACAGCAACTCCAGCCGCTTTGCCGCCTTCACCTTGCAGCAGTATCGCCTCGCCCGCGTCGATCTGGAAGCCGCGCTGCGATACGAACATTCCAACGTGCGGGCAAAGCCGGCGGGCCTCACGCACAGCTTCAACCAGGTATCCGCCTCCGCGGGCATCGGCTGGCACGTTACCGATGAACTGATGCTCAACCTTGCCGGCATTCACGGAGAGCGCGCGCCCGCGTCGGAAGAGCTTTTCGTGGACGGGGCGCACGATGCCACCCAGTCCTATGAAATCGGCAACCCGAACTTCACGGTGGAAAAGAGCAACGGCGTGGAAGGCGGCTTGCGCTTCCGCGGCGACGGCGCGCTTTTCGCGGTGACCGCCTATTACACCGATTTCGACAACTTCATCACACCCGTGCCGACGGGCGCAGTGATAGAGGACCTGCCGGTCTACCAGTTCATCCAGGCTCCGGCGCGGTTCTGGGGCGTGGAGAGCGAGGCTTCGGTTACCGCCGCGCGCTGGGGCGACAATTCGCTGAAGATGGAAGCGGGCGGAGACTATGTAAACGCCAGGCTCAAGGGCATCGGTCCGGTGCCGCGCATCCCGCCCCTGCGCCTGCGCGGCGCGGTGCAGTTCGACATGCCCACGCTTTCGCTGCGCGGCGAGGTTGAATGGAACGCGAAGCAGGACCGCGTATCGGCCAAGGAATATCCGACCGGGGCCTTCACCCTGCTGGGCGCCAGCGCAACCTGGCGGCCGCTGGGCGAAGACAGCCCGCTTACGCTGATCCTTTCGGGCGACAACCTGCTGAACGCCGATGGACGGCGGTCCGCATCCGAAACGCGGGACTTCGTGCCGATCACCGGGCGCAACGTGAAGTTGACGCTGGCAGTTTCAATTTGAACCCGGTTTAGAATTGCTTGCTTGGCAAGGATGATCCGCGCTGCCATTGCGGCGCGGTGACTCCTTCAAGCCCAGAACCCACCTCCCCCGTCGCAATCCCCGATTTTCGCCTGTTGTGGGTCGCGCGCTTCGCTGCGGTGATGGCCACGACGTCGATGGTCGTGGTGATCGGCTGGCAGGTCTATGACGTCGCGCGCAGCGCCTATGGGATGAGCCGTTCGCACGCGGCCTTCCAGTTGGGCCTGCTCGGACTGTTCCAGTTCCTGCCGCTGTTCGTGCTGACGCCCGTCGCCGGTTGGGCGGCTGACCGGTTCGACCGGCGCTTTATGGCCGCGTTCTCCTATTCCACCGATATAGTCGTGGCACTGTCGCTGGGCATTGCCACGCAGACACATTCGCTCTCGTTGCCGCTGTTGTTCGGGCTGGCGGCGCTGCACGGCACCGCGCGCGTGTTTTCCGGCCCGGCGTTGAGCGCCATGGTACCCAATGTCGTACCTCCTTCCCTGCTGCCCAAAGCCATTGCCCTTGCCAGCATCGCCATGCAGGCCGCATCGATGCTCGGCCCCGCGGCGGGCGGTTTGCTGTATGCCGCGCACCCGGCTCTGCCCTACTGGATAGGATCAGGACTTCTGGCGCTTTCGATGACCTGCGTGCTGCTGATCCGCCCGATCCGCGCATCGGGCATGCGGCGCGACATTCACCCCGTCCGCCAGATGGCCGAGGGGCTGGGATACGTCTGGAACGAACGATTCCTGCTGGGCTGCATCACGCTTGACCTCTTCGCCGTGCTGCTCGCCGGCGCGACTGCGCTGCTGCCGGTCTATGCGCGCGACATCCTGCACGTCGGGCCGGAAGGCCTGGGGCAGATGCGCGCAGCACCCGCCGTGGGTGCGGCCATCGTGGCGCTGTGGCTTTCGTTCCGTCCGCTGGAAAGGAACGTGGGCGTCAAGATGATGTGGGCGGTCGCCGTGTTTGGCGCGGCAACGGCGGTGTTTGGCGTATCGCGCAGTTTCCTGCTTTCGCTTGCCATGCTGGTGCTGCTCGGCGCGGCGGACATGGTTTCGGTTTTCGTGCGCAACACGCTGGTGCAGCTTAACACGCCCGACGACATGCGCGGGCGCGTCTCGTCGGTATCGGGCCTCACCATTTCCGCCTCCAACGAGCTGGGTGAGATGCAGTCCGGCGTTGCCGCCGCGATCCTGGGGGCAACGGGCGCGGTTGTATTCGGCGGCGTTGGCGCGATAGTTGTAACCGCAATCTGGGCGGTAATCTTTCCGGAACTGGCGCGGGCGCGCACATTCGCCCCGCAGTTCCGCCAGACGAGCGCAACCGAACACGAGACAACGGAGAAGGAGCCCGCACAATGAAGGCCGACAGCATTCTTGCCACCATCGGCAATACACCGCACATCCGCCTGTCGCGGATGTTTCCGGACCATGAAGTGTGGGTGAAGGCCGAACGCGCCAATCCCGGCGGTTCAATCAAGGACCGCATCGCGCTGTCCATGGTCGAAGCCGCCGAAGCGGACGGCAGCCTGAAGCCGGGCGGCACCATCATCGAACCGACCAGCGGAAACACCGGGATCGGCCTTGCGATGGTCGCGGCGGTGAAGGGCTACAAACTTGTCCTGGTCATGCCCGAATCGATGTCGCTCGAACGGCGGCGGCTGATGCTGGCCTATGGCGCGAAATTCGACCTTACGGCCAAGGAAAAGGGCATGAAGGGCGCGATCGAACGCGCGGCGCAACTGGTGCAGGAAACACCCGGCGCCTGGATGCCCCAGCAGTTCGAAAATCCGGCCAACCCGGCCATTCACGCCCGCGCCACCGCGCAGGAAATCCTTGCTGACTATACCGACACTCCGCTTGACGCATTGATCAGCGGGGTCGGCACCGGCGGCCACCTGACCGGATGCGCCGAAGTGCTGAAGAAGGCGTGGCCCGAAATGAAGGCGTTCGCAGTGGAGCCCGACCTTTCGCCGGTGATTTCGGGCGGGCAGCCCGGCCCTCACCCGATCCAGGGCATCGGCGCGGGCTTCATTCCCGGCAACCTGCACACGCAGGCGATCGACGGCGCGATCAAGGTCGATGCGGCCGATGCAAAGGCGATGGCTCGCCGCTGCGCGACCGAGGAAGGGATGCTGGTCGGGATCAGTTCGGGCGCGACGCTGGCGGCCATTGCGCTCAAGCTGCCCGAACTGCCCGCAGGCGCGCGCGTAATGGGCTTCAACTACGATACCGGCGAACGATACCTGTCGGTGCCCGATTTCTTGCCGGAGTAAATCGCGAATGCTGGAAAGGATCGAATTCCGAGACCGCGAAACCGCGCTTACCGGCTGGCTTTGCCGGCCCGCCGGAAAGCCGCGCGCAGCGGTTCTTGTGTTTCCCACGATCGCGAACCTGCGCCCGGCGATCGAACGGCGCGCGCAGATGCTGGCGGACGCCGGCTATCTGGCCATGATCGCCGATTTCTATGGCGAAGTGCCCCAGGAGCCGGAGCGCGTGCGCGCGCTTGCAGACAGCTTGCGCGCCGATGTGGACCACTATCGCACGCGGCTTTCAGCAAACCTGGCCACGCTGGCGGGACATGATGCGGCAAAGGGTCTTCCGGTTGCCGCAATCGGCTTCTGCATGGGCGGCCAGGCGGTGCTGGAACTGGCCCGCGCGGGGCAAGACCTGAAAGCCGTCGCCATTTTTCACGGCATCCTCTCGTCGGACCGGCCGGCGCGCGACGGTGACCGCATCACGCCGCGTATCCTCGTCTGCCACGGCGACAAAGACCCGTTGGTTCCGCGCGAACAAGTTGCTGCTTTTGAAGAAGAAATGGACGCCGCGGGCGCTTTTTGGCACTTGCACGTCTATTCAAACGCAAGGCACGGCTTCACCGATCCCGAAAGCGACAGCCGCGGCATGGACGCGGTGAAATACGATGCCAGCGCCGACCGGCAGAGCTGGGCCGCGATGCTTTCATTCTTCGACGAAATATTCGGATAGAAACGGCGCCCCTGCCCTTCCCGCTTGGGAGAAAGGCAGGGGCGCTATTTCACGTTTCGGGAAATGCCCGTCAGGCCGTGGCGAATGCCTCGACCGGCAGCGCCATCACGGTTTCTCCGCCCGCTTCGATCTCACGCCGCAGCGCGCCGGCCTGCGGCATCGAGCGCAGCGCAAAGTGCTTCGCGGTGACAAGCTTGGCTTCGTAGAACGCCGTGTTGCCTTCGCCCGATTCCAGCTTCGCGGCGGCCACCTTGGCAACCTTCAGCCACATCAGCCCGATCGAGACGATGCCCATCGCCGTCATATAGGCATAGGCGCCCGCACCCAGCGAATTGCGGTCAGCCATGGCGTTCTGCATGAACCACATCGTTGCGGCCTTCAGTTCGCCATTCGCCCTGGCAAGCCTTTCGGCAACGGCGGCGACGGTTTCGTTCCCGCCGGTTTCCGCGCATTCGTCGTCCACCAGCTTGAAGAAAGCCTGGATAGCACGCCCGCCGTTCATCGCCAGCTTGCGACCGCACAGGTCCATCGCCTGGATTCCGTTGGCGCCTTCGTAGATCATGGCGATGCGGGCATCGCGCACGAACTGCTCCATGCCCCACTCCTTGATATAGCCGTGCCCGCCATAAATCTGCTGCATGTTGGTGGCCGTGGCATATCCCATGTCGGTGCCGTATCCCTTGATGACCGGGGTCATCAGGCTGATCAGGTCATCGGCCAGCTGGCGCTCTTCCTCGGTCGCGGCCTTGTGGCTCAGGTCCACCTGCAGCGCGCCCCACATGCACAGGGCACGCATACCTTCGGTAAATGCCTTCGCATCCATCAGCATGCGGCGCACATCGGGGTGGACGAAAATCGGGTCGGCCTTCTGGTCGGGCTCTGCCGGGCCGGTCAGCGCGCGGCCCTGGCGACGTTCCTGCGCATACGTCACCGCGTTCTGGTAAGCGACTTCGGCCTGGCCAAGCCCCTGGATGCCAACGCCAAGGCGCGCGGCGTTCATCATGATAAACATCGCGGCAAGGCCCTTGCACTCTTCGCCCACGATCCAGCCCTTGGCGCCATCGTAATTCATCACGCAGGTCGCGTTGCCGTGGATGCCCATCTTGTGTTCGATCGACCCGCACGAAACCGCGTTGCGTTCGCCCAGCGATCCGTCATCGTTCACCAGTACCTTGGGAACGATGAACAGCGAGATACCTTTCGACGATTCCGGCGCGCCCGGCGTCTTGGCGAGCACGAGGTGGATGATGTTGTCGACAAGGTCGTTTTCGCCGGCCGAGATGAAGATCTTCGTACCGCTGATGGCATAGGAGCCATCGGCCTGCGGTTCGGCTTTGGTGCGAATCAGGCCCAGGTCGGTGCCGCAGTGCGGCTCCGTCAGGTTCATCGTCCCCAGCCATTCGCCAGAGATCATCTTCGGAAGGTACTTCGCATGCTGTTCGGGCGATCCCTTGGCAAGGATCGCACTGACCGCGCCGTTGGCAAGTCCCGGATACATCGCCAGCGCATGGTTCGCGGTGGCAAGGTATTCCTCCATAACGAAGCCCAGCACGTGCGGCAGCCCCTGCCCGCCGAACTCGGCCGGCGCGGACAAGGTGCCCCAGCCGCCTTCGCGATACTTCGCATAGGCTTCCTTGAACCCGGTGGGCGTCGTCACGGACCCGTCCGCGTTGCGGGTGCAGCCTTCCTGGTCGCCCACCTGGTTCAATGGCGCGAAGACTTCGGAAGCGAAACGACCGCCTTCCTCGATGATCGCGTCAATCATGTCGCGCGTGGCATTCTCGAAGCCCGGCAGGTTCCCGTAGCTTTCAATGTCCAGCACTTCGTTGACGATGAAACGCGTGTCGCCGGTCGGCGCCTTGTAGGTGGGCATGGTCAGTCCTTGTCTGGTGTATTCGGCTTTGTGTTGTCCGTGGTCCACGAATCCGGATCGCGGCCCTCGGCGCGTTCGCGTTCTACCACCAGGTCGATGAATCCGGTGAGTTCATCGATCGTATCGGCGATATCCGCCTGCTGGCGCCTGAGCGCTTCCACCCGTTCGCGGCATTTTTCTATCGTGAAGCGGCGTTGTTCCGCACGGCCGTCGTCGCGATCGTAAAGGTCGATCATGTCGCGGATCTCGCCAAGGCTGAAACCCACGTTCTTGGCGCGCATGATCCACGCCAGCCGCGCGCGATCCCGCTTGGAATAGATGCGCGACAGCCCGGAACGCGTCGGCGCGATCAGCCCTTCGTCCTCATAGAAACGAAGCGCGCGGGCGGTTACGCCGAATTCGGTCGACAGGTCGGAGATCGTGTATTGCTCGCGCGCCTGGGCATCCGGATGATCGAGATATCCGGTCTGGCGCTCCCGCTCAGGGTGCTTTGCGGCATCAGGCGTCGACATGCGCCCGCGCTAATTCACCTTTACGTAAACGTCAATCCTCGATCCGCTCGAGTCGGCCATCCGCGCCCAGCTTCCGGTAGAAGCAGCTGGTTGCCAGCGTGTGGCACGCAGGGCCGGCAGGTTCGACTCGCAGTTCGACGGCATCCTGGTCGCAATCGACGCGGATTTCGCGGACTTTCAGGACGTGGCCGGAACTCTCCCCCTTCATCCACAGCCTGCCGCGCGACCGGGAGAAGAAGTGCGCGAATCCGGTCTCGACGGTCTTGTCCACGGCTTCGCGATTCATGTGCGCCAGCATCAGCAAACGCCCGCTGTTCACGTCGATGGCGACAGCCGTAAGCAGGCCCGCGGCATCGAAACGGGGCATGAATCGGTCCCCCTGTTCGCGCAATTCGGTCTCGGATCGGTCGGAAATGGTTATAGCCTTTCGCAAGTGCCTGCTCTGCAGCAGCTTTTGTTGCACGATAACCACAGGGAGACGCCAAAATCCACAGTTCCCGCACGAAGCCCTTTCATCCGCGCGCTTGCTCGGCAACAAATGCTCTGCGGTTTGAGGGAACCGTGCAACTGAACCGCCGAAAGGCGGCGCATGTGCGCCAATGTTCAGGGAAAGTGGTCAGCGTCCGACCCGGTCGAATTGGGGGCATGAGGACGGGAATGCTGACGGTGAGGGATAATGGCGAGACGGTCGGGGGGCCGTCGATCCGGGCCTAGGCACGGACGCCGAGAATTTCGTCACGACGGCGCCCGGGAGCATCCGCTCCCGGGCGTTTTCTTATGTGCCCCCTCTGGTTCCGGCCCTCCAGTTCCCGACTCAACCGCCGTAGCGGCATGATCAAGCGCCTCGTCCAGAACGCGCGAGAAGCAGGCGATGCGCACATCGCGCGCACCGGCCCTGCGCAAGGCGGCAATGCACGCGCCGGACGTTGCACCACTTGTCAGCACATCGTCGACCAGCAGGACGCGCGCGCCCTTCAACCTTGCAATTTGGCGCGGATTGCCGACGATCGCGCCGGATAGCGTTTTTGCGCGCGCCTTGCGTGACAGGCCGCCCAGCGCGGGCGTCCGCCGCGTGCGCAGCAAGGCATCGACCAGCAGGCGATGGCCGGTGCGGCGCGATACCTCGCGCGCGAGCATGGCCGACTGGTTGAACCCGCGCGACCACAAGCGCCAGCGATGCAGCGGCACCGGGACAACCAGCCATTCGCCGTCAAGTTCAGGAATCCTCGCGGCAATCAGCCGGCCGAGCAGCGCCGACAGTCCGATTCGCCGCCCGTGCTTGAAGGCCAGCACAAGCTGCCGGGCGGTATCGTTGTAGAGCGTTGCCGCGTGGATACCCCCATGCTTCGGCGGCATCGCCATGCATGGAGCGCAAACGGAATGACCTCGCTCGACGACGTTCCCCAGCGGGCGCTGGCACTTCGAACAGCTTGGCTCTCCGGGAATCACAAGCCCGCTCCAGCAAGACAGGCAAAGCCCGCCCTGCGCGGCCAGCGCATCGCCGCACAATGGGCAGCGCGGCGGAAAAACAAAGTCCACAACGGGCGCAAACGAAGCGGCAAGGGCCATGCGATTGACCTTTTCGTGCCTGCGGCCCCTTGGCAAGTGGCGCGGATACGGGCAGTCGCGAAATCGATGGCTTTGCCCCCCACGATATTTTCACCGCGCCGCCGCCTTGCGGTGCGTCGCCGCCTGCACCGGATGCAACAATCGCCGGACGCCGCGCGTTACCTGCTCGACGACATGACCGAGGACGTGATCGAGCGCCTGGATTTCCTGCGGCACGAGCCAAAGTCGGCGCTGGTCATCGGAGACTGGACCGGCACACTGGCGCAAACGCTGGACGCGCGCGGCGTGGAAGTGGATCGCGCCGATCCGCTTCCCGTAAGCGGCGAGCAGGCGATTGACGAAGAACAGCCCCTGCCCGGCGGCGGGTTCCAGCTTGTTACCAGCTTCGGCACGCTGGACACGGTGAATGACCTTCCCGGCGCCCTGCTGCACTTGCGCGCCGCACTGGCGCCGGGCGGGTTGATGATTGCAAGTTTCGCCGGCGCGGGAAGCCTGCCCGCCCTGCGCGAGATCATGGCTGCTGCCGATGCAGAGCGCCCTGCCCCGCGCCTTCACCCCATGGTTGACGTGCGCGCGGGCGGGCAACTTCTCCAGCGTTGCGGGTTTGACGATCCGGTTATCGACAGCCGCAGCCTTTCGGTACGCTTCGGCTCTCTCGCCTCGCTGGTTGCCGACGTGCGCGCGCAGGGCCAGCAGAATGTGCTTGCAAAGCACGGGCCGGCACTGGGCAAGGCGGCCCATGCGCGGGCGCTGGATGCGTTTGACGAACTGGCGGATGAACAAGGCCGCGTTACGGAAACGTTCGAAATCCTCACGCTCAGTGGCTGGCGCCGCTAACCGCCAATCGAAGATTCAACCTGCGGCGGCCAGTGCAGCGGCCAGATCGGCGCGGATATTCTGCAACTTGCGCACAAGCGCGGCATCGGCCCGGCCACCTTGCGATTGACCGGCATCAGGCTGCGTCGCGCCTTCGCGCGCGACGCGTTTGCGCCCGCCAAGGACATGGCGCGCACCCCGAATGGTGTAACCTTCCTGATAGAGCAGCCTGCTGATTTCCTGGATCAGCTCCACGTCTTCGGGACGATAGTATCGCCGTCCGCCCGCACGGGTCAGCGGTTTCAGCTGCGGGAACTGTTCTTCCCAATAGCGCAGCACGTGCTGCTTTATTCCGAACGCCTTTGCCACCTCGCCGATCGTGCGCAGCGCGTCAGGTTCCTTGTCATCCTGGAAATCGAGAGAAGGCTGGTCGGTCATTCTTCGGTGCAGATGCGGTCCTTCAGCATCTGGCTGGCCCGGAACGTAAGCACGCGGCGCGGCGTGATTGGCACTTCGACGCCCGTCTTGGGATTGCGCCCGATCCGTTCGGTCTTGTCTCGCAAGAGGAATGTCCCGAAACCCGAGATCTTGACGTTTTCGCCCTTTTCGAGCGCGTCACACATCTCGTCCAGAATGGATTCCACCATTTCTAGCGAATCCGCGCGCGACAATCCGACCCGGCGATTGATGCTTTCCGCAAGGTCCGCCCGCGTCAATGTTCCGACAGAACGCATCCCCTTCGTTCTCCCACCAAATCAATTACCCTTGGCTAACATAACCCGAAACGGTGGGAACGCAAATCAATGCGCTGGCATTGAAGGGATTTTTCGTATCAAAATTGGACTCAAAGGGGCATTCAGAGCCTGACGAGCGATGCGCCCCAGGTAAATCCGCCCCCCATGGCCTCAAACATCACGAGATCTCCGGGCTTGATCCGGCCATCGCGCATCGCCGAGTCGAAAGCCAGCGGCACGGAGGCTGCGCTTGTGTTCGCGTGCTGATCCACGGTGACGATCACCTTTTCGGGCGGCAGGCCCAGCTTGCGCGCGGTGGCATCCAGAATGCGCGAATTGGCCTGGTGCGGCACAACCCAGTCGAGATCGGCCGCCGTCTTGCCCGCTTCGGCAAGCACTTCTTCCAGAACTTGGGCCAGGTTGACCACCGCATGGCGGAAAACCTCACGCCCCTTCATCCGCAGCTTGCCCACGGTGCCGGTGCTCGACGGGCCGCCATCCACATAGAGCAGCTGGTTGTGGCTGCCGTCGGCATGAAGCCGGGTGGCAATGATGCCGGGCGCGCGCGGATCGGCTTCGTCGACGTCCGCCGATTCGAGCAGGATCGCCCCCGCCCCGTCGCCAAACAGCACGCAGGTGGTGCGATCTTCCCAGTCGAGGATGCGGCTGAACGTTTCGGCACCGATGACCAGCGCGCGCTTCGCCATTCCGGTGCGGATCATGCTGTCGGCAACGCCCAGCGCATAGAGGAAGCCGGTGCACACGGCGGCCACGTCAAACGCGATCCCGCCGGTACAGCCCAGCGCCTGCTGGACGATCGTCGCGGTGGCGGGAAATGTCTGGTCGGGCGTTGCGGTTGCGACAACGATCATGTCCACGCTCGCCGGATCGACGCCTGCCGCCTCGCACGCCTTGCGCGCGGCGCCGGTGGCCAGGGTGGACGTGGTTTCACCCTCACCCGCGATATAACGATTGCGGATGCCGGTCCTCTCGACGATCCATTCGTCGGTGGTGTCCACCATTTCCGCCATTTCGGCATTGGGAACCGCGCGCGCGGGCAAGGCCGACCCGCTGCCCTTGATAACAGAACGGATGGTCACGCAGGTTCGCCTTTCTGCGCGGTGCGGCGCACCACGGGCTGGCGGATCGCGTCTTCACCAACCCGTTCCAGGTCGGCCGCGATCCGGTGGGTCAGGTCGTCTTCCAGAAGGCGCGCCGCAACCGCTACGGCATTGGCCACGCCCAGCGCCGTGGCGCTGCCGTGGCTTTTCACGATAACGCCGTTGAGCCCCAGGAAGACCGCGCCGTTGTGGTTGTTGGGATCGAGGTGGTGGCGCAGCAGTTCGGTTGCCGGGCGCGAGATCAGGAAGCCGATCTTCGAACGCAGCGACGATGCGAAGCTGCGCTTCAGAAGGTCGCCCACGAAACGCGCCGCGCCCTCTACCGCCTTCAACGCGATATTGCCGGAAAACCCGTCGGTCACGACCACGTCCACGTCGCCGCGCGAAATCTTGTCGGCTTCGGTGAAGCCGTCGAACGACATCGCCAGGTCGCCGCTCGCGTCGCGCAGCTGTTCCGACGCATCGCGCAGCGCATCGGTGCCCTTGGTTTCTTCGGTGCCGATGTTGAGAAGGCGCACGCGCGGCTGGTCAAGATCGTGAAGGATGCGCGCATAGGCCGCGCCCATGATCGCGAACTGGACAAGGTTGCGGGCATCGCATTCCGTGTTCGCGCCAAGATCCAGCATCACCAGATCGTTATCGCCCAACGTCGGAATCAGCGCCGCAAGCGCGGGACGGTCGATTCCCGGCATCGTGCGCAGGGCCAGCTTGCTCATCGCCATAAGCGCGCCGGTATTGCCCGCGCTGACGGCGGCACCGGCCTTGCCCTGTTTCACCGCATCGATTGCCAGGCCCATCGACGTCGTCTTGGCGCGGCGAAGCGCCTGCGTCGGCCTCTCTTCGCCCGACACGACATCGGGCGCGTGGAGAATCTCCGACGCGCCCTTCAGATTGGGATGGTTTTCAAGCGCCGCGCGAATGCGCGTTTCGTCGCCTACCAACAGGAACTTGAAGCGATCGTGGCGGCGACGCGCAAGCGCCGCCCCTTCGATCATCACGCGAACGCCTTCATCTCCGCCCATCGCATCGACGGCGATACGCGGCAGGCTCATGACGTGACAAACTCCAAGGAAACGGCCTTAGAGGCCGACGGCGATTACTTCGCGACCGTTGTAGTGACCGCAGGACGGGCACAGATTGTGCGGGCGCTTCAGCTCGCCACAATTCGAGCACTCGTGAAAGGCTTCCGCCTTCAGCGCATCGTGGCTGCGGCGCATGCCGCGACGGGACGGGGAGACTTTCCTCTTGGGGACGGCCATTTCGGCACCTGTTCCTGAATACTTGCGAAATGCTGTTCGAATTCTGCGATAGGCCGAACCCATCCACTACACAACCCCTGCGCAGACTTGCGCGAAGGTTCGGCAACGAACGGGGAAATCCCACCGCGGGCGAACGGCGCCTATACGGATTTTCCGTCGCAATGCAAGGCCCGCGCGGCTATCAAGGCGCATCGACCGCCAATCGGGCGGCGCAAGGGGGGAGTTTCCCGACAATGGTTCTGCCGATCACGCTTACCGCGGTTGCTGCCGCGGCCGTTATCAACCTGTGGCTTGCCGTCCGCGTGGGACAAGTGCGCACCAGCGAAAAGATCAGCATCGGCGACGGTGGCAACGAGATGCTGACCCGCCGGATGCGCGCCCAGTTGAACTTCGCCGAAAACACGCCGCTGGTGCTGTTGCTGATCGGCGGAATCGAATTTGCGCAAACGCACTGGAGCCCGGTGCTGATGGCGGTGGCCGCTATCTATCTGCTGGGCCGCGTGGCGCATGGCGTTGGCATGGACGGAAAGGGATTCGCCACCGGCCGCTCGATCGGCACGATGGTGACCTTCCTCACCCAGCTTGGCCTTGCCGGCTGGGCCGTGGCGATCGCAGCCGGCTGGTAGGCCGTTGGCCCGGCCGGGCCTCAGCTCAATGCGTAATCGCTGACGAAAGCATTGGTCTGGCGCTCACGCCCGAATGTGCTGTGCGGGCCGTGGCCGGGCACGAACGTAACGTCGTTGCCCAGCGGCCAGAGCTTCTTCGTGATCGAATCGATCAGGTCCTGGTGGTTGCCCATCGGGAAGTCGGTGCGACCGATCGATCCCTGGAACAGAACGTCGCCAACGATCGCGAAGTGGCTGGGCGCGTGATAGAAAACCACGTGCCCCGGCGTGTGGCCCGGACAATGGATCACGTCCAGCGTCAGGTCGCCGATGGTCACGGTATCGCCGTCTTCCAGCCAGCGGGCCGGTTCGAACACTTCGCCGTCGATCCCGTATTTAGCGCCATCGTCTCCAAGCCGCGAAATCCAGAAGCGGTCCGCTTCCTGCGGCCCTTCGATCGGCACGCCCAGTTCGCGCGCCAGTTTGGCCGTTCCGCCGCAGTGATCGATATGGCCGTGGGTGACGAGCAGCTTTTCTACCGTCACGCCCGCCTTTTCGGCCGCCTGCTTCAACCGGTCCAGATCGCCGCCTGCATCGATGAATGCCGCCTTCTTGGTCTTCGTGCACCACACCAGCGTGCAGTTCTGCTGGAGCGGGGTGACGGGTACGATGGCCACGCGCATGGGCGGTTCGGCGGTCCGGGATGCTTCGGTCATGCTGACGAGATGGCGGCAATGCGCGGCGATTGCAACGCCAAGGTCGGGCTTTACAGCCGCCCGCCCTTCCACACCACGCGGCCGATCACCCGGACGTCGCCCAGGGGATGCTCGCCCCGGCCATAGGCGGGGTTGTCGCTGATCACGCGTATCGTGTCCGGTCCTGCAGGTTCCAGCCGCTTTACCAGCAGCATGTCGTCCAGCCGGATCACGTGGATGCCCGCACGCAAGGGCGCCGGGCTGCGGTCCACCAGAATCTCGTCCCCGTCGCGCAAGGTGGGTTCCATCGAATCGCCTTCCACCGCGATCACGCTGAGGCTGCCCGGCGCAAACCCGTTGCGCGAAAGCCATGCGGCAGAGAATCGAAGCTGTCCTTCGGGCGCCTCGCCGCTCGCGAAGGCACCCGGCCCTGCAGAAGCGCCAAGCGGCAGGCGCGGCACGTCGATCCAGTCCGCCCCCTTGCGCGCGGCCCTGCCCGCGGGCGCAACGCGTTCGCGCAAGTGTTCGGGCGCGCCAAGCTCCGCCTCGTCCACGCCAAGGAATTGCGCAAGCACGTGGCGATCCCGCTCTTCCAGCCGCTTGGGAGAGCCCTTGCGCACGAACTGCTGCAAATACGAGGGATTGCGCCCGATCATCGCCGAAAGCGCGGAAAGGCTTACGCCCTTCTCGCCCGACAATTGCAGCAGGCGCGATCGCGCAGCGCCATCTGAAGGATCGTCAACCATTGACCGGCTCCGGCTGGGCCTCACTCCGATATCGAAGGATTTTTCCTAGACTTGTAGGATTTAAACGTCAACACCGGAAAAATCCTATCCAACCTCCAGGGAGTCGCTTGGCCATGCTCTTGCGCCAGATAGAGAAGTTCCTTCGCCAGACCGGAATGGCCGAAACGCGCTTTGGCCGGCTCGCCGCCCACGATCCGCGTCTGATCGGCGATTTGCGCAACGGTCGCGAGCCCCGCCGCGCGATGACGGAACGTGTGGAACATTTCATGAACATCTATCTTCGGGAGACGTCCGATGCAGCATGACACCGCCCTCGCCCTCGCCCGCACGCCGCGCCGCCGCCTGTCCACAGGCGAGCGCCTGGGCCGTGCGATCCGCGTACTGGCGGGGCCGCGCGCCGAAATCCTGGACCACAGCGAAACACCCTGGGCGAGCGTCACCTTTGCCGGGTCACGCCACGCATTCACGCTATCGTTCGACGGCTGCGCCGTTTCGCATGACGGCGAGAATTTCATCGCAGCCCTGCCCGATCACGAATTCACGCTGCCGGGGACGCTCGTCGCGGATGCGACGGTTTGCCGGGTGGATCACAGGATGGTTCCCGCCCCCCGGCTTGTCGTGCGGATCGAACTGCTGCTGCTGGACGAGAGTTGACGGCCAGCCTGTGTTCGCCAGCGAGATCGCCGCTATTGGTCGCTTTTGGCCAGCAGCGGCGGTTTCTCGGGTGTCGCATCGACCCACAGGGTCATGTCCACGCTGTTCGACACCTTGTAGGGCTGCCGCTTCGAATTGAGGAACAGCGTCTCCATCTCCTTGCGGTTGAAGGGACGCGCGCCCAGCCGGCCGAAGATCGCGATCTGGCCGCCCGTCTCGTCAACGCCGCGGTCGCGGTCCAGCCCCTTCGACAGGGCCAGCGCCGGGCTGGGCGTTTTCGCCCAGGCGATCAGTTCCGGCTTGGGCTCGGGCGCGAAACCGTAGAAGCCGGGCTGGCTTTCCGGCGATGTCAGCTGGATCACCTTCACACCGTTCTTCCCGTCCGCGACATAGGCGAACGCCGATGCGTTGGTTGACCCCACGATCACGTCTTCGGCATCGTCCAGTTTCCCGCCGGCGGTGAACTGCTGGTAGATCCTGGGCTTGATCGGATCGGTCACGTCCACGATCACCAGACCCTGCTTCTTCGCCGCGACATAGGCATATGTCCGCGCGACATAGACGCGCTGCGCATCGTCGAGCGGCACCGTTGCCCCGGGCACTTCCCTGGGATGCGCCATGTCGGTGACGTCCATTACTTCCAGCCCGTGCGCGGTCGTCACCCACAGATAGCGGAACTGCAGCGCCGATGCGCGCGGATCGTCGAGCGGGACGACCGATGTAACCTTGGGATCGAGGCAGGTCTCGCCATTCTTGTGCTTCAGCGGATCGGCAACCTCACACGGCTTTTGCGGGGACCACGGCTTGGGCAGGTGCACGGTGACGAGCGCCTTGTCGGTCACGATATAGGCATAATCGCCCGCCAGCGTGATGTGCCGCGCGCCCGTCAGCACACCGTCCGGATTGAAGGTGAACTGGCGCGAGAAGAAGTTGTTGCGGAACTCGCCATCGGCCAGCGTATCCACGTTCACCGCGATCAGGCCCTCTACCCGGTCGGTGATGAAGGCATAGTGATAGACGGGCGAGAACGGCTGTTCCTGGTTCACCTTGCGCAGTTCGGGCGTGTTGCGCGTGGGCGCGATGTTCTGGTTCGTGGGCAGCGCCATGCAGGTCGCGTCTGTGGTCTTGACGTGCGTGTCATGGCCCAGCGGCGAGAACGGCGCCGAAATGATGCGCTCCGAAAACGCCTTGTTGCCGATCGACGCGATGTCATAGGCGCGGAAACCGCCCTTCCCTTCGGCCACGAACATGTATTCGCCGCGCATCTGGAGGCAGCGGACCGCGTCCTTCGTGCCTTGCGTGGTGTTCAGGTAGGTCTCGCGATTGCCTTCCTCGCCGGAGAAATCCTTGCCGAAGATCTTGCCGGTCGTGCGGCTCTTCAACTCGCGCCCTTCGGCAACGAACTTCTTGTAGTCATCCGGATAGGCATACCGCTGGAGATAGCTGCCGATCACCGCCTGCGGCTCGCTCCATTCGGTCACGCGTACCGCTTCGAACCCGGTATCGAGGCCGAACCACGCGTTGAAGCCCACGAAGTTCACGTAATTGGTGCCCAGCAAGAGCAGCTGCGCCATGATCGCGTTGTTATCGTCCGCCTTCGACAGGTGGCAATCGGTGCATTGCTTGGTTTCGTTGAGGCGAACCGTGTGCGGGAAGTGCGGCGCGAATGCCTGCGAGCTGTAGCCGATCGCGCTGATCGGCGGCTGCTGCACATAGATGCGTTCGCGATTGATGTTGCTCGACGAAAGGATCAGCGCGGAACTTGAACGGATCGGCGCGATGATCGACTTGCCGCCAATCGGATTGCCGTCCTTGTCGAACTTAACCGGATCGGATTCGCTGGTCTTGGTAGTCTGGTGCTTGCCAAGCTGGAACATGTCGTCGCGCGCCACCTGCGGGTTGTAGGTCGCATAGTTGCGCGTGGCTTCATCGTCGTACTTGTGGATCTTCATCTTCCAGTTGGCTTCGATCGGAAGATGGCAGCCAGCGCAGCTGGTGGTCCACGAAAGGTGGCAGGTAAAGCACGCCATGTCGCCGTCGGGGTGCGCGCGATCGGACTTGGGAACGCCCAGCCCGAACTTGTAGATTCCGGTTTCCGATCCGCTCTTGCTCATCAGCTTGGCGCGGGCGGCCTTGGGATTGAACACCGGCGCGCCGTCGGGCTTCGTCAGCCCCTTGTTTTTCGGATCGACCGAATCCTTCACCAGGCTGACCTGCCATGAAAGCTTCGGATCGATTACCGATCGCTGGATCAGCACGCGGCGGCCGTTCTTGTCGTGCATCCATTCGAAACGGCGCTGCCCGTCCATGTTGCGCAACAGCGAAAGATCGTGCCCGCCCGGAGGCGCGGCTAGGTTGGACGTCATCAGCGTGGGATAGGCATCGGCGGTGCCGTGGCAGTCCTTGCAGCCTATTTCGACCGCGTTCGCCACTTCGCCATAGATCAGGCCGTTGCCGTGATTGTCCTGCGCAAAGTGGCAATCGGCGCACTGCATGCCAAGCTGGGCATGGATGTCCATCATGTGCACGGTCTTGCCCGGATTGTCCGGCCCCACCGGCACGAACGCGCCTTCCTTGCCCTTGCGCCACTTCTGCGGATCGTCAGGGTTGATGATATGCCTGGTATCGGTGCCGTACGTGCTCATGTCGCCATCGGCATCGAGCAGGTTGCCGCGCCGGTCGCGCTTCAGGATCGCGCGGAAGTTCCAGCCGTGACCGTGATAATCCGCGAACTGCTCGGTCTTCAGCTTGCTGTTCAGGTCATAGACATTGCGCAGGAATTCCACGTCGCGCCACAGGCCCCGCGGCGCCGCGCCTTCGGGGTTGCGGTCCAGCACCTCGTGCTGTTCCGACATCGTCGGGTGGAACTGCTTCTTGAAGATGCGCTGATAGTCCTTTTCGGACAGCTTCGGCGGCTTGGGCGCCTTGTTTTCCGGCCCCGGCCACATGAACGGCGCGTCGGATTCGTAATCCCACATCGTGTAGCCGAGATAGCTGTTCAGGAAGATGTTGGGCTGGTGCATGTGGCAGTTCATGCACTGCGAGGTCGGGATGGCGCGGGTGAAGCCGTGGACCAGCGGATGCCCGCGCTCACGCTCCTGCATCGGCACCGGGCCGCCGTCCGCCGCATGGCCGCTTTCGTCCAGACCCGCCGTCGCGTGCGCTTCGGCCTGCGACATCTTGTGACCCGGCATCGATCCATGCGGCGCCACGCCCGCGCCGGACGAGAACGTGGAAAGCTGCTCTGCCGACTGGATGGACTTGAAGCAGTCTTCGGCCATGTGCTTCGAATTTTCGGGATAGGTGCTGTCACCGCCCAGGTATCCCCCGCCGTCCGCGCCCAGCACCGTGCCGCGCACCAGCGAATGTTCCTCGTGCCTCGTCGGGTCGAAGGTGCCGAATTTTTCGGTGCGATGCTCGCCTTCGCGCAGGCGGTTGATGGTGGGATCGACCGTGATCGTCTGCCCGTCGCGACCGCACCTGGCATAGTCCAGGCTGTGCCGCGGTTCGCGATCGTTGGCATAGATCACGTGGCAGGCCGCGCAGCCGGAAGACCGATAATCCCCTGGCTGGTCGTTCGTGCCCATCTGGTAAAGGAACGGGTCGTTAAGCCGCGTCTTGTGAATGTTCAGCACCGCGATCGCAACGCGCAGACCGGTGGCGGGGCCGCGGTTCGACTGCTTGATGTCGGGCCGTCCCGGCTCATCCAGGCGCTGGATCTGGCCGGTGGAATTGGGCAGGCCGATCTCCGGGAACTGCGGATTGATCACGCGCCCGCCGTCCTCGAACACGCGGAACACGTCCGACGGCGGGATCGTGTGCCATGTCGGCAGCGGATAGAGGATAGGCAGCGCGCCGCGCGCCTTTTCGGCGGGTGTCACCGTGCCCCACATCGGCTTGCCGTCGGGGCCGATCTCGTCAGACGGGGACTTGATCAGCGCGGGCTCGCCATCGCGGGTATAGCTTTCGCCGAACATGTAGTTCTTGAAGGGGACGATGCCGTTGTTATACGCGCCGCCGCCCCACAACATCGCGCCCGTCGTCATCAGCGATCGTTCGGACGCCGTGATGATATTCATGTGGCAGGCGCCGCAAGCCTCGCGCACCACGCGATAGTCCGACGGGTTCACGAAACGCACGAATTCGGGATTTTCCTTCGCCAGCGTGGCGTATGACCGCTTTGGATTGGCGGATGAAGGCCAGCCCCACGCCTGCGGATACTTGGGCAGGACGTGCGCCTCGTTCATCGCGGTGGTGTATTGCAGCCCCTTCCAGTCCCAGCTCTTGTCCGCGACGATCTTCGAATTGCCGCCGTGGCAGTCGACGCAGGCCAGCACAACCGCCGGGCTGGCGTGCATCGTCTTGTGGTCGGACTTGGTATGGCAGGAAACGCAGCCCTCGTTCTTTTTGTCGACATAGGCCCACTGTTCCTTCGCGGTTTCACCCGGTTGCCCGCGCGGCGCGGAAGGCGCCTTCATGTAGTGGACGTCCTGTGGCTTTTCCTCGTCAGAGGCGCGCAGCGCCACCGGAACGATCAGGAATGCCAGCGCCAGCAGGAACCACGCGAGCGGAAACCGGCGGAAGCTGGCGGGAGCGAAAGAGGCGAGGCGCGCTGTCATCGGTTCAGAACGAGAAGATCGCATTGGCAAGGACGGAATAGTAGCGACTCTTGCGGTCCTGCTGGGTAAACAGGTCCTTGAAGCCGGAACCGGCGAAAAGCATCGCTCCCGAAAGGCGGAAGACGATGTTCTGTGATGCGTTGGGCCGCCAGATCGTGGAGACCGAGGTATCCCACCCGATGTCGCGGGGGATCGAACCTTCGTTGCGCAGCACCTGCAACACGCGGGTATTGTCGAACCACAAGTGGTTCACATTGGTCGAAACGCGCACTTCGGGCGTCAGGTCGAAATCTCCGCCCGCCCCCACAAGCACCGTACCGGGGTTGGTGAAGTTCGATTGCCCCTGCTCTTTCGAACTGCGCAGCGAATTGAGGATGCCGTTGCGCCCGTTGACCGAGATCACGCGCCCGCCGCCCGCAAAAGGAATCGCCTGGCGAATCCAGTAGCTGGTATCCGCCCCGGCGAACTGCGGGTTCTCGAAGATGGCGTCGAAGCCGCCTTCGGTGTTGTCATAGGGATCGCTGTCGCCGCTGGCATAGAGGCCCGAAAGGCGAAAACGCATCCAGTCCTGGTCATAGCTCAGCTCCGCCGCCGCAAACAGCGCGTGGATTTTCGCCGGGCGGCTGGTGAGGAAGTTGTCGCGGTCCTGCCCCAGCGCGCCATAGACCTGCGCGGTCACGTTGATCCGGCCGATCCGCCCGTCGGCGCCGTATCCCAGATAGACCACGTCGTAATCGCGGCCGCGCAAGTTGCCGATCAGCGCGGGGCGGACCGGGAAGCCGTTCTTGTCGATCTCTACGTCGTTCTTTTCCCGGTTCATGTTGTAGGTGACCGACACTTCGCTGGTCAGCCCGGTGAACGGAAAATCCTGGCGATAGGCGTTGGCAAGGAACACCCAGTCCCTGCGCGGCGTGGCGAAAACGTTGTTCAGGCCCGAATTGGTGTCTTTCTCAAGCCGCCAGAACGCGCCAAGGTTGAACTGCCAACGGTTATCGTCCCGGTTGCCGAAGATGCGCAGGCCAAGCTGGTTGTCGAGGAACAGGAACCCGCGGAAATCGGTGGTGATCGGCTGGATACCAAGGCGCACGGACACGAAATCGTACCGGCTCGTGTCGAAGCGCCCCAGGTGATAGTCGATAAAGGCGTCCTGCACCCCGATGAACCCGTCAAGCCGCTGCGTCTCGCGACTGGGGCGCACATCCAGAACGCGCCGTTCGGGCACGTTCACATAGCTCATGTTCGCGGCCAGCGTCAGCCGGTATTCCACGATCGGCGGCTTGTAGGCCGTCATCCCCTTCAGCAGCGACACCCCGGCGATGAAGGTCTGCGAGAGCACAAGGCTCTGCCCTTTGCCGAAGGTGTCAACCGAGTTGGGCCGTTCGGTCGTCTGGACGCTGACGGGAATCGGGAACGTGCGCGGCTCGATCACGGTATCGGACGTGGCGTTGACGATGAAGAACCAGTCGTCGCCCTTCAGGAAGCCCGGCTTGTCTTTCGCGCGGATCGGCTTGTCGCCCTTCAGCACGTTGTGGTGGAAGGGGTCGAGCGTCGAATGACAGACGTTTTCCAGGTTCGGGAACAGGGTGAATATGGCCCGGTTCTTCTGGCCGGTCTTCGGGTTCTTTTTCGGGCAGAGCGAAGACGTTATGCGCCATCGGTCGGGCACCGCAACGTCGAGCGAAAGGCTTCCGACCGGGCCTTCGCCATCGTATTTTTCGTAAAACGCTTCGGGTGGCGGCGCGGTGACCGCACCCTGGTTGAATTGCTCGATCCGTTCGGGAAGCTGCTTTTGATAGCCGGGACGGCGGCGACCGTCGATCAGCGCGTCGCCCGCGTCTATTTCCGGTCCGTCATTGGCTACGGCGGGTTTCGCTTCTGCCGGAGTGTTCTTCGGCATTTGGGCGGTCTTGGCGTCTTCTTCGCGCACTTGCTTCGGATCAGCGGCTGGTTGGTCCGCCTGCGCCGCATCCGTCGCACCTTCGGCGCCTGCGCCGAACAGTACCGCGGGAATGCCGCCAGCCGCCATGTCGCTTGAAGGCAACGTCCCGAATGTAAGCGGCATTGCCGCCGGGTTCGCTCCCGATGCGCCCACCAACGGGACAATCAAGGCGATGGCGGGCTGGATCACAAGCCCTCGCAGACGTTCTGGTCGCTGCTGTCGAGGAACGGCGCGAACGGGCAATTGACATAGCGCAGCCGCACCCCGTTGCCGACCGGGACCACGATCGTATCGGCGCGCATGTCCTTGGGCGCATTGCCTAGCGTGCCGAGCGAAACACCGGCATTGTTCGCGCCAAGGAAGCTGATCATGTCGTCCTGGTCGATACCGTCGCCCGAAACGCCGATTCCGCCGACAAGCTGGGTGCCACGATAGATCGGCACCGATCCGGGGAAAATCTGGATTCCATTGGCAAGCCGCTGCTGGCCGTTGGCGCTCGCCTTGATCGGGATGGACGTGCACTGGTGCGCGGTATCGTTGGCCGCACCGCCGATATAGGCGGCATGGGCCAGCACGTTCGACCTGACCAGCGCGAATTGCAGCCCCGTGGCCAGCGGGTTGAACTGCGCGATCGGGCGGCTCAGCGGACCGTTGGCGGTGCCAAGCTGCCCATCGGGGAAATAGGGGCGCGACAGGTTGCCGCCAGACCTGTCGGCAAAGGCCTTGGTGCCGGTAAGGGCCGTCTGGTCGCCCAGGAAGTTGCGCACCCGGCCGACGAAATCGGGAATTTCCTGGTCGGGATCGCCCTGCAACGCGGTCGCCGCGTCGGGGCTGGAAAAGAACGTGGCCGTGCGCGCTTTCTGCAACGATACGTCGATGCCGAAGATCGGCGCATCGGGCGCGCGCACAATGCCCAGCACCGCGCCGTGCGTATCGACCACGCTGATCGACACTTCGGCCCTGCTGTCCAGCGGCCGCCTGATCTGCGCCCGCGCGCGGCTCATCACCTTGAACGCCTGCGTCAGGATTTCGCGCACTTCGGCTTTGGTCAAGGGCCTGGAGTTGGTGCCGCCGTCGGTCGCGGCGCGGATCGGAAAGCGATCGTTGCCCGAACCGTCGGTCAGCACGAATGCGTCGGGATTGTCGAATTCGGCGGTGGTCGCGTAACGGAAACCGCTGGCCTCCGTGCCATAGGCGGTGCCCGCGACAATTGCGCCGTCATTGTATCCGCGCACCGGGATCAGCGTGCCCGCGGCATTGTTGATCGCGCTGAAATTGGTCTGAAGCGGCGCAAGGTTGTTCACCGTCGCGTCCGAAAAACGCAGCGTCGTGCCGTCTACGGTGATCTTGTCTCCGGTGATGTTGTCGGGCGGCGCAAATCCCTGAAGCCCGGCGAGCGCGATGTACTCCTCGCCATCGTTGTCCACGTCCGTCACATCGGGATCGAAGCCGTAATCGCCATCGGCCATCACGCCGACCGCGCCGACAAGCACGCCATTCTTGTACAGCGGCATCCCGCCCGGATCGGCCGAAAGCCCAATGGGCGAACGCTTGGGTCCGATCAGGCCGGGGCTGCTGTCCTCGGTCTGCGTCACGGGATTGCGGAATATGCTCCCCCCGCCGGCCTGGAACCGCGCGGTAAGGTCGGAACAGGGCAACTGGCTGAACTGCACGCCGAACAGCGGACCGCTTTCCAGTCCCGGCGTCTGCGGCGCGGGCGGGAAATGCTGCTGCACGATCTCGCTTGCGGTGCGGGTGGAAAAGGCGTTGCCGCCCGACGACAGGTAGGCGGCGGTTACCGCCTTGGCGATCGCGCCGACTTCCGCGGGAAGAGTCAACCCCTCGGCATCGACCGGATTGGCAATCTGCTGCTTGAATTCCGAGTTATAGGTGCTGGTCAGCATCGTCGCCTTCGCACCGTTCATGCGGAACACGGCCAGCACGTTGCCCACCCGGTCCGTCACCGCGATCACCGCCGGCAGGTTGCGCGCCTGCGCCTCGCCAACCGCCTGCGCGATAACCTGCTGCACATCGGTTACCGAAAGCGATGCCTCCTGCACCGTGGGATAGACGCGCGCGCCGGTGGCCGTTGGTGTGGGCGTAGGCGTGGGAAAGGTTCCGGGAACCGAATTCCCGTTTCCGCCGCCACAACCCGCCAGCATCAGCGAAAGAGCCGCGACCGCGGCTGACGTGCGGTGCGGTGCGCCATTCGGCCTCATGTCAGCGCAAGCTCCGGATGCTGGAAACCGCGTCGGTCAACGCGCGGCGGAAGGCAATCGGCTGGAAGCCGTTGGGATCGCGCACAGCGGCATAGGCTTCGTTGATCCGCACACGCAGGTCGCCCGCGGCACCCTGGCTCACCATCCCCTGGTTGACCATGCCGTTCAGCAAGGTGTCGATCGCCATGACCGACTGGACCGCGCCTTCGTAATCGGTGAAGCGCGGAGTGATCGCGTTGCTGGCGATGCTGTCCATGATCGCGAAGGTCTGGGCCTTCGAAAACGTCGCGCCGGAAAAGCGGTCGGCCAGTGCGTTGGCGCTCTGGCGAAGGGCCTGCGCCGCGGTGACGGCTTCTCTGCGCCCCTTGCCCATCGCCGCGTGGAACGCCTTGCTCCGCGCTTCGAACGTGCCGGCCAGATCGGGTGCCACAACGCGCGACGCCGCGATCAGCATGATCATGTTCTCATCGTTGTAAGGCGGCATACCCAGATGGATCGGGCGCCCCGGATTGGGGATAGCCGTTACGTGCGCCTCGTCCCCGTCATAGATGCGACGGTGGCACGAATGGCAATCGTAGAACGTGAACTCGGGGAAGATACCGTCCATGCCTTTCGCCGGCTCGCTGAACAGTTCCAGCGAACGGTTCACCGCCTCGGCCTGGCCCACGGCCCACATCCGCATCGAGTTCGTCTTGCCGCCCTTGCGCTGGACATAATCCGCATCCTCGTTCCAGTGCTGCTGGAGCGTGGAGAACAGGTCCAGTTCGAAAGAAATGCGCGGATGCCCCGCCGCCATGATGCGGTGATAGATGAACTGCCCCTGCCCGTCGCCGGACAAGTGGCAATCCAGGCAAACCCGTGCACGGGTGCGCGGGTTCACAAGGTCCGTCATCCCGTTGGAGACATCGCGGCGATAGCTGGCGCCGACCGTATAGTGGCTGGAAATCCAGCCGCCGGCCGCGCCGTGGCAGGTTTCGCAATCGACGCCGTCCGACAGCTTGTGACCGCCGGGCGAGGCATGGCAGCCCAGACATTCCCGCTGCACGCCGGCCGCATCGAGGCCGAGCCGCCGAACAATGCCCTGCCCGCGCGGCTCCAGAACGGCGCGATAGGCGCGACTGTGCGCACCGCCGGGAGAGCTTTCCTCCTGCCACAGCTTCAACTCGTCCTGGCGGACCGGATGACCGTCAGCGACAGAATGACCGTGGCAGGTCGATCCCGCACAGCTTGCCACGCCAAGGTGCTTTGCCATCGTGGACTGGGCCATCGTGGACGAGACCGTGCCTTCGGCCCGGACGGGTTCCGGCGCGATCAGGAAAGAGGCCGAAAGCGCGCTTGCCGCCATCGCAAGACAAGCGAACACCGCCACCGCACCGGTGCGCGTAAAGGAACGGCAGGCGGCCGTGAGCCGCTGCACAGGTTTCAAATTGCCCAGCATTGCCCCTCGTTCCTGCCGACGCAGCGTGCGGGACCGAAGCTTTTGCCCCTTTTCCCCCAACGCCGGTAGTCCATGCAATACGACCCCGTTGCGCGCGACTATGACACGCAAAGCCCGCCAATCAAGTGCCGAAATGAAACAGACTTGCGAAAACGATTAGCTAACCCGCAGAATTTGGCCGATTTCGCGAAGCGAATTCAGTCCATGTTCGCCAGTCGCCGTTTCACGATTCGCGCCGGATCACCAGATTTCGGATCTCGCTCATGTCCTCCATCGCGAACCGCACGCCCTCGCGGCCTAGGCCCGAATCCTTGACCCCGCCATAAGGCATGTTGTCGACCCGGTAGGACGAAACATCGTTCACCACGATGCCGCCGACGTCGAGATCGTCCCACGCTTCGAGCACCTTGTGGATATCGCGCGTGAACAAACCGGCCTGAAGCCCGAAGCGGCTGTCGTTCACTTCCGCAAGCGCCGCACCCCAGTCCGAAAACCGCGATAGCACGACCACGGGGCCGAACGCTTCCTCGCGCACGACGTCGCTGGCATCGGGTGCATCTTCCAGCAGCGTCGCTTCCAGCATCGCGCCTTCCAGCCCGCCGCCGGCCAGCAGCTTCGCCCCGCCGCCAACCGCGGCATCGATCCAGCCCTTCAGCCGCTTCGCCTCCTTCTCTGAGATCATCGGACCGATGAAGGTTTCGCGGTTCTTGGGATCGCCGGCCTTCAGCGTGCCGACTTTCGCGACGAGCATATCGCGGAAGGTGTCATACACGTCTTCGTGAACAATCACGCGCTGCACGTGGATGCAGCTCTGGCCCGACTGGTAATAGCCGCCGAAGATGATGCGGGCGAGCGCATGATCGAGATCGGCATCCTTGTCGACCACCACCGCGGCATTACCGCCGAGTTCCAGCACGACCTTCTTCTTGCCCGCCTTCGCCTTCAGATCCCAGCCGACGCCGGGCGATCCGGTGAAGCTGAGCAGCTTCAGCCGGTCGTCCACCGTGAACAGGTCCGCGCCGTCGCGGCTGGCGGGCAGGATCGAGAACGCGCCTTCGGGCAGCACATCGCATTCCGCCAGCACTTCGCCCATGATGATCGCGCCCAGCGGCGTCATGCTGGCGGGCTTCATCACGAAGGGACAGCCGACCGCGATGGCGGGTGCGATCTTGTGCGCGGCAAGGTTCAGCGGAAAGTTGAACGGGCTGATGAAACTGCACGGCCCGATCGGCACGCGCTTCCACATCCCCATGTATCCTTTCGCGCGTGCCGAGATATCCAGCGGCTGGATCTCGCCATAATTGCGCGTCGCCTCTTCCGCCGCGATGCGGAACGTGTCGATCAGCCGGGTTACTTCGCCTTCGGCATCGGCAATCGGCTTTCCCGCTTCGACGCACAGCGCATAGGCGAGTTCGTCAAACCGTTCCTGGAAGCGCGCGACGCAGTGATCCAGCACGTCGCGCTTTTCGTAACTCGCCAACTTCGCCATCGGCTCCGCCGCGCGCACCGCCCCGGCAATGGCCTCGTCGATCACGTCCGGCGTGGCGAGCGCGGTGCGGAACGCCACCTCACCGGTGAACTTGTCGGTAACAGCAAGGTCCGTGTTAGGCTGCGCGGCCTTGTTGTTGAGATAGAGCGGATAGGTGTCCTTGAGCTTGACCATCGTTTCCTCCCCCCTCCCGCTTGCGGGAGGGGCCGGGGGTGGGAAAGGACGGGGCGGCAAACAGGCCCACCCCTATCCCCTCCCTTAAGCGAGAGGGGCACTTCGTTATTGCAAAGCCTACAACGCCTTCGAAAGTTCCTTGATATCCTTGTTCAGGATCTGGTCGTTTTCCGAATAATCGACCGGGCAATCGATCAGATGGACGCCCGGTGTATCGCGGCAATGGGCCAGGACTTCGGCCAGGTGCGCAGAGCTTTCGATGCGGTGCCCCTTCGCGCCATAGCTTTCCGCATAGGCGACGAAATCGGGGTTGCCATAGGTCAGCCCCCAGTCCTTGAAGCCCATGTTGGCCTGCTTCCAGCGGATCATGCCATAGGAATCATCGCGCAGGATCAGCACCGTCAGGTTCAGGCCCAGCCTTACCGCCGTCTCCATCTCCTGACTGTTCATCATGAACCCGCCATCGCCGCAGATCGCCATGACCTTGCGTTCGGGATAGACCATCGCGCTCATCATCGCGCTGGGCAGCCCCGCGCCCATCGTGGCAAGCGCGTTGTCGAGCAGCACGGTATTGGGAAGATAGGCAGTGTAGCCGCGCGCGAACCAGATCTTGTAGACGCCGTTATCCAGGCAGATGATCCCGTCTTCAGGCATCGCATCGCGGACCTGGCCGACAAGGTGCGGCGGGAAGATCGGGAAGCGCGCATCGGCAGCCATCTTGCCCGTGTGGTCAAGCTCCGCCGTGTGATAGGCGAGCATGTGGTCGAACTTCCACTTGCCCTGCGGAACGATGTCTTCCTTGATCTGCCAGACTGCGTTGGCGATATCACCGATCACTTCGATCTGCGGGAAATAGACCGGATCGACTTCCGCCGTGCGCGTCGAAACGTGGATCACCGTCGGCCCGCCCTCGCGCATGAAGAACGGCGGCTTTTCGATCACGTCGTGTCCGACGTTGATGATAACGTCCGCATCCTCGACCGCGCGGTGCACGAAGTCCCCGGCGGAAAGCGCCGCGCAGCCCAGGAACTTTGGATGACGTTCATCGATCACGCCCTTGCCCATCTGCGTGGTCAGGAAGGGAATGCCCGTCTTTTCAACGAACTGGCGCAGCATCCGGCCGGTCATCTTGCGGTTGGCGCCCGCACCGATCACCAGCACCGGCGCCTTGGCCTCCTCTATCGCCTTCACCGCGATGCGCACGGCCTTGGACTCGGCCGAAGGGCGGCGCGCGACAGAGGCCGGAATGGGGCGGGAATCGGTGTGCTCGTCGGCAATGTCCTCGGGCAATTCAAGATGCACGGCGCCCGGCTTTTCCTCTTCGGCCAGGCGGAACGCCTCGCGCACGCGGCTGGGAATGTTGTCGGCGCTGGCCAGCTGGTGCGCATACTTGGTGATCGGCCCCATCATGGAAACCACGTCTAGTATCTGGAAGCGGCCCTGCTTCGATTTCTTGATCGGTTTCTGGCCGGTAATCATCATCATCGGCATCCCGCCTAGCTGAGCATAGGCGGCCGCGGTAACGAAGTTGGTGGCGCCGGGACCAAGCGTTGCCAGGCAGACGCCGGTCTTGCCGGTATGCCGCCCGTATGTCGCCGCCATGAAGCCCGCGCCCTGTTCGTGGCGGGTCAGCACAAGCCTGATCTTTTCGGACCGTGACAGCGAATCGAGGAAATCCAGGTTTTCCTCACCCGGAACGCCGAACACATATTCGACGCCTTCCGCCTCAAGGCATTCGATGAATACGTCGGACGCCTTCTTGCCTGAACCGTTGGCCATATATGCCGCTCCTGACTGACGGTCCGCACACGGCCAGGCGCGCGTCCGTTCTCCCCAAGTCAATTGCGACCTCAGGCGGGGCAACGTTATCGTTATGGCCCCCGCGCCCGCCTTGCCCGCAAGGACTATCAAAGCCTTGCGGGCAAGTCACCCCTTGCGGCTGCAAATCACTTGCAGCGGCTCGCGGCCCGCGCGGTCAATATCCCAGGTCCAGGTTTACCCGGTATTCCAAAGGCTCACCGGCGCGAAAGCGTTCCAGGTTGGCAAGGAAGCGCTCCACCCCGCGCTGGAACATGCGGGTTTGCGACCGGCCCGACAGATGCATGGTGATGTGCGCACTCGGCAGATCCCACAACGGATCGTCGGCGGGCAGTGGCTCCGGCGTGGTCACGTCAAGAAAGGCCGAACCGATCTGTCCGTCGCGCAGCGCCGCAACCAGCGCCGGCTGGTCTATCACCGAACCGCGCGCAACGTTGATGACGCAGGCGGTGGGCTTCATCGCGGCAAGCTCCGCCGCACCGATCAGTCCTTCGGTTTCGGCGGTGGCGGGCACGGAAACGATGATCCAGTCAAACTCACCAAGCCGCGCGCGCCATTCATCCGGACCGAGCGTGCCCTCACCGGTCGAACGGCGCACTTTCGTCACCTCTACGTCAAGCCCGTGAAGGATTTTTTCGACGCGCTTCCCGATCGCGCCGTAACCAAGGATCAGTGCGCGGCTGCCCGCCAGTTCCATCGTTCCAGGCGCATCGCGCAGCCATTCGTGCCGGTCCTGCGCGCGCACGACCTCACGATAGCCCTTGGCGATATTGAGCATCCCCATCGTGATGTATTCGGCAATGGTGATCGCGTTGATTCCTGCGCCGTTGGTGAACGCAACGCCGCGTTCCCGCAGGATATTGAGCGGAAACCCGTCGACCCCGGCATAGACCGAGTTGAGCCATTTCAGGCTCGCGGCCCGCCTGATCGCTTCGGCCATGTCCTCTTTCTTGTGGAGGTCAAACCAGCCGATTTCGGCTTTCGGTGCCAGTTCGAACAAGTGCTCGGTCGTGTCGAAGAAGCGCGGCTCGATCCAGTCGGGCAAGCGCCCCTCGATCAATGGGCGCGCCAAGACGTTCATCACAAAGACGGTCACTCTTTTCTCCCCTCCCGCTTGCGGGAGGGGCCGGGAGTGGGCGCCTTGGACCGCAAGATTCGCTGGAAAGACAATGCCCACCCCTAACCCCTCCCGCAAGCGGGAGGGGGACGGATCAGCCCAGCTTCCACTCCCAGCCGAGTGGATCGCCGTCCATGACCTCGACGCCCTTGGCGGCAAGCTCGTCTCGCAGCGCGTCGGACTTTGCAAAATCTTTCGCGGCGCGGGCTTCCTTGCGCGCGGTGAGTGTTGCTTCGATCTCGGCCTCGTTGACCGTCGCATCCTTCGGGCGAATCCGCAGCGCCGTGCGCTCAAGGTCGAGCAGGCCCAGCCCCATCACCGCATCCATCGCGGAAACAAGCGCCAGCTTCTCGGCAGGATCGACCTTTTTCATCGCGATCGCCTCTTCCGTCGCGGTGAGCGCGATGGGCGTATTGAGATCGTCAGACACCGCGGCATCGAACTTTGCCATCAGCGGCGTGAGTTTCGGCCCCCAGCTTTCGGCGGGTGTGGAAGCGCGCTCTTTCAACTGGCCCACCGCCATCACCATGCGCTTCAATCGCACAAGCGCCGCGCCCAGCCCTTCCCAGCTGAACTCAAGCTCGCTGCGGTAATGCGCCTGAAGGCACATCATGCGGTAGGCGAGCGGGTGATAGCCCTTGTCGATCAGCAGTTGCAGCCGCAGGAACTCGCCCGCCGACTTGCTCATCTTGCCGCTGCGCTCGACAAGGAAGTTGTTGTGCATCCAGATGCGCGCGCCGCTGTTCGCGGCATTGTCCAGCCCGTTGGTGCAGCAGAACGCCTGGTTCTGCGCGATTTCGTTGGGGTGGTGGATTTCCCGGTGGTCGATCCCGCCGGTGTGAATATCGAACGGAAAGCCCAGCAGCTTGCCGCTCATCACGCTGCATTCAAGGTGCCAGCCCGGCGCGCCCTTTCCCCACGGGGAATCCCATTCCATCTGGCGCTTTTCGCCCGGCGGAGTCTTGCGCCAGATCGCGAAGTCGGCGGCGTTGCGCTTGCCTTCCACCGCATCAATCCGGCCTTCGCCTTCTTCGGTATGGGCGCGGGCGAGGCGGCCATAATCGTCCACCGTGGAAACATCGAAATACAGCCCGCTGTCGAGTTCGTAGCAGTGTTTTTCCGCGATGCCTTTCGCGAACTCTATCATCGCCGGAACATAGTCCGTGGCGATAGACCAGTGCGCGGGCTGACGGATGTTGAGCGCCTTTATGTCCGCCCAATAAGCCTGGGTATAATGCTTAGCGATGTCCCAGATGGATTGCGCGCGCTGCGCGGCCATTTTCTCCATCTTGTCTTCGCCCGCGTCGGCATCGTCCGTCAGGTGCCCCACGTCGGTAATGTTGATGACGTGGGTAAGCCGGTAACCCTTGAAGCTGAGCGTGCGGCCCAGAATATCGGCAAAAACATAGGCGCGCATGTTGCCGATGTGCGGGTAGTTATAAACCGTCGGCCCGCACGAATAGACGCGCGCTTCGCCCGGATGAACCGGCTGAAACACCTCGGGCTTGCGGGTCAGGCTGTTGAACAGCGTCAGCGGAACGGCAGGGGCGTCTGTCATCGCCAGCGCCCTTGCCCCGCCCCGCATGGCGCGGTCAAGCGGAGAGCGTCCCTACGGGGCCGTCGCCGATTCTGCCGCCGGTTCTTCCAGCGTCTTTGCCAGCCACTCGAACTGCGCCTTGCACCCATTGTCGAGCAGCATCACGCCAAGCCCGGAAGCATCGGTGGGCACCTTGTCGGGATCGAGCACGACCAGTTCGAAATCCACGCCATTGTCAGACGCGCTATCGTCGACAGAGCGATAGGCCTGCCCGTCGGACAGGGAAACAACCGCCCTGGGCCAGGGAACGCCCGCGGTGTTCTTCGGCCACAGGATGCGGGTCATCGCGCCGCCTTCCGCCTCACCCAGCCAAGTATAGCGGCGCTGCGACGCTTCGCCGCGCCACAGATAGAGATCGCTGCCGCGCGGCACGCAGACGCGGCCGCCCTTGTCGATATCGGCGATCCAGATGCTGGGCGGCAGGATCGGGCCGGCTTCGTTAGGCACGCCGCCGCGTACCGCCCCCGCGCGGACAGCGACCGGACTGTTCATCGACCGGGCAAGCCGCGCCGCACCGCCGATATTGCGCGTGGACGTGGCATCGAGGTCGAACGAGCCGGCGCCGCGCAGCACGCGTGTGCCGACCTTGTCCAGCACCGTCACCACATCGCCGCTGCGAAGAGTGATCTTCGTGCCCGCAGGCAGGCGCTTGCCCGGTGGATAGGACGATGCCGAAGGCCCGGTGGACCGCACGATCACCGACTGCGCCAGCGCCTGCGCCGAAACGGCCAGTCCCAGCGATACGGCAGCCAAGGCGGCAATCGTCTTCATCACGTTGCGCATCGCCTTACATCCCGCCCGAACCGGCCGGGGCCGCGGCGTTGGCCATGACGTCAAGCTGCGCGTTGCAGCCCAGTTCGCCCATCTTCGCGGCAACCTCCATCGGATCAGGAGGCAGCGGCCCCAGCAGCCTGGTGGTGATCTTCACCGCCGGCCCCACGGGATCGCTGAAGGTGTAAGTCTGCCCGTCCACCACAGGCAGCGTCGCGGCCGGCCAAAGCTTCAGCGCGTTGCCGCGCTTCCAGACAAGATCGGCCACCGTGCCGTCGGCGGCGGTCAGCGTGGCGGTAGCCTCCTCCGTGCGGTTCGGACGCCACAGGACCAGCTTTGACGGATCGGCCACGCAATAGGTGCCGCCCTTGCTGACATCGATATACCACACGCTGCCCGGTCCCGGCGGGGCTTGCTCCACCGGCGCGCCGCGCACGGCCCCGGTGCGGGTGCGGCGGCTGGACCCGCTGGACAGGATCGCGCTGGCAAGAGAGGTGCCTTCACCGTCGCGGTTGACCTTGCCGTTCATAGCAAAGCTGCCCGGCCCGGAGAGCACGCGCGTGCCCGACTTGTCGAGCACAGTCACGCGGTCTCCGGATTTCAGCGTCACGGTCGCGTTGGCGGGCAGCTTGCGCCCTTGCGGATACTGCGCCGCCGATGGCCCGGTTGACCGGATGATGACCGCCTGGGCCATTGCCGCGCCGCCGATGGCCAGCGATGCAATGGCCGCAGCCCCTGCCGCCATCGCCTTGAGCGCCTTCGAATTAGCCAAGGACATAGCTTTCTCCTTTATGCGTCTGGGTCAGCCTCTGGACGAGGTTGATCACGGCATCGTCATGCATCGATTCGGCGAGCTTCGCTGTGAGTGACTGCACACGATCCGAATTTCCCTGCTCGTGCGCCGCGATCAGTTCGCGCACCCGTGCGCGTTCCTCGTCGGTCGCATCGGGCGTCGGTTCGAAAATCTCGACCGGGGTGGAACGGCCGCGCAGCGTGACCCGGCCCATCGGGCGGAACCAGTCCAGCCCGGTGCGCTCCATCGCCTCGCGGCTGACCAGCACTTTGGTATCCAGCGGCTTGTTCGCGCTTTCCAGCCGCGCGGCGGTGTTCATCGCATCGCCCAGCGCGGTGTACTGGATGCGCCCCTCCCCGCCGAAATTGCCGACAATTGCCTCGCCATAGTGCAAGCCCACGCGCGTCCGCCCGATCTTCGGCACGCCTTCGGGCACGGCCTGGCGGAACGCCTCGCCCGCCTGGTACATCGCCCAGGCCGCCTTCGCCGCGCGCTCTCCATCGTCGGGGTAGGCGATAGGCGCGCCCCAGAAGGCCACGACCGCATCGCCCACGAACTTGTCGAGCGTGCCGCCGTATTCAAGCACGACCGCGGACAGGCGGTCGAGATAGTCGTTGAGCAGTTGGGCGATCATTTCCGGCTCTACCGCGTGGGTCAGCTTGGTGAAGCCTTCAAGGTCGGTGAACACGCAGAATATCTCGCGCTTTTCGCCGTGCAGCGAAAGACGTTCGGGATTGCGCATGATCTCGCTCGCCACGGAACGGGGCAGGTATTTTCCCAGCGCCCCTTGCGCGAACTCGCGCTGCGCGGCGTTGATCGCGCGCAGGGCCGAACTCACCGCCGTATAGGCGACCAGCCAGCCCACGATCCAGCCGACCGAAGGCAGGCCCAGCGTATCGAACCCGCTCCGCGCAAGAAAATAGGGCAAGGCCAGAAAGGCCGCGAACTGCACCAGTACGCCGATCGCCAGCAGCCAAGTGCGCACTTGCCCCGCCGCTGTCGCCGCGCCCAGCAGCACGACAATCGCCGCCGCGAGCCACTTAAGCCACGGCGGGATATTCACCGGCAACCAGTGGTCGAGCAATTGCGCCAGCATGGAGGCGTGAACTTCCACCCCGATCATGCGCGTCTCGCCCGTTACCGGGTTGCCCGTGCGCGTGAACGGCGTGTCGAACTGGTCGAAATCGGAAAAGTCGCCGCCGATCAGCACGTATCGGCCGGTAATCGCCTCGGCCATCAGCGGTGCGGTGTCAGGATCGGCCAGCAGGTCTATCGGGATCTTGTCGAACACCGGGCGGTCACTGGCGGTCGGCACGCGATAGCGGATCGGGCCGGTATAGCTGGCAAAGCGCATGTCCGCGTCGCCCTTGACGTTCTTCGTCATCGCCACGGACAGCAGTGGCGGCAGGCCCGGATACTGGTGCGGCCAGTGCCGCGCCACGCCGTCGTTATCGGTTTCCAGCAGGATGCTCGCCGGGCCGACGTCGCTGGTCGTTACCGACTTGATATAGGCCGAAAGATCCTGCGTCTGCTCATATGTAATCGCTTCAGGGTTGGTCTTGCTGTTGGCATAGGCAAGGAAAACCGGCGTCTTCATCGCCTTCAGCGTCGATTTGAGCAGCGGATCGTCCGGCTGGGGCGAATCGAACAGGATATCGATGCCGATGCCCTTCGCGCCCAGCGTATCTATCTGTTTCAGCGCCTTTGCCAGGATCGTGCGATCCACCGGGGATATCTGGCCGGTCTTGCGGTTGGTATCGGCGGTATAGACCACCAGCGTCACCCGCTTGTCGGGATCGGTTGCCGGCGCCAGCGCCGCGGTGCGGATATCGTAAAGCGCGCTTTCCGCGTCGCGCAGCAACGGAAGATGCCAACTGCGCGCGGCCAGGAACAGCGCCACGGCAAGCAGGATCGCGGCGACCGCCACGCGCTGCCAGCCGAGTTGCGAGACCGTGCGCCCCACGCGCCGCTCCATGCGATCCTGGCGCTTGTCAGGCATCGGCCGCTCCCGTCGCGGCTTTCCGTGTCCGTGTGTTCGCAGGCACGTATGTCTCCCCTCGCGGCGACGGCGGACAGCACCGTCACCCCTCGATTTAGCCGCGACCCACAGCTCTCGTTATGCTTTGGCGCACACCATAGGCGGACGATGCCGCCGCTGCCAACCGTGGCGCGCGCTAAAATCCTTCGAACGCGACAGATTCTTGCAGCGGGGCGCGGGGAACATCGAAGGTATTGATCGGCGCGACCGGGTCGCGATGGCCGATCGCAAGGCCGCAGAAGAAGATGTGATCGTCCGGGATCGTCACGCATTCGCGGATTTGCGGGGTATAGACTGCCCAGGCTTCCTGCGCACAGGAATCCAGACCCTCTTCACGCAGCAACAGCATGACCGTTTGCAGCCACATCCCGATGTCGGACCATTGCGGCGGCCCCATATAGCGCGGGGTGTGGACCAGCATCAGCACCGGCGCATCGAATGCGCGGAAATTGTGCATGAACTGGCCGAGGCGTCCCTTCTTGTCCTCTCTTGCGATGCCCAGCGCGGCGTACATCGCCTCGCCCACGCCGAAACGTCGCGCATCGTATGCGCCTTCAAGCTCCGGCGGATAGATGTGGTATTCCGGCGCGTGCGCCGCCCGGCCCTGCGGGATCACGCCCGCAACCGCATCCAGCAACCTGGCCAGCGGCGCGCCCGTCAATACATTCGCGTTCCAGGGCTGGACGTTGCCGCCCGAAGGCGCGCGCTGCGCCTTTTCCAGAACGCGCTCCAGCACATCGCGCCCCACGGCTTCCCTCAGGAACCGGCGCACAGAGCGGCGGGTGGCAACGGCTTCGGAAACGGTCATGCGCGAAAGGGGCGTGGCTTGCTGTGTCATCGCCGTTTAACTGGCCGGTTAAACCGCTGCCGTCAATCGTCCTCGAACAACCCCGCAAGCTGCTCGATGATCGTGCCGCCCAGTTGCTCCACGTCCATGATCGTCACCGCGCGGCGGTAATAGCGAGTCACATCGTGGCCGATGCCGATGGCGACAAGCTGGACCGGGGATTGCTTCTCGATCCAGTCGATAACGCGGCGCAAGTGCTGTTCCAGGTATCCCGCGTTGTTCACGCTCAGCGTCGAATCGTCCACCGGCGCGCCGTCCGAAATCACCATCAGGATGCGGCGGTCCTCTGGCCGGGCAAGCAAGCGCGTGTGCGCCCACAACAAGGCCTCGCCGTCGATGTTTTCCTTCAGCAACCCTTCGCGCATCATCAGGCCGAGCTTGTTGCGCGCGCGGCGCCACGGCTCGTCCGCCTTCTTGTAAACGATGTGGCGAAGGTCGTTCAGCCGTCCTGGATGCGCGGGCTTTCCGCCAGCCAGCCACGCCTCTCGGCTTTGCCCGCCCTTCCACGCGCGGGTGGTGAAGCCCAGTATCTCTGTCTTCACGCCGCAGCGTTCCAGCGTGCGCGCCAGGATATCGGCGCTGATTGCCGCGATGGAAATGGGCCGTCCGCGCATCGATCCGGAATTGTCGATCAGCAGCGTGACGACGGTATCCTTGAACTCAACATCGCGTTCGATCTTGTAGGACAGCGAATGGCCGGGCGATACCACCACGCGCGCCAGCCGCGCGGCGTCCAGCAGCCCTTCCTCCTGGTCGAAATCCCAGGACCGGTTCTGTTGCGCCATCAGCCGGCGCTGTAGCCGGTTGGCAAGTCGCGTGACGACCGATTGCAGCCCCTTCAACTGCGCGTCGAGGTAAGCGCGCAGGCGCTGCAACTCATCATCGTCGCACAGTTCCTCGGCCCCGACCACTTCGTCGAAACTGTCGGTATAGGCCTTGTATTCGAACGTTTCGGGGAGGTCGATCCACGGCCGGTTGGCGCGGGTGGGAAGCATCCCCTCCTCGCCATCGTCGGTCATCTCGCCTTCTTCGGAATCCTCCGGCTGGTCGATCTCCGTTTCGCCGTCGGATTCGTCCTCGCCCTCTTCCGAATCGCCGGCGACTTCAGATGGCTGTTCGTCCTGCTGCTGGTCCGAATCCTCGCCGTCCTGGCTATCGTCCTCGCCCTCGTCGCTGTCGTCCTCGTCCGTTTCGGGCGGGGTATCCTCTGGCGAGCGGGTCAGTTCCAGATGCTGGAGCATGTCCAGCGCCTTGGCCTGGAAGGCGTGCTGATCGTCCAGCGAAGCGGCAAGATCGTCAAAATCGGCGGACGCGCGATCCTCTATCCATTCGCGCACCATGTCTGTTGCCGCGCGGGCGGAATCGGGCACGGGCTGCCCGGTCAGTCGCTCGCGAAGCAGGAGCGAAAGCGCGGCCTGCAGCGGCACGTCTTCCGCCCGGTCGGCCCTTGCGATGGGATCGGACGCGGTGCGGATCGCCAGCGCGGCATCAAGGTTGCCGCGCATCCCCGCGTAATCGCGCGAGCCGATTGCTTCGTAACGCACCTGCTCGACCGCGTCATAGCAGGCCCGCGCAACCGGCTCCGCCGGGGCGTGGGCGGCGTGCTCCGCCGTATCGTGGTGGAGCAGCTTCAGCGCCATCGAATCGGCGAACCCGCGCGCTTCCGCGATCTGGTCCGGCGACAGGTTGCGGCCGGGCATGGGCACCCGCATCGCCGTGCCGGACTGGCTGGGCGCGTCCGCCGTCCACGCCACCTCCACTTCCGGCTCGTGCGCGATGGCGCGGGCCGCACCGGTCAGGGCGGACTTGAACTGGTCGAGTGGGGATTCGTCACGCATGGGTTGCCTATACCGCGAGGGCCAGTCGCAGTTTCAAGAAAAAACTGAAGTGCGCGCCAGGTATCCCCGCCCGCCCGGGCCTCGACCGACGGGCTTCAGCCGATCGACTGGCCCGTCTTCTTCCAGTCGGCCAGGAAGCCTTCGATCCCCTTGTCGGTCAGCACGTGCTTCACAAGGCCGCGGATCACCGCGGGCGGCATCGTGGCGACATCGGCGCCGATCCGCGCGCTTTCCAGCACGTGGATGCCGTGGCGGATCGAGGCGACAAGGATTTCGGTTTCGAAGGCATAGTTGTCATAGATCAGGCGAATGTCGCGGATCAGGTCCATACCGTCGAAGCCGTTGTCGTCATGCCGTCCGACGAAGGGCGAAACGAATGACGCGCCCGCCTTCGCCGCAAGCAGCGCCTGGTTGGCGGAAAAGCACAGCGTGACATTGACCATCGTGCCGTCGCCGGTCAGCGCCTTGCAGGTCTTCAGCCCGTCGAACGTCATCGGTACCTTGATGCACACGTTATCGGCGATTTTCCGCAGCACTTCGGCTTCACGCATCATCCCTTCGTGATCGAGCGCGACAACCTCGGCGCTGACCGGGCCATCCACCATACCGCAGATTTCCTTCGTCACTTCCTTGAAGTCCTTGCCGGACTTGGCGATCAGCGAAGGGTTGGTGGTCACACCGTCAAGCAGGCCCGTTGCGGCCAGGTCCTTGATTTCGGCGGTATCGGCGGTGTCGACGAAGAATTTCATGGCTTGTCCCTTCCGGCTGGGGAGGTGATTCTTGCGCTCGCCTATAGGCAAGCGCGGCGGCCCTGTCAGGCGCGGCGTGACAGGGTGTGGAGAAAGCGTGCTTGCGATGCGCCTGTCCGCCCCCATAGAGGGAAGCGATGGACCGCGTCCGCTGCCTCGTCTTCAACGCCGCGCTCGGCCCGCTCGATTACCGGGTGCCCGATGGGATGGACGTTCGGCCCGGAAGCGTCGTCGTCTCCCCGCTGGGGCCGCGGCAGATCGTCGGGATCGTCTGGGAGCCAGAACGGTTGCCGGGAACCGATGTTCCCGATTCGAAGCTGCGCCCGCTGGCAGGCGTCCTTCCCGTACCGCCGCTGGGCGCACCGCTGCGGCGGCTGATCGAATGGACGGCGGATTACTACCTTGCCCCTTTCGCCTCTGTCGCGCGCATGGCGCTGTCGAGCAGCGCGGCGCTGCGCGGGGGAAGCACCATCACCGAATACCGGCTGACCGGCGACGTGCCCGTGCGCCTGACCCCGCAGCGCGCGCAGGCGATAGACCTGCTGAACGACCAGCAAGGCACGATCCGCGAGCTTTCGGACATCGCGGGCGTATCGGAAGGGGTGCTGCGCGGCATGGTCAATGCCGGGATCATGGAAGCGGTGGAAGTCGATGCGGACCGCCCCTATCCGGCGCCGCGCCCCGGCTTCGCCGTGCCCGATCTCAGCGAAGGGCAACAGGCCGCGGCGGATCGGTTCGTGGCCGCGGTGCGCGCGCACGACTTTGCGCCCTTCCTGCTCGACGGCGTGACCGGATCGGGTAAGACGGAAACCTATTTCGAGGCGATCGCCGCCGCGTTGGAGGATAACCGGCAAGTGCTGGTGCTCCTGCCCGAAATCGCGCTGACCGAAACGTTCCTGAAACGCTTCGAGGACCGTTTCGGAGTTCCGCCCGTCACCTGGCATTCCTCGCTGAAGGCGAGCGAGCGCCGCCGCGCGTGGCGTGCGGTCGCGCTGGGCGACGCGAAAGTCGTGGTCGGCGCGCGCTCGGCCCTGTTCCTGCCTTTCCCGGCGCTTGGCTGCATCGTCGTGGACGAAGCGCACGAAATCAGCTTCAAGCAGGATGACGGCGTGCGCTATAACGCGCGTGACGTGGCGGTGATGCGCGGCCTGTTCGAAAAGGTGCCGGTCATCCTTGCCAGTGCGACCCCGGCGCTCGAAAGCCTGCAAATGGCCGAAGCGGGCCGCTATGAACGCATCGTGCTGCCCGACCGTTTCGGCGGGGCGCAATTGCCGGACATCCACATCGTCAACCTCACCGAAACGCAGCCGGAGCGCGGCAAGTGGCTTGCCCCTCCGCTGGTGGAAGCCCTGAAGGACCGGTTGGCGAAGGGCGAACAGTCGCTGCTGTTCCTCAACCGGCGCGGTTATGCCCCGCTCACGCTGTGCCGCAATTGCGGATACCGCTTCCAGTGCCCCAATTGCTCTGCCTGGCTGGTCGAGCACCGCCTGTCGAAGCGACTTGCCTGCCATCATTGCGGGCACGAGGTCACCCAGCCCGAAACCTGCCCCGAATGCGGTGAGCCCGATTGCCTCGTCGCCTGCGGTCCGGGGGTGGAGCGGATTGCCGACGAGGTGGCGGAAATCCTGCCCGAAGCGCGCGTCGCGCTGGTCACGTCGGACACGCTGACCAGCCCGGCCAAGGCGGCGGACTTCGTGGAACGCGCCAGCGGAGGCGCGATCGACGTGATCGTGGGCACGCAACTCGTCACCAAGGGCTATCACTTTCCCGAACTCACTCTGGTGGGCGTGGTCGATGCCGACATGGGGCTGGAAGGCGGAGACTTGCGCGCGGCGGAACGTACCTATCAACAGGTCGCGCAAGTTGCCGGACGCGCCGGACGCGGCGAGAAACCGGGCGAAGTGCTGATCCAGACGCGCCATCCCGAGGCGCCGGTGATCGAGGCATTGGCAAGCGGCGAGCGCGATGCGTTCTATGAAGCCGAAGCCGAAGCGCGCCGCCACGCGCACGCCCCGCCCTTCGGGCGCTGGGCTGCGATCATCGTATCGAGCGAGGACGAAGCCGAAGCGCGCGACGCGGCCCGCGCCATCGGCGGAACGGCGCCGCACCTGGCCGACTTCATGGTACTTGGCCCCGCCCCCGCACCGCTTTCGCTGCTGCGCGGCCGCTATCGCTATCGCCTGCTGGTCAACGCGCGCCGGTCGACCGAACTGCAACGCATCTTGCGCGAATGGCTCGATCCGCTGCAGTTTCCCGGCGGCGTTCGCGTGGGTGTCGACGTCGACCCCTATTCGTTCGTGTGATCCCCACAAACACAATCGGGAGAAGTGCCGTGCTCACCGTCCACCATCTTGGAATATCGCAGTCCGAACGCATCGTCTGGCTGTGCGAGGAACTGGGCCTCGATTACGAACTGAAGCGATATGACAGGCGCGTCGACAACCGCCTTGCGCCCGACAAATACAAGGCGCTGCACCCGATGGGCATCGCACCCGTCATCACCGACGGCGACCTGGTGCTGGGCGAAAGCGGGGCGATCTGCGATTACCTGGTGGCGAAGCACGGCAACGGAAAGCTGGTCCCCGGCGTGGACGATCCCGATTTCGCGGACCACCTGTTCTGGTTCCACTGGTCGAACGGCACCTTCATGACGACCTTGATGATGCAACTGGCGGTGACGTTCGCCGGTGGCGATCCCGCTGCCGGTTTCGTGGGCGACCGGGCGCGGATCTGCTGGGACATGATCGAGAAGCGGCTGGGCGAAGTGCCATTTTTCGGCGGGCGCAACCTGACCACGGCTGACATCATGATGGTCTATTGCCTGACGACGGCACGCGCCTTCCGCAATGCCTCGATCGATCCGTTCCCCAATGTGAAGGCCTATCTCGCCCGCATCGGAGAGCGTCCCGCCTATCGCGCCGCGATGGCCAGGGCAGAGCCGGGGATGGAGCCGGTCCTCGACTGAGGGCGGATTCCCCTTAGTCTCCCTCACCGCGCTCGCGCGCCAGAAGTTCGCGCTTGATGTCCAGGCCATAGGCATAGCCGCCAAGGCTGCCGTCGGATCGGATGACGCGGTGGCAGGGAATCAACACGGCAACGTTGTTCGCCCCGTTCGCCGAACCGGCCGCGCGGACAGCACCCGGCTTGCCGACGGCGGCGGCGATCTGGGCATAGCTGCGCGTTTCGCCCGCGGGGATACGCCGCAATTCGCGCCACACGGCTTCCTGAAAGGCCGTGCCCTTCACGTCGAGCGGGATATGCGCGAAATCGCCCGGGCGCTCCACCGCGCAAACGATGTCTGCCAGCAGCCGGGAAAAGTCCTCTCCCCCGTCAACCAGTTCGGCCTTGGGAAACCGGCGTTCCAGCGCAGCGCGCCCTTCATCGAACGACAGGCGGCAAACGCCCTTGTCCGTGGCCGCGACGAGCATTTCGCCAAGGCTGGTGGGCACCACCGCCCAATGAATCGTCACACCCTTGCCGCCGTTCGCCCAGGCCGAAGGTGCCATGCCCAACCGCCCTTCCTGTTCATCGTAGAATCGCGACGGGCCGGAATAGCCCGCATCGTAGATTGCATCGGTCACCCGTCCGCCCCCGCTCAAAACGTCGGCCGCACGCTGGCTGCGCAGGGCGCGGGCATAGGCTGCCGGCGAAAGGCCGGTATGGCGGGCGAATATCCGCTGGAAATGCGACGGGGAATAGCCCGCCTCTTGCGCCAGCGCGGCCAGCGCCAGCGGCTGCCCCGCCGCCTTGATCGCGGCGATGGCGGATAGCACCGCGCGCTCGTCACGGCTGGCATCGTCGGGCGAACAACGCTTGCAGGGCCGCAATCCCGCCGCGCGCGCGGCTGCGCCGTCGGCAAAGAAGCGCACGTTCTCGCGCCGGGGATGCCGCGCCGCGCACGACGGGCGGCAATATATACCGGTGGTCAGCACCCCGGTCACGAATCGCCCGTCAAAGCTGCGGTCACGCGCGAGAACGGCCTGCCAGGCCTCATCGGGATCGATCGTTTCGATCATGGTGTGAACGGTCATGGCATCCTCCGCGTCGATGGCAAGTGGCGGACATCTGGCACACCCTATCATGACGCGCGTCCCGCCGCTTGCGATCAAACCGTCCGCTCGCCTAAGAAGCGCATCGTGACCCGCATCATCGCCGCCCTGTTGCTTGCGCTTTGCGCGCTCACCTCCACCACGGCGCGGGCTGAACCGGCCGATATTACCGCCGCCGCGCGCTCGGTTGTCCGAATCGTCTTGCTGTCGACGGACGGCACGCGCACCTCGCTCGTCGGCCACGGATCGGGCTTCGCGGTAACGCCCACGCTGGTGGTGACGAACGCCCACGTCGTTTCGCGCTTGCGGCAGGACGATACGATGATCGTCGGCATCGTCCCGCCCGAAGGACGCAAGGGATACCTGGCAAAGCTTGTCGCCTACAGCCCGCGCAACGACCTTGCGCTGCTGAAACTGGCCGAGCCGGGCGCGATACCCGCCGCAACGCTGTTTACCGGCGCCGTGGGCGACGGATCGGAAGTGTTCGCGGTGGGCTATCCCGGCAACGTGGACCTTGCGCAGGGGCTTTCGATGGCGGACCTGGTCGATCCGCAGGCGCCGGTAAAGACGCGCGGCTATGTTTCGGCGGGGCGCAGCGCCCGCGGATTCGACACGATCCTGCACACCGCCCCGATCGGTTCGGGCAACTCTGGCGGCCCGCTGCTCGATTCGTGCGGCCGCGTGGTGGGTGTGAACAGCTTCGGCACGATCAGCGACAACGGCACCGATTCCTCGTTCTTCTTTGCCGTTTCGATGCGCGAACTGGCGCCGTTCCTGCGCGACGCGGGGGTGGAAGCGCACCTGACGGGCGTGCAATGCCAGTCGCTTGCCGCCTATCAGGACGAACAGGACCGCCGCGCGCTCGACGCCGAGGCCAAGGCGGCCGCTGCCGATGCGGCGAAGGCCGAAGCGCAACAGCGCGCGTCGGACGACGCGCACCGCAAGGCGGAACTGCAGGTTCTGTCGGAACGCGATAACGGCATGGCGATGGCGGCCCTGCTGCTGGCCGCCGCGCTGGTGACGGCGGGCGGCGCGCTTGTGCTGACCGCGCGCGGATCGGATTACGAGCGCGAAGCGAAGATTGCCGGGGGCGTTGCCGTGGTGCTTCTGGTCGGATCGGTCATCGCATGGCTCACCCGGCCGCCGCTTTCGTCGATAGACGAACGCGCGAAAGACCTGCTTGCTGCGCCGCAGGCTTCGTCGTCCGCGAAGCCCGCAAAAGTGAAGGCCGGTGACGGGACAGGCAAGATGGTCTGCGTGTTCCAGCCGCAGCGCAGCCGCGTGACCGTTTCCGACATCACCGACGTCCCGCTCGAATTCGGGGAAAAGGGATGCGTGAACGGACGCACGCAATACGGCCTCGACGCGGACGGATGGTCGCGCATCCTCGTGCCCAATTCGGAAGAGACGGTTTCGGTGAACAGCTATGACCCGAAATCGCGCACCTACACGGTGGAACGCTATCTCCTCGGGCTGGACGCGATGACCAAGGCCCGCGATGCGCGCGGCAAATACACCCCGCCGGAATGCGGCGCCGACGAGGCCGCCGTGCGCGAACTCGGCGCGGCGCAGGATGCAATCAAGGCGCTGCTTCCCCCACGCCCGCAAGAGCGGCTGGTCTATACCTGCACCCCGGCAGGCGAAGCCGGTTGACGCGAATCGCTGCGCCGTCGGCGTTCAATGCCGGACGTGTCGCTGCCGCGTAAGCGGTCCTAACCACCCAGCACGCGGAACAGTTGCAAGGTCCGCTCCCGCGCCAGGTCGGCGCTCTCTTCATGATAGTCCTTGCGCCGGTCCGAATTGAAGCCGTGTCCCGCTTCGTAAACGAAAACCTGCGCGGTCGGGTGCTGCTTTTCGATCAGTTTTTCGACCGGGGGAAACTCTACCAGCGGATCGTATCGCCCGAAATGCGCGATCGTGGCGCAACGGGGCGCTTCTTCGGCAAAGCGCGTGGCGATGAAGCCACCGTAATAGCACGAAGCGGCGGCAAGCCCGTCGTGAGTCTGCGCCAGCCGCCAGGCGACCGAACCGCCATAGCAATAGCCGACAACGAAAACCGGGCCGCCCTGGGCGGCCAGCCAATCCACGCACCGCGCGGAATCGGAAAGACTCTGCTCGAACGAATGCTCTCCTCGCGCGATTTCTATGGCACGGTCATAACTTGGGCCTGCGTAGTCCGCCGCGAATCCCGGCGCCTCCCGGTCGAACAGGCCGGGGCTGAGCACTTCATATCCATCGGCCGCATATTCGTCGCAAAGGTCACGGATATGTTCGGTAACGCCAAAGATTTCCTGCACCAGCACCAGACCGCCGCGCCGCTCTGCACTGGCAGGCGCGCGATAGACCGGCATATCATAGCCATCGTCCATCGCGATCGTGATCCATTCGCCCATCTCATCCGCTCCTTCCGCCACGCCCGAACTGGCCATTGGGTCGAACCCTTTCGCGCATCTTGCGCACCGGCACAATCGTTGCTAGGCGCGCCCCCATCTGGGGGGTGTCAGCGCGATTTTCGCGCTTGGTTCACCCTGTCAGCCCGAAACGGATAGGGGATTTAAGGCGCGTGGAGATTTCCGGCGGCATAACAGCCAGTCTGGCAGGACGCTACGCAGCGGCGCTGTTCGACCTTGCGAGCGAGAACGGCACCGTCAGCGGAGTCGAGGCAGACCTCGAAAAGCTAGACGCGGCGATCCGCGAATCGGCCGAACTTTCGGCCCTGACCCGCAATCCGCAGGTCGGACGCGATGCGGCGGGCAAGGCGATGGAATCGGTCGCTGGCCTGCTCGGCCTTTCCGATCTCACCACGAAATTCCTCGGCGTCCTTGCCGCCAATCGCCGGCTCGCCTCGCTGCCCGGCATGATCCGCGCCTTCGCCGCGATCGCCGCCGCCCAGCGCGGAGAGGTGAGCGCCGAAGTCATTTCCGCGCACCCGCTCGATTCGAGCCAGGTCGAACAACTTTCCCAGACGCTGAAGGCGCGCGAAGGCCGTGAGGTCAAACTGCGCACCCGCGTCGACCCCGAAATTCTCGGCGGCCTGATCGTGAAGATCGGCAGCCGGCAGATCGACAGCTCGATCCGCACCCGTCTCAACTCTCTCGCCCAGGCCATGAAGGGCTGACGAAAGGCACACCAATGGAAATCCGCGCCGCTGAAATCTCGAAGGTCATCAAGGACCAGATCGCCAGCTTCGGCACCGAGGCACAGGTCTCGGAAGTCGGCACCGTTCTGTCGGTGGGTGACGGCATCGCCCGCATCCACGGCCTCGACAAGGTCCAGGCCGGCGAAATGGTCGAGTTCGCCAATGGCGTGAAGGGCATGGCCCTGAACCTCGAAGCCGATAACGTCGGCGTCGTGATCTTCGGCTCTGACGCCGAGATCAAGGAAGGCGATACCGTCAAGCGCACCGAAACCATCGTGGACGTTCCGGTCGGCAAGGGCCTGCTGGGCCGCGTGGTCGACGCGCTGGGCAACCCGATCGACGGCAAGGGCCCGATCGAGGCGACCGAGCGCAAGCGCGTGGAAGTGAAGGCGCCGGGCATCATCCCGCGCAAGTCGGTGCACGAACCCGTGCAGACCGGCCTCAAGGCGATCGACGCGCTCGTGCCCGTCGGCCGCGGCCAGCGCGAACTGATCATCGGTGACCGCCAGACCGGCAAGACCGCCGTCGCGATCGACACCTTCATCAACCAGAAGGGCGTCAATCAGGGCGACGATGAAGGCAAAAAGCTCTACTGCATCTATGTCGCGGTCGGCCAGAAGCGCTCCACCGTCGCGCAGATCGTGCGTCAGCTGGAAGAAAACGGCGCGATGGAATACTCCATCGTCGTTGCCGCCACCGCTTCGGAGCCTGCTCCGCTGCAGTATCTGGCGCCCTACACCGGCTGCACGATGGGTGAATTCTTCCGCGACAACGCGATGCACGCGGTGATCGTGTACGACGACCTTTCGAAGCAGGCTGTCGCTTATCGCCAGATGTCGCTTCTTCTCCGCCGCCCGCCGGGCCGCGAAGCCTATCCGGGCGACGTGTTCTACCTTCACAGCCGCCTGCTGGAACGCGCGGCGAAGATGAACGACGATAACGGCAACGGTTCGCTTACCGCGCTGCCGATCATCGAAACGCAGGCAGGCGACGTTTCGGCGTACATCCCGACCAACGTGATCTCGATCACCGACGGTCAGATCTTCCTTGAAACGGGCCTGTTCTACCAGGGCATCCGCCCGGCCATCAACGTTGGCCTCTCGGTCAGCCGCGTGGGCGGTTCGGCCCAGACCAAGGCGATGAAGAAGGTCGCCGGCTCGATCAAGCTGGAGCTTGCGCAGTACCGCGAAATGGCGGCCTTCGCCCAGTTCGGTTCCGACCTCGACGCTTCGACGCAGAAGCTGCTCAATCGCGGCGCGCGCCTGACCGAGCTGCTCAAGCAGCCGCAGTTCAGCCCGCTGCCGTTCGAAGAGCAGACCGTGTCGATCTTCGCCGGCACCAACGGCTATCTCGATGGCATCGCGGTGAACCAGGTGACCGAGTACGAAGCGGAAATGCTGGCGTTCATGCGCGAGAACCACGCCGACGTGCTGGCCGCGATCCGTGACAGCAAGGCATTCGGCGACGACGAAAAGGCGAAGACCGTCGCCGCGCTCGACGCTTTCGCCAAGCAGTTCGCCTGAGCCTGAAGAGACTAGCTAGGGAGCCGTCATGGCCTCGCTGAAGGAACTCAAGGGCCGGATCAACTCGGTCAAATCGACCCAGAAGATCACCAAGGCCAAGCAGATGGTCGCGGCGGCGAAGCTGCGCAAGGCGCAGGCCGCGGCCGAAGCCGCGCGCCCTTATGCCGAGCGTCTGACCAAGGTCATGGCCTCGATCGCGTCGAAGATCACGGGCGAAAGCGCGCCCAAACTGCTCGCCGGCACCGGATCGGACAAGCGTCACCTGCTTGTCGTGGTTAACACCGACAAGGGGCTTTGCGGCGGCCTGAACGCCAACATCGTGAAGGCGGCGAAGGCCAAAGCCAAGGCGCTGATCGCGGAAGGCAAGGACGTGCAGTTCTTCCTGGTCGGCCGCAAGGGCCGCGCGCCGATCAAACGCGATTACGACAAGTCGATTGCCGAGTGGTTCGATACCAGCGCGGTGCGCACCCCCGGTTTCGAGGAAGCCGAAGCGATTGCCGCGCAGTTGCTCGAAATGTTCGACAACGGCCGGTTCGACGTGGCGCATCTCGTTGCGCCGGTGTTCAAGTCGGCACTGGCGCAGGACCCGGTCGTGCAGCAGCTTGTCCCCGTCCCTGCACCCGAAGTCGCCGATGAAGGCGGCGCGGTGGTGGAATACGAGCCGGACGAAGAGGAAATCCTCAAGGAACTGCTGCCGCGCTATGTCCGCACGCAGCTTTTCGGCGCGCTGCTGGAACGCGAAGCGTCCGAACACGGCGCGTCGATGACCGCGATGGACAACGCAACGCGCAACGCGGGCGACCTGATCAACAAGCTTACCATCCAGTACAACCGCAGCCGCCAGGCCGCGATTACCACCGAACTCATCGAGATCATTGCCGGCGCGGAAGCGCTTTAAGGCATCGTAGGCAAGGAAACGAAAATGGCCACCGCCCCCGTTCTCAACCAGACCACCCTCGGCAAGATCAGCCAGGTCATCGGCGCCGTCGTCGACGTGACCTTCGAAGGCGAACTGCCGGCCATCCTCACCGCGCTGGAAACCGACAACAACGGCAATCGCCTTGTTCTCGAAGTTGCGCAGCACCTGGGTGAAAACACCGTTCGTACCATCGCAATGGACGGCACCGACGGCCTGACCCGCGGTCAGGACGTGGTGAACACCGGCGCGCAGATCTCGGTGCCGGTCGGCCCCAAGACGCTCGGCCGCATCCTCAACGTCGTGGGCGAGCCCATCGACGAGCGCGGCCCGGTGGGCGCGGACCAGACCGCCCCGATCCACGCAGAAGCACCGCCCTTCGTCGAACAGTCAACCGAAGCGGCGATCCTCGTCACCGGCATCAAGGTCATCGACCTTCTCGCCCCTTATGCAAAGGGCGGCAAGATTGGCCTGTTCGGCGGCGCCGGCGTGGGCAAGACCGTGCTGATCCAGGAACTGATCAACAACATCGCCAAGGGTCACGGCGGCGTGTCCGTGTTCGCGGGCGTGGGTGAACGCACCCGCGAAGGTAACGACCTTTACCACGAATTCCTCGACGCCGGCGTTATCGCTAAGGACGCCGACGGAAACGCCATCTCCGACGGTTCGAAGGTGGCGCTCGTGTTCGGCCAGATGAACGAGCCTCCGGGCGCCCGTGCCCGCGTCGCGCTTTCGGGCCTGACCATGGCGGAATACTTTCGCGACCAGGAAGGCCAGGACGTGCTGTTCTTCGTCGACAACATCTTCCGCTTCACGCAGGCGGGTTCGGAAGTGTCGGCGCTGCTCGGCCGTATTCCTTCGGCCGTGGGCTACCAGCCGACGCTTGCCACCGACATGGGCCAGCTTCAGGAACGCATCACCTCGACCACCAAGGGTTCGATCACCTCGGTCCAGGCCATCTACGTTCCCGCGGACGACCTTACCGACCCGGCGCCGGCGACTTCGTTCGCCCACCTTGACGCCACCACCACGCTGAACCGCGCGATTTCGGAGCTGGGCATCTACCCGGCGGTCGACCCGCTCGATTCCACCAGCCGCGTTCTCGAGCCGCGCGTGGTCGGCCAGGAGCACTATGAAACGGCGCGCAAGGTCCAGGAAACGCTGCAGAAGTACAAGTCGCTGCAGGACATCATCGCCATTCTGGGCATGGACGAGCTGTCTGAAGAGGACAAGCTGACCGTCGCCCGTGCGCGCAAGATCCAGCGCTTCCTGTCCCAGCCGTTCCACGTGGCCGAGGTGTTCACCAACATCCCCGGCAAGTTCGTGCAGCTGGAAGACACGATCCGCTCGTTCAAGGCGGTCGTGGATGGCGAATACGACCACCTGCCCGAAGCGGCCTTCTACATGGTCGGCGGCATCGACGAGGCGGTGGAAAAGGCCAAGAAGCTGGCCGACAACGCCTGATCCGATCCAGCTATCAACCCCTCCCCTTGCGGGAGGGGGGGAGTTAGACAAGAATGCTGCACTTCGAACTCGTCACGCCCGCCAAGCTGGTCCGCTCGGAAGAGGTCTATATGGTCGTCGTCCCCGGAACCGAGGGCGAGGAAGGCGTGCTGGAAGGCCATGCGCCGTTCATGACCACGGTGCGCGACGGCGCGCTGCGCATCTATGCGACCGACGGCGCAGCCCCGGTCGAAATCCAGGTGCGCGGCGGGTTTGCCGAAGTGGGCGCCAACGGCCTGACGGTCCTTGCGGAACACGTCGAGGATTGATTCAACCGGCATATGCATTTCAGGGGCGGTCCTTCGGGACCGCCCTTTTTGCATTTTATTCAGCAATTTGTGGCAACCCGTCCCGAAAAGGACAATTGCCATGATCGCATCCCTTGTCGCCCTGACGCTTGCCGCAAGCAGCCCCGCCATCGCGCACGCCGACGCGGCGAACGAGGCCTACTGGAGCTGCATGTTCGCCACCGCCCGCTCTGCGCGGCAACGGCACGTGGCTGCAGACCGGATATCGGCAGAACTGGATAAGGCCTGCCAAAGCGAGCGGGCGCAGTTGCGCACCGCTTTCGTCGGTGTGCAGCGCGAACGCGGAATGTCGGCCACGGACGCGCAGGAAAGCTGGGCCGATCTCGACGCGCGCGGACGCAACGCGATCGAGCGGACCTTCGTTATTCCCGACGGCTGACCGTCAGCGTCGCCTGCCGCCCGGCTTGTCTGTCCGCACGTGGAAATCGGCCGGCTTGTCGGCAATCCAGTCAAGGAACTTCGCCACAGCCTCGTCGCCGCGAATGGCGGCAAGGTCTTCGCCCATGCGGCCAAGCTGGGCATTGGTGAACTGCGCATGGATCGTCTGGTGGCAGATGGGGTGAATCGCCACCTTGCCGCGCCCTCCCCGGCTCTTGGGCACGGGATGATGCCATTCGACCACTTCGCCCAGAGGCCGCTCGCACAGCCAGCATGGCTCAGCGGGCGCGTCCTGTGCCTCGTCCTCGTCTTCTTCCAGTCCCCAACGGTTCTTGCGCGCCATCAGGCGATTTTCCTTTCCTTGCGCGGGCGCCGGGGTTCACGCGCGACGCCTGCGCGCCACAGGTAAAGCCCCGCCCCGACAATGATCGCCGCGCCAAGCAAGGCAATGGCGTCCGGCGTCTCGGCAAATATCGCCCAGCCCAGCAATGTGGCGACAACAAGCTGGGCATATGTCATCGGCGCGATCGTCGCCGCACCGGCGCGCGTGGTCGCCAGATAGATCAGCCCGTGCGCCACGCTTGCGGTCACACTTACAAGCGCGCAGCGCGCCACAACGCTCCAGTCCGGTGTGCCAACGTGAAGCGCAGGCAGGCCAGAGGCATGCCCGACGAGAACAGCGACCAGCAGAAACGGCATGGCGAACACGGCGAGCGCCACCTGCATCGACAGCGCGCTGGCATGTCCGGCGACCTTGCGGTTTCCAATGACCAAAAGCGCCATCCCGATGGCGGAAAGCAGCGGCAGCAGCGCCGCCCAGCCGATCACCGCGAAGTTGGGCCGCAGCACAATCAGGACGCCAACAAAAGCCACGATGCTGGCAATCCACGTTTCGCGGCGCATCGGCTCCTTGAGCACCAGCGAGGCAAGCAGCGCGGTAATCATCGGCGCGGTAAAGCCGATTGAGATCGCCTCCGCCAGCGGGATCAGGAACAGCGCGCAAAACATGGCGACGGACGACAGGGAAACGCCAAAGCCGCGCAGCAACTGGATATGCGGCTTGGGAAAGATGAAGCCCGCCCGCCCTTCCCGCGCATAGAGCACGGCGGAAAGCCAGGTCGCGCCGAACACATAGCGCAGCATGGCAACAGCCGTACCCGGCCACATCCCGGCCATCGATTTGACCACCGCGTCTCCGATCGCAAGCGTGCCGAAACCCGCCAGCGCGAAGAGCAGGCCGGCGCGATGATCGTTGGTCAAATGGGCACTCCTGGACTCAACCGGACAAGTGAACGTCGGGGACGTGGGAAACCTGCCCTAGGCAACGCAATGCCTGCAAAGCAAGCACCAGCTGAAACTTTCGGCGAACCGTTTTCGCAGCGCGGGCGAGCCGGCCTGGCCCAAAACGATCCTGCTTCCGGGATGGCGGCGGCGCACGCCTTTCTGTTAGCGGAAAATTAACCATGGCAATGCAATACGCTCCCTCTCCTGGAGGGGTGGCCATGACAGCAACTGTTAACGAACCGGAAGAGGCCATGGAATGGCCGCGCTGGCAATGGCTCGAAAGGACCATCCCCGTGCGCATGCTGCTGGCATTAACATTTGTCATGTTGGGTTCATCCAACATTTTGCTTTGGCGCTTTCTCGGAATCGGCGGAATTTCCGCAGTTTTTGCCGGAATCGCTTGTCTTGCCGCAATCGCCTGGGCCGTACTGCGCACACCGTGGAACGGCGATACCGCCGACGCCCCCACAATCGGCACTTGGCTGGTCTGCACGGGGATAATCGCGATATTGCTGGTGATCGCAGGCGAAGGGCGCTTCTTCTATGCGAATGTGGATTGGCAAGTCCGCAGCGCCGTGATGCATGACATGGGCGTCAATCCTTGGCCGTTCGTCTATCTGCACGATGGCGGTAAATTCCTGCTGCGGGCGCCATTGGGGGTGTATCTAATCCCTGCGGCGGCATGGAAACTGATCGGCGCCAGAGGCGCTGACTTGATCCTGCTGGCCCAGAACGCATTCATCATCGGAACCTTGCTGACTGCGGCTTCTGCCATGTTCGACCGCGCCAGCCACCGCTTTCTGGCGCTGGCTGTCTTCGTCGCATTCAGCGGTCTTGATGTTGTCGGTGCGCTGCTCACGCACGGCTTCACATACGATCATCTCGAACTGTGGGCTGGAAGGCTTGAATACAGTTCCACCATAACCCTGCTGTTCTGGGTACCGCAGCACGCAATTGCCGGATGGGTGGGCACGGTATGCTACCTGCTCTGGCTTCGCGGGCTGGCCCCAGCCCGCTTGCTGTTGATCGCAACGCCGCTATCCGCGATCTGGTCTCCCCTGGCGCTCATTGGGCTTATGCCCTTTGCGGCACACGCGGGCATCTCGTTGATTGCCTCGCGTAAATTGTGCGTCGGCGATGTTGCTTTTCCGGCCTTGGCCGTCGCCCTAGTCTATCCCACACTGCGTTATCTGGGCTCCGACCCGGGTGCGGTGGGGTATCATTTATACGACATTGCGCTGATGGTCTGGGCACTGTTCATGCTTATTGAGGTCGTCCCGTTTCTCTATCCCCTGATCGCTGTAGCCATACAGCAACGAAAGTTCGATGCCACTCTGGCAATCGTCGGCATGATCCTGCTGTTCTTGCCGTTTCTCCAGGTCGGTGCAGCAATCGATCTGATGATGCGCGCATCGATCCCCGCATTGGCGATCCTTTCAGTATTGGTAACAGAGCGCATGCTCGCCAACGATGGGGAATATCGCAACTGGTTGATGATCATGCTCATCATCGGCAGCGTTACCGGCGGCATGGAAATTTCACGTGCATTTCGCGAACCCGATTCGCCAGAAACGCACTGCACGATATTCGAAGCTTGGGATGCAGGCACGGTCGCACATCACGGCATTCAAGGACAAGGCATTCCGAAAGGCACGTACCTTGCCGATCTGGACCTCGTGCCCGGCATGGTACGACCCGCTTCACCTCACGATGTCCAGTCGCGGTCGGGCCGTCGATGCTGGGATACACCCTGGCCGCGGCCGGCGGGCATCTGATTGGAAAGTGAAGTTAGCAATTCCTGAAGGTTTGCAAACTATTCACCATGTTTGAACAAACTTGGCTGACCAGGGGGCGCAATTTCTGCGCGGGTCATGACGGGAAGGTCTGATATGAGTGCATTCGGTCGGAAAAACGGTATGGGCGGCGGGGCCAATCGTCCCTCGTTCGGCGTTGCGCGCCCGATGAAAACCAGCGGCGAAGCGGGTGCAGGCAAGTCTGCGCCGTCGTCCGCTCCGGTGCCGACGGGCATGCCCGCCGGCGGCGATCAGTTCCCCCCGCTTCCCGGCAACGAGCAGGCGGCTTCCGGCGCTTCGCAACAGGCGCTGAAATCCGATGCGCTGACCCGGCTTGCCGACCGCGCCAACGGCGTGTCCGCCCCCGCCGCACAGGCCGAGGGGTTCGAGGCCAGCGTCCACAAGATCAAGGAACAGGTGCTTCCGCGCCTGCTGGAACGTGTCGATCCCGAAGCGGCGGCGACGCTGTCCAAGGAAGAACTTTCCGAGGAATTCCGCCCGATCATCATGGAGGTGCTGGCCGAACTGAAGGTCACGCTGAACCGGCGCGAACAGTTCGCGCTGGAAAAGGTGCTGATCGACGAATTGCTCGGCTTCGGGCCGCTGGAAGAGCTGCTCAACGATCCGGACGTGTCCGATATCATGGTGAACGGGCCGGAGCAGACCTATATCGAAAAGAAGGGCCGCCTCCAGCTCGCCCCGATCCGGTTCCGCGACGAAAGCCACCTGTTCCAGATCGCACAGCGAATCGTGAACCAGGTTGGCCGCCGCGTCGACCAGACCACCCCGCTTGCCGACGCCCGCCTGAAGGACGGCAGCCGTGTGAACGTGATCGTGCCGCCGCTGTCTCTGCGCGGCACCGCGATCTCGATTCGTAAGTTTTCCGAAAAGCCGATCACCATCGACATGCTCAAGGACTTCGGTTCGATGAGCGACAAGATGGCCACCGCGCTGAAGATCGCGGGCGCGTGCCGCATGAACATCGTCATATCGGGCGGTACGGGCTCGGGTAAGACCACCATGCTCAACGCCCTGTCGAAGATGATCGATCCGGGCGAACGCGTGCTGACGATCGAGGACGCGGCCGAACTCCGCTTGCAGCAGCCGCACTGGCTGCCGCTGGAAACGCGCCCGCCGAACCTTGAAGGGCAAGGCGCAATCACCATCGGCGATCTTGTGAAGAACGCGCTGCGTATGCGTCCCGACCGGATCATCCTGGGCGAAATTCGCGGCGCGGAATGTTTCGACCTGCTCGCCGCGATGAACACCGGCCACGACGGTTCGATGTGTACGCTTCACGCCAACAGCCCGCGCGAGTGCCTGGGCCGTATGGAAAACATGATCCTGATGGGCGACATCAAGATCCCGAAGGAAGCGATCAGCCGCCAGATCGCCGAATCGGTCGACCTGATCGTGCAGGTGAAGCGCCTTCGCGACGGTTCGCGCCGCACCACCAACATCACCGAAGTGATCGGGATGGAGGGCGAGGTGATCGTCACCCAGGAACTGTTCAAGTTCGAATATCTGGACGAGACCGAGGATGGCAAGATCATCGGCGAATTCCGCGCATCGGGCCTTCGCCCCTATACGCTGGAAAAGGCGCGCCAGTTCGGATTCGACCAGGCGTTCCTCGAAGCCTGCCTCTGATGCCCCCTCTGATTCTGGGCAGCGCGCTCAGGCGGTAAACCAGTCGCGTGCGGCAAGGCCCAGCGTCACGCACGCGACGATGGTCGAGAAGAAGAAGATCGCGGTCCACGGCATGAAACCAACCGCGTCCGGGTTGCTGCGGCGCATCCGGCGACGATCGCCGAACCACGATAGAATAGCCAGCGATCCCGCCACAAGGCCGTAAATTGCCATCGGTTGCCAATCGTCCATGGCAGCCAGATAGGCACGCATCGCCCATGCGCAAGCTTGCCACGCCGGCACACGCGGCTATGCGCTGGCGCGAGATGGAACAGAACCACCGCCCCGTCCTGGCCCTTGGCCTGCGCCTGCTGGCCATGGTGTTCCTCTCGCTGTTGCTGGTGCTGGTGAAACTTGCAGGCAGGCACGGCATCGCGTTGCCAGAGATCATTTTCTGGCGTCAGTTCTTTCCCGGTTTGCTGATCGGCGGCTGGCTGGCCGCACGCAGGCAGCTTTGGCGCCTTGGCACCAGGCGCTTGCCGATCCACGCGCGCCGCGCGGCGATGGGAATTGCGGGAATGGTCCTCAATTTCGGCGCGGTCATGCTGCTTCCGCTCGCTCAGGCGACCGTTCTGGGCTTCACGGCGCCGATATTCGCCGTCGTGCTGGCGGCCACCGTCCTGCGCGAACACGTGGGACCGTTCCGATGGTTCGCGGTGGCGCTGGACTTTGCGGGTGTGCTGGTGGTGGCCGGGCCGGGCGGCGGGGATACGATCCCGCTCGACGGTCTTGCGGTCGGCGTCGGGGCTGCATTCATGGTTGCCCTGATATCCATCCAGTTGCGCGACCTGGGCCGCACCGAAGAACCTTTGCGCATCGTCTTCTGGTTTTCCGCGATCAGCGTGCCCGTGCTGGCGCTGGCCCTTCCCCTCACCGGCGTGCGGCACGATGCTGCGGGGTGGGCCTTGTTGCTGGGCATCGGTATCCTGGGATCGGCGGCGCAGCTATGCCTTACGTCCGCGCTGCGCTTCGGGCCTGTTTCCAGCGTTATCGCCATGGACTACACGGCATTCGGCTGGGCGACGCTGTGGGGCTGGCTGGTTTTCGGCAACCTGCCGCCCGTCGCCACGTTCATCGGCGCGCCGGCCATCGTCGTGGCCGGGCTTGTCATCGTCTGGCGTGAGGGACGCACGCCCCGTGGCGCCCGCGTATCCCCGGCTGCGGAACCAGGCTTGCCCGTGCGGCGTTCTTGACACAATGTAATGCGCCGTTGCGGTTCGGCCCGATACGACCGGGGCCAGACGGCGAAACCCGAAGGGAGAACTCGACGATGATCCGCAAGTTCATACTCGCCTGCGCGATGGGCGGACTGGTGATGGGCCTTTCCGCCTGCGCAACCGTGAAGGGCGCCGGCAAGGACATCCAGTCCGTCGGTCAGGCCGGTGAAGACGCCATCAATGGTAATTAGTTAGTGTTTCGATTCTGACATTTACCGCCGCCTGACCGGCAGGAAAGCAAATGTCAGAATCAATCCACCATGCCGCCAATGGCGGCCGGTCTGGACGATACCGTTAAGCAGGTTGTGATTTGGAATTTGCCGGTACCCCGGCAGGCAGGGCGCGTCGCCACCGGCGGCGCGCCTTCGCCATTCAATCAGACGATGCTTCCTGACCCTGCCGGCGACTTCGCATCGAGCGTGGCCAGCAGTTCGAGCATGAATTGTTCACCACGCTCGGTAAGCATCACGAACCGGCGGCGCCCATCGCGATCATCGGCCGCGCGCGTGATCAATTCTTCGCGTTCAAGGCGTGCAAGCCAGCGCAAGAGCGTTGTCGAAGGCACGTTGGCATCAAGGCATACCGAAGATACCTGAACCTGCGCCCCCTGCTGCGCAGCTATGAAAAGATCCAGAAGAATGTCCCAGGCCGGCTCCCCGAAGAGGTTTCGCAATCCAGAGGCGCAATCGTCTCTTTCGCGGCGACTCTTATAGATCACCCGCGCCTTGTCATGTGCAGCGCGATGCGGAATTGTAATCATATCCAATGCAATAATCCTCCGTCCCTTACCGGAGTTCGTCCGTTTCGACATTTGAACGCATTTGCCCGTGAAATAGTTCCACGTTGATTGACATTATGCGTGCAAAAAAACGACTGGCGACGACCCGCAGAACACTTGGCAGACCCGTTTTTAATCCAACATGACGCTACATATCGCGATTTTCCGCTATCGCCGCTCGTTGAATAGTCCGTTCCGGACGAACCGCGCCGCTCTTGCCGCAGCCTGCCCGATGCGCCATTAGGCGCGGCGAACCAATGAGCCAGGTCAAAGATGGTACGAAAAACCGCCCACGATACCGATGCTCTTGCTGCCTTGGGCAAGGCCGTCCGCGAACGCCTGGACGCCGATCCCAGTTGCTACCGGCTTCCGGTGGACGGGCTGGAAATCTATGGCGTCGCCAATTTCTTTTCGGACGAGGAATGCGATAAACTGATCGCGATTACCGACAAGGTCGCGCGCCCCTCTCCCACCTACAACAACAACGCGGACGGCGGCCGCACCAGCTATTCGGGCGACGTGGACCCTTGGGATCCCCTGATCCAGATCCTGCAACGCCGCATCGACGACCTGCTGGGGATCGAGCCGGGTTACGGTGAAACCATGCAGGTGCAGCGATACCAGAAGGGCCAGCAGTTCCGCGCGCATTTCGATTTCTTCAACACCGGCACCAGCTATTGGCCCACCGAGCAGGAGCGCGGCGGGCAGCGCAGCTGGACGGCAATGGCCTATCTCTCCGATGTGGAGGAAGGCGGATCGACGGACTTTCCGAAAGTCGACCTGAGCGTACCGCCCCAGCGCGGCGCCTTGCTGGTGTGGAACAACATGTCTCCCGACGGATCGCCGAACCCGAAAACGCTGCACGCGGGCACGCCGGTGAAGCGCGGCGTCAAATACGTCGTCACCAAGTGGTACAGGTCACGCTCGTGGCATTGAACATGACGGGGAACATGACGGGGAACATGGCGGGGATCGCGGCGGGCCGCCGCAAGCGCGCGCAATTGCTGCACCGCGGTGCGATCCTTGTCATCGCAGCCGCGGCGCTGGGCAGCAGCGCGCCTACATTCGCGGTAACAAGCGCCGCGACACAAGCCCAGACGCCGGAAAAGGTTGCGGCGACCAGCGAGGACGCAAAGCTCGACAGGCTTTTCGCGGACGACGAACGCGCGGAGCTGGCACTCGATCCGATTGCCATGCTCGGCCGCGGAGAGCAGGTTACAGCAAGGCAGTTCGAAATCCTGTTCACCCCGCGCCGCACGCGAATGCTGCGCGCGTCCAATGCCATCGCGCTTTCGCGGCTGGGCAGGATCGACCGCGACCGGCTCGATGCCCAACACCGCGTGTCCTACGATGTGTTCAGGTACGACAAGGATCTTGAACGCGACGCGCTGAAGCCGGAATACACCGCGCTGACCGATGTTCAGCCGTTCAACCATTTCGGCGGGTTCCAGGTCGAATATCCCAGCATCGCGGCGGGCGACGGTGCCGTACCGCTTGATAGCGTGGCCGATTTTGAGGCGAACCTTGCGCGCGACAGGGTTCTGGGCGTGGTGTTCGGCAACGCCATCGCGCAATTCCGGGGGGGAATGGCAAGCGGCGCGGTGGAACCCAAGCTGACCGTGCGCAACATGATCGGGCAGATTGACGCCCTTCTGGCGCAGCCGGTGGACCAATCCCCGTTCTATTCGCCGGTAAACCAGTTTCCGGAGAGCTTCACGCGGCGGACCCGACACCGCCTGAAGCGCGAATACAGGGCCACGATCGAGCAAAGCGTGTATCCAGCCTACCGCAAGCTGCGCGGGTTCCTGGCTAATGAATACCTGCCCGCCGCGCGTGAAAGCGTGGGCCTTTCGGAAATGAAGGGCGGCGCGAAGCTGTATCGCCTGCTGATCCGCGAGAACACGACGCTGGACATGGACCCCGCGGAAATCCACCGCCTTGGCCTTTCCGAAGTCGCGCGCATCCAGGGCGAGATGGAACAGGTGAAGCGACAGATGGGCTTCAACGGCCCCCTGCCCGCCTTTTTCGACCACCTGCGCACCGATCCCGAATACCATCCCACCACGGCAAAGCAGCTGTCCGACGGGTTCCGCGAAGTCGGCCGCAAGGTGGATGCGCTGGCGCCGCGCTATTTCCTGCACTTGCCCAAGACGCCCCTGCTCATCGAACCCTATCCCGCCTATCGCGCCAAGTACGAAGCGGGTGGCAGTTATAATCAGGGTTCGCCCGACGGATCGCGGCCGGGTATCTTCTTCTTCAACACATATGACCTGAAAAGCCGGTTCCTGACCGGGATCACCACGCTTTACCTGCACGAAGGCGCGCCGGGCCACCACTTCCAGATCAGCCTTGCCCAGGAGGACGAGAGCCTTCCGGACTTCCAGCGGTTCGGCGGCAACACCGCCTATGTGGAAGGGTGGGCGCTCTATGCCGAGACGCTGGGCTATGAGATGGGGTTCTACAAGGACCCGTGGCAGCACTGGGGCACGCTGGATGACGAGATGCTGCGCGCGATGCGGCTCGTGGTCGATACCGGCATTCACACGCAGGGCTGGAGCCGCGACAAGGCGATCGACTACATGCTGGCGAATTCCGGCATGGGCCGCAGCGACGCGACCGCCGAGGTGGAACGCTATATCGCCATTCCGGGGCAAGCGCTCGCCTACAAGATCGGCGCGCTGACGATCCAGCGCCTGCGCGCCAAGGCGGAGCGTGAACTGGGCGACCGGTTCGATATTCGCGCATTCCACGACCAGGTGCTTGGTTCCGGCGCGCTGCCCCTGCCCGTGCTGGAAGCCAAGGTGGACCGCTGGATCAAGGCGACGAAGGACGCGCGCTGACCGTCAGGATTTCGGGTGGCGATCCGCTCCGCCCTCCGCATCCTCTATCAGGTGGCCCAGCCGTGCGGTCAGCCGGTCGAGCTTGCGGTGGACGCGCAGGATTTCAAGCTGGGTGCGCAGGTTCACTTCGTAATCGTGCCGGGCCGCGATGCGGTCCCTTGCCGACTGGCGGTTCTGGCTCATCATGATAACCGGCGCCTGGATCGCGGCCAGCATCGAAAGCATCAGGTTCAGGAAGATATAGGGATAGCGGTCCCACGCGATGCCCAGGTGCTGGCCGATATTGCTGTTCAGCACCATCCACGCAAACAGGACAACGGCGAAGGCGATGATGAACGACCAGCTGCCGCCAACGGCGGCAACCCGGTCGGCCAGCCTGTCACCGAAACTGGCGTTCACAGCCGCCAGTTCATCCGCATCCATACCGATAAGCGTTCCTGACGCGACACGCTCGAGCACGCGCTGCTCTTCGGCGTCCAGCTCGTCGAAAGGCCTGCCGAGCAGGTCTTCCGCAAGTTGTTCAGCCAGCCGTTTGCGATGCGCCATCGGGCGCTCCATCCAGCGTCTCGGCAATCAGCCGGCGCGTGTTGCCTATGCCGTAAAGCGCGATGAAGCTGCCCATGCGCGGCCCCTGGCTGGAACCGAGCAGCGTCTGGTAAAGCGCCTTGAACCAGTCGCGCAACTGGTCGAACCCGTAGTGCGGATCCTTTCCGATCTCGTAGACGAGGTTCTGCAGTTCCTCCGCCGTCGCATCGTCGGAGGTCGCGGCCAGTTCCTCGTCGAGAGCGGCCAGCGCGGCGGCCTCGTTCGGTTCGGGCCTGCGACGCTTCAGCGTCGGCGCGATGAAGGCGCTGTTATAGGCAAGCGCCTTGCCCACCAGTTCATCCAGGTCGGGATGCGCATCGGGGGTGGCGTTTTCCACGTAATTGCCGAGGTACGACCACACCTGCTCGCGCGTGGCGCCCGCGCCCAGCACGCCGACAAGGTTCAGCAGCAGGCTGTAGGTCACCGGCAGGCTATCGCCGTCTCCGCCCTGGTATCCGTTCACGCGAAGCAGGTGCCACGCGGGGTTGCCCACCTGCTGTTCAACCGGCTGGTCCGGGATCTTCGTGCGGAACTGCCAGTAATCGTCCACCGCGCGCGGGATCACGCCCACGTGAAGCTGCTTCGCACTCTTGGGATTGGGGAAGATATAAAAGCCAAGGCTTTCGTCGCTGCCATAGGTCAGCCATTCCTCGATCGTCAGGCCGTTGCCCTTGGACTTGGAAATTTTCTCTCCATTGGCATCGAGGAACAGCTCGTAGATCAGGCCCTCGGGCTTGCGCCCGCCCAAGATCTTCGCGATCTTGCCCGACTGTACGCCGCTGTCGGTCAAGTCCTTGCCGTACATCTCGTAATCGACGCCCAGCGCGACCCAGCGCATCGCCCAGTCCACCTTCCATTGCAGCTTGGCCTTCCCGCCAAGGATGCAGTGATCGATGTCCTCGCCGTGGTCGTGGAAGCGCACGATGCCCGCTTCGGCATCGATCACCTGCACCGCCACCTGCAAAACCTCGTTCGTCTTGGGCGATACCGGCAGCACGGGCGAATAGGTCTGGCGACGCTCTTCGCGCAGGGTGGGCAGCATCACGCCCATGATCGCGTCGTAGTTGCGCAGCACGTTCTTCAGCGCATCGTCGAACCCGCCGGAATTGTAGAGGCCCGAGGACGAGACGAATTCGTAATCGAAGCCGAACCGGTCAAGAAATTCGCGCAGCATCGCGTTGTTGTGGTGTGCGAAGCTCTCATACTTGCCGAACGGATCGGGAATGCGGCTGAGCGGGTGGCCGATATGCGCGGCAAGCAGCCCCTGGTTGGGCACATTGTCGGGCACCTTGCGCAGCCCGTCCATGTCGTCCGAAAACGCGACGAGGCGCGTCCTGCCATCCTCGGGCTTCGCACCCACCAGCACTTCATAGGCGCGGCGCACCAGCGTGGTGCGCAGCACTTCCTGGAACGTGCCGATGTGCGGCAGCCCGCTGGGGCCATAGCCCGTTTCAAACAGCACAGGTTCGCCGCCCGGTTTCCCGTTCGGATAGCGCTTCAAAAGCTTGCGCGCTTCCTCGAACGGCCAGGCCTTGGAATTCAGTGCGGCATCGATCAAAGCTGTATCGGTCATGGCCTGCGCCTTTTGCGCTTGCCGCGCGGCTTGGCAAGGGATTGTTGCCCCGCAGTCGGCCGCAAGCCCGTTACGCCGGGTGCAGGACTCCGCGATAGTGCAGGTCTTCAAGCGACCGCCCCGCGCCAAGCGCAACGCAGTTCATCGGGTCTTCGGCGATGGTCACAGGCAAGCCGGTGGCATCTGCAATCACCGTGGAAATATCGCGCAGAAGCGCGCCGCCACCGGTCATCACGATGCCGGTATCGACGATATCCGCCGCGATTTCGGGCGGGGTTTCCTCAAGCGCATGGCGCACGGCCTCGACGATCTGGCCAACCGGTTCGGCCAGGGCTTCCACCAGTTCGGCTTGCGAGACCGCGATTTCGCGCGGCACCCCGCGCGCCAGGTCGCGCCCTTTCACCAGCATCGAGCGATCCTCGTCACCCTCATGCAGACGCGCGCTGCCCATTTCGTGCTTGATCCGCTCTGCCGTCGCTTCGCCGATCAGCAGGTTGTGATTGCGGCGGATCGTGGCGACAATCGCCTCGTCCATCCGGTCCCCGCCAACACGGGCGGACATGCTCATGGTCAGCCCCTGGATGGAGATAACCCCGACTTCCGTGGTGCCGCCGCCGATATCGACGACCATTGAGCCCACCGGCTCCGTCACGGGAAGCCCGGCCCCTATCGCGGCGGCCATCGGCTCGTCCACCAGCCAGACCTGCCTTGCCCCGGCATTCGTAACCGCATCGCGGATCGCCCGGCGTTCGACACCCGTCGCGCCGGAGGGCACGCAGATCACCATTTCGGGCGCGCGGCGAAAGCGCGACCCGCCGCCCTGGGCCTTGTCGATGAAGTGCTTGATCATCTGCTCGGCCACTTCGATGTCAGCCACCACGCCCGCGCGCAGCGGACGCACGACATTCAGGTTGTCCGGGGTCTTGCCCATCATCAGCTTGGCATCGTCACCCACCGCGCGAACCCGGCTGATCCCGTTCACCGTCTCGATCGCGACGACCGACGGTTCGGCCAACACGATCCCGCGATCGCGCACATAGACAACGGTATTCGCGGTTCCCAGGTCGATGGCCAGAGCGGCCGAACCAAACTGGAAGCGGTCGTAGAAAGACATATGGTGTGTGAACCCCTTGCACCCGATCTTCCGGTCCTGAACCGGAAGCCCTGAATGCGTTAGGGGACGCGAACCTGTCCGTCAGATGAACCTGAGGCGCGTTCGCGCGTTTTGCGAGACAAAGCGACGGGCCTTCGCGACGGAGCGACGCGCGCCGGCTGGCGCGTCCGCGCAGCGCAAGCGGCGCCGCGCCGGAACCAGATGCCGCCATTCCGGTTAAAAAGGGAACACACAACGGAAGGGAAAGAATTCGCGTGAATTACGTCGAGACACTGCAAAAGCAGGTCGAATCCATGGCAACCGGGCTGGTGCAGGCACTGCCGAGCCTTGTCATCGCCATCGTCATACTTTTCGTCACGTTCATCGCCGCACGGTCGGCGGTCGCCATTGCCACACGGCTGACCCGGGCAACGTCGATTCGTGACGACCTGAAACAACTGCTGGCAACGCTGGTCCGGCTGGCAATCTGGATCGCGGGCATCATGATCGCGGCCACTGTGGCGGTTCCGGGCATGACGCCGGCAAGCCTGTTCGCCGGTCTGGGCGTCGGCGCGCTGGCGATCGGCTTCGCGTTTCAGGACATCTTCGAAAACTTCCTTGCCGGCGTGCTCATCATGCTGCGCGAGAAGATGCACATCGGCGACCTGATCACGGTCGAAGGGATTCTGGGCAAGGTTGAACGCATCACGCTGCGCGAAACGCATATCCGTCTGCTTTCGGGCGAACTGACCATCCTGCCCAACTCGGTTTTGTTCAAGAACCCTGTCGAAATCCTTACGGACCAGTCCACCCGCCGCGACCAGATCGTTGTGGGCGTGTCATACGACAGCGATCTGGACGCCTCGCGCTCGGCGATCCGCAAGGCGCTCGATTCGGTCGAAGGCATCGATCAGGGGCGCGGGATCGACATCCTGGCCCAAGAGTTCAACTCAAGCTCGATAGACTTTCTGGTGCGCTGGTGGTCCGACGCCGCGCAGCGCGACCGGTTGATGACCAAGAGCGACATCATCTTCGCGATCAAGCGGGAACTGGACGCAGCCGGAATCGAGATACCGTTCCCCTATGTCACCCACACCTTCAAGGACAAGGTTCCGGTGGGCGACCTGAAGCTGGCCATGGAGCGGCAGGACCGCGAGGCGGCCTAAGCTCCGGCGTCCTCATCTAGCACGATCGACGCCTGCGGCTTGTGCGCGCGGATTTCCCGTTCGGACAAGCCGCACAACTCGTGCGGGAACACCAGCCAGTCGTCGGTTTCATGGACATAGAAATCGGGCGCCAGCGCGGTGCGGTTGCGCTGTGGCTTCCAGTAAACCGTCGCGATGCGCACTTCGCGCGGCATGTTGTAACGGCACCGCGCGCGCAGTTCGCGCAGGAACGCCTCTATCGACCGACCGGAATCGAAAACGTCGTCAATCACCAGAAGGTGGTCGTCGGGGTTCAGCGTGTCGATCAGGTATCCCAGCGAATAGACGCGCACTTCGGCATCCTGCCGGTCTATTCCCGAATAGCTGGCGGTGCGGATCGCGATATGATCCGTCTCTATCCCGTGGAATTCCAGCAGTTCCTGCACCGCGATGCCCACCGGCGTGCCGCCGCGCCAGATGCCGACGATGTGCGTGGGCCGGAAATCGGAATCGAGCACTTGCCGCGCAAGGCGGAAGCTGTCCGCCAGCAAGCCGTCCGCCGTAAGCCAGGTTTTCTCCACCTCGTCCATGTCAGGCGGCTCCTGCCGCAACGTGCAGTTCCGCGATGAGGCGCGCCTTTTCCGCTTCGGGCAGGAACGATCCGCTGAACGAATTTTCGCACAATTCCACGATCTGCGCGGCCGAAAGGTCCAGCGCATCGGCAACGGCACGGAAATTGTCGTTCACATAGCCGCCGAAATAGGCGGGATCGTCCGAATTGATCGTGGCCTTCAGCCCGTGTTCCAGCATGGCCTTCACCGGGCTGTGCTCCATCCGGTCGATTACGCAAAGGCGCAGGTTGGACAGCGGGCAAACCGTCAGCGTGATCTGGTCGCGCGCCAGATGATGGACAAGGTCCGCATCTTCCAGCGCGCGGTTTCCGTGGTCGATCCGCTCTACGTGAAGCTGGTGCAGCGCTTGGTGCACATATTCGGGCGGCCCCTCCTCGCCCGCATGCGCGGTAACGTGCAGCCCCAGGTCGTGCGCGCTGGCGAAAACGCGCGCGAACTTCGACGGCGGATGGCCGACTTCCGAACTGTCCAGCCCCACCCCGTCGATCCGGTCCAGGAACGGCCCCGCTTCGTCCAGCGTCGCTTGCGCCGCTTCCTCGCTGAGGTGCCGCAGGAAGCACATGATCAGCCGGTGCGTGATGCCCAGGCGCGCCTGCCCCTCGTCAAGCGCGCGCGCGATGCCACCGATCACGGTCGCAAACGCTATCCCGCGCTCCGTGTGGCCCTGCGGATCGAAGAATATCTCTACGTGCCGGACATTGTCCGCATGCGCCCGCCTAAGATAGGCTATCGTCAGGTCGAAAAAGTCCTGCTCTGTCACAAGCACGCTCATCCCCTGGTAATAGATGTCGAGAAAGTCCTGCAGGTTGGAGAAATCATAGGCGGCGCGCACCGCTTCGGCAGACGCAAACGGAATCTCCACCCCGTTCCGCTCCGCCAGCGCGAACAGCATCTCCGGCTCCAGCGAACCTTCGATATGCAGGTGCAATTCGGCCTTGGGCAGGCGTTCGATCAGCGCGTGGCGGGCAGCGGGGGACATGTTCGATTCCCTTCGGGTCGATTGCGGCACAACCTTGCTGGACCGCCAGCAAACGGTGGTCAACCGCGCGGCCCGCCCTTGCTCTTCGTTCGTTTTTCGTTCTAGGCCGTAAACGTGAGCGACGCGCCCGCCCTTCCGCCTTCCGCGCTTCCCCTTCCCGCGCTTCATGCCAGTCATGCCGGTTGCTGGTTGCGACAGGGCGAAGGCGCCACGCGCGGCGTCGGCCGGGGGGAAGCGATCACCGCCGCCGCCGATACCCCGCTACTGATGCTGAACGCGCCGCTGGTGGCCAGCAGGCTTGGCTATCCGGATCTTTCGGGGCTGGATCTGCTGGAGCTGTTCGCCTTCGTCCGCCCGGCGCAGTTCGTCGTGCCGACGCCCAAAGGTCTTGCCCATGCGTGCGGCCTGCCCGAACCCGCAGGCGACGAGACCGTGCCGCTGCTGCTCCAGCAAGCGGCAGAGGCGCTGCTGGCGATGTGCGAGCGCCAGGACTGGGCCGAACGCGAAGGCGCGTGGAGCGTGCTCCAGTCGCTTGCCAAGATGCGCTGGCCCTGGGCGCCGCTGCTTGCCGCGCGGATCGTCCGCCCCGAAAGGGCGGAACGCTGGCTGTTTTCACGCCTGCCCGAATGGGAGGAAGCGCCCGACCGGCCCCAGCCCGCGCAAGTTACGCTAGATGACGGTGCGGTGGAAATGCGGTTGGCGGAACTGACCGGCGCGGGTGCGGAAAACCGCCCCGCCCAGCGCGCCTATGCGCGCGAAGCCGCAGTCACTTTCGCACCGCGCAGGCGCGAACGCGAACCGCACGTCACGCTGGCGCAGGCAGGCACCGGAACCGGCAAGACCTTCGGCTATCTCGCGCCCGCGTCGCTTTGGGCGGACCAATCGGGCGGCACCGTGTGGGTTTCCACCTATACCAAGGCGCTGCAACGCCAGTTGCGCCGCGAAAGCCGCCGCGCTTTCCCCGCATCGCGCGATGGCCATCCCGCCGTCGTGGTGCGCAAGGGGCGTGAGAACTACCTGTGCCTGCTCAACCTTGAAGACGCGCTGCAAGGCGGGTTTGGCGGTCGCGCGGCGATCCTGGCGCAGCTCGTCGCACGATGGGCGGCGTTCAGCCAGGACGGAGACATGATCGGCGGCGACCTGCCCGGCTGGCTGGGCACGCTGTTCCGCAAGCGCGGCATCACGGCCCTGACGGACCAGCGCGGCGAATGCGTCTATGCCGGGTGCCCGCACTATCGCAAATGCTTCATCGAGCGCGCCGCGAGGGATTCGGCGCAAGCGGAACTGGTGATCGCCAACCACGCGCTGGTGATGGTCAACGCCGCGCGCGGGCGCGACATTGCCCACCGGCCGACGCGCATCGTGTTCGACGAAGGGCACCACGTATTCGATGCCGCCGATTCCACCTTCGCCGCCGCGCTGACCGGCGCGGAAACGATAGAGTTACGCCGCTGGGTGATCGGCCCCGAAGGCAAGTCGCGCGGCCGCCGCCGCGGTCTGGCCGCGCGGCTGGCGGACGTTGCCAGCTATGACGAGGACGGCGCCAAGGCGATTGCCAACGCGCGCGAGGCGGCAGAGGCGCTGCCATCGGAAGGCTGGTTGGCCCGGTTGCAGGAAAACACGCCCTCCGGCCCGCTTGAAATGCTGCTGTCAGCCACCCGTGCGCTGATCTATGCGCGCGACGAAAGCGGCGGGCAGGATGCAGGTTACGGCCTTGAGACAGAGGCCGCCCAGCTTGACGGACCATACGTTGAAATCGCCGTTGCCGCGCAGGAAGCGCTTGAGGCGCTGCGCCGCCCGCTGGTCAAGCTGGCGCTACGGCTGGAAGCGATCGTCGAAGACCCGCCCGACTGGCTCGACGGTCAGGCCCGCGCACGGATCGAAGGCGCGCGCGGCGCAATCGGCTGGCGCACGGACCTGCTGGCCGGGTGGATTGCGCTGCTGGGCCGGCTGGGCGGATCGCCCGATCCCGATTTCGTGGACTGGCTTTCGGTCGACCGGTCCGACGGGCGCGAATGGGACGTGGGTCTGCACCGCCATTTCCTTGACCCGATGAAGCCTTTTGCCGAAGTCGTTCTCGCCCCGGCGCACGGCGCGCTGATGACCAGCGCCACGCTGTGCGACCGGAGCGCCGAGGGTGAAGACTGGGAAAGCGCGGTTGCGCGAAGCGGCGTCGGGCACCTCGATATCGCCCCGCACCTTTTCGCCGCGGAAAGCCCGTTCGATTATGCGGCGCAGGCCGAAGTGCTGATCGTCACGGACGTTCCCAAGGGCGACATCGCCGCGCTGGCCGCCGCCTATGCCCGGCTGATTTCCGCATCGCACGGCGGGGCGCTTGGCCTGTTCACCGCGATCCGGCGGCTGCGCGCGGTGCACGGCCGCATCGCCGACCGCCTGGCGCGCGAAGGCCTGCCGCTTTACGCCCAGCACGTCGACCCCATCGACACCGGCACGCTGGTGGATATCTTCCGCGACGATCCGCATGCTTCCTTGCTGGGCACCGATGCGCTGCGCGACGGGGTGGACGTGCCCGGCCATTCGCTGCGGCTGGTGGTAATGGAACAGGTGCCCTGGCCCAAACCGTCGATCCTCCATCGCGCGCGCCGCGCCGCGAACGGCGGCTCTGCATTCGACGACAGGATCATCCGCGCGCGGCTGGCGCAGGCATTCGGCCGCCTGATCCGCAGCCGCGAAGACCACGGCGCTTTCGTTGTGCTTTCCGCCGCCTTTCCCAGCCGGCTGCTCACCGCTTTCCCGCCGGGCACGCCTGTCACGCGGTTGACGCTTGAAGAGGCTTTACAACGCGTCGCCCGGCGTGCTTCCCCTGATGGCGCGTCTGCCCCTGCAAATGCCGCACAAGAAGGATAGCGCTTGAAGACCCTTGGCCTTTTCCGTCACGCCAAGTCCGACTGGTCGGATGCGCGCGCGCGCGATTTCGACCGGCCGCTGAACGCGCGCGGACGCAAGGGCGCGCGGTTGATGGGCGAGCATGTGCGCGATTCGGGCTTCCATTTCGACCGCGTGATCGCCTCGCCCGCGGTGCGCGTGGCCGAAACGATCGAGGAAGCGACCAAGGCGTTCGGTCAAAGCTTTCCGGTCGAATGGGACCGGCGCATCTACCTTGCCAGTTCGGCGACCCTGCTGGACCTGCTCCACGGCATCTCTGGCGATCCGGCCAGCGTGATGATGGTGGGCCACAACCCCGGCCTTGAAGACCTGATCTTCGACCTTGTGCCCGACGACGGATCGAGCCCGCTGCGTGACGAAGTGGAGATGAAGTTCCCCACGGCGACCTTCGCCGTGCTGGAAATCCCGGTGGACCGCTGGGCCGACGTGGCGGAACGCAGCGCGAAACTCGTGGCGATGACGCGCCCGCGCGATCTCGATCCTTCGCTTGGCCCGCAGATGGTGGACTGAGCATCACCGGAATGACCGACCGCCTGCCCGACCTTGCCCCGATGCAGCGCCTTCTGGCGATCATGGCGCGCCTGCGCGATCCGCGCGGCGGATGTGAATGGGACCTGGCGCAGGATTTTTCTACCATCGCGCCCTACACGATCGAGGAAGCCTATGAAGTGGCCGACGCGATCGAGCGGTCCGACATGGCCCTGCTGCGCGAGGAACTGGGCGACCTTCTGCTGCAAGTCGTGTTCCATGCGCGCATGGCCGAGGAAGCGGGACAGTTCGATTTCGGATCGGTTGCCGATGCGATCTCCGAAAAGATGGAAGCGCGCCACCCGCACATCTTCGATGAAGGCGATCACGAACCCACTGGGCGCGAGGAACGCTGGGAAGCGTTGAAAGCGAAAGAGCGCGAGGCAAAGGGCGCGACCAGCGCCATGGACGGCGTGGCGCTGGCCCTTCCCGCACTGATGCGCGCGGAAAAACTGCAAAAACGTGCGGCGCGGCAGGGATTCGACTGGCCCGACACTGAAGGCCCGGCGGCGAAGGTGGCCGAAGAAATGGACGAGCTTGCCGCCGCAACAACCGATGAAGAGCGCCTGCTGGAAGCGGGCGACCTGCTGTTCGCCGCGGTCAACCTTGTCCGCGCCAACGGCATAGCACCCGAAGACGCGCTGCGCGCTGCCAACGCCAAGTTCGAACGCCGATTTCGGGCGATGGAAGCGCTCGCGCCAGGGACGTTCGCCGAGCTTTCGCTCGACGAACAGGAAGTCCTCTGGCAGCGGGTAAAAGCGGCGGAATAACCACTCCGCCGCTATGCCCGCCGATTATGCAGCGGGCTTGATCTCGACCAGCGTCAGGCCGAAATGCAGGTCTTCCCCGGCAAGCGGGTGGTTGCCGTCGGCCGTAACGTCTGCATCGCTCACCTGGGTGATGATCATGTCGATTGTGGAACCGTCCGGCTGCTGCGCCGAAAGCCCCATGCCGGGCTGCGGTTCGGTTTCCTGCGGCAGGTTCGCACGCGGGATCTGGATCACCAGTTCTTCGCGCCGCGGACCGAACGCGTCGTCGGAAGCAACCGTCACCTCCTGTTCGCTGCCGACTTCCATGCCGTTCAGCGCGGATTCGACCTGCGGGAAGATCTGCGATTCACCCAGCGTCACGGTCTGCGGGCCTTCCTGCTCTGTGCTGCCCACAATGCGTCCGTCGGCGGTGCGCACCACGAAATCGATAACGACGGTATCGCCGTTCTTGGCCGTCTGCATGGATATTCCTTTTGGATTGTTCGGTTCCGGCGCGCGCGGCGCCGCTCGATCGGCGCATCGTCGCGCGCCAGTTCCCCTTTAGGGTGGTGATTCAAAGCCGGTCCGTCAATGCCCGGCGCCGGACGGGGAGGATTGCAGCGGGCCTGGCGCCTTACAGGCTGTAAAAGCGGCCCACGTCCCTTTTCGCCAGCCGCACTTTCATGCACAGTTCCGGCACGCCGCCCGCATTCTCACGCTCATGCTCGTCCAGCACTTCGCCATGCGCGTGGAGCCACGCGATCTTCTGCCCGTCGCTGACCGGCAGCGACACCTCGATCGTTTCAGCCTCGCCGGTCAGCAGGCTGCCGACAAGTTGCAACAGGTCATCCGTGCCTTCGCCGGTCAGCGCGGAAATGGGCACCACCGGCACGTCCGCCACGTTCGCGGCGATGATGTCTCGCCTTGTTTCCCGTTCGTCGGGCGAAAGCAGATCCCACTTGTTCCACGCCTCGACGATGGGAATCTGCTCGCCCGGCTCTCCCTCTTCGCCGCCCAGCACGCCCAGGTCTTCCAGTACGTCCTCGACCTGCTTTTTCTGCGCGGCACTGGCGGGGTTGGAAATGTCGCGCACGTGCACGATCACGTCGGCCGCCGTCACTTCCTCCAGCGTGGCGCGAAACGCCGCGACAAGCTGGGTCGGAAGGTCGGAAATGAAGCCCACGGTATCGGACAGGATCGCCTTTTCCACGCCGGGCATGCGGATCGCGCGCATGGTGGGGTCAAGCGTTGCGAAAAGCAGGTCTTCCGCCATCACGCCCGCGCCGGTCAGGCGGTTGAACAGCGTGGACTTTCCCGCGTTGGTATAGCCGACCAGCGCCACCACCGGCCACGGCGCGCGCTGGCGCCTTTCGCGGTGGAGGCCGCGCGTGCGGCGCACCTGCTCCAGTTCGCGCCGGATGCGGGCCATCCGGTCGCGGATCATGCGCCGGTCCGCCTCGATCTGGGTTTCGCCCGGTCCGCCAAGGAATCCGAAGCCGCCGCGCTGACGCTCAAGGTGCGTCCATGACCGCACCAGCCGCCCGGCCTGGTAATCGAGGTGCGCAAGTTCCACCTGCAGCCGCCCTTCGGCGGTGGCGGCACGTTCCCCGAAGATTTCCAGGATCAGCCCGGTCCGGTCTATGACCTTGCGCCCCAGCTTTTCCTCAAGGTTGCGTTGCTGGATCGCCGACAGCGCACCATCGACGATAACCAGTTCCGCGTCGGACTGGTTGGCGGCGATTCCGATGTTCTGGACCTGACCTTCACCGAACAGCGTGGCCGGCTTCACCTGCCGGATCGGCAGGACAAAACCCTCAACCACTTCGATGCCGATGGCAAGGGCAAGCCCCTTGCCTTCCTCCAGCCGAGCGTCCGCGTCTTCCCCCAGACCCGCGCCGCGGATGCGGATATCGGGCACGACCACAAGCGCCCGCGCGCCGCGGGTCACTTCACCGATCAGCTCATCCGAATCGCGCGTGCGCGTGTCGTCTTCGGGGTTGCGTCCGCTCAGCTCAGGCGTCCCTAATCAGCTTTCCTCGCCGTCCCAGTCGCCCGAAAGGTCGACATGGCTGGCCGGCTGGATCGTGGATACCGCGTGCTTGTAGGCAAGCTGCACATATCCCTCGCGCTCAAGCAGCATGCAGAACAGGTCGTATGCGGCGACCTTGCCCTGCAGCATCACGCCGTTCACCAGGAACATGGTGACCTGCACGCCGGCATCGCGCACGCTGGACAGGAACACGTCCTGCAACAGGCGGTTCTTCCTGCCCGAATCCTCGCCACCGCCCATGAACTGCTCGATAGAGATCTGCGAGCCCGGCATGATGGTGGAGATCGCGTGCTTGTAAACCAGCTGCGATTGACCGTCGCGCCGAAGCAGGATCGAGAAGTTGTCGAACCAGGTGACGATGCCCTGAAGCTTCACGCCCTTCACCAGGAACATGGTGACGGGCACCTTGTTCTTGCGCAGCAAGTTGAGGAAAGCGTCCTGAAGGTTCTGCCCGGCCTTGCCGGATGCGTGGCCATTGGCCGTGGCCGCTCGCGACGATGCGCGGGGGGCCGAAGGTGTCTCTTCAACCGCCGGCTCGGACTTGGGCCGGGGGCGTGCGGATAGTGTCTTGCCGGTCATTTCTCGTGACTCCATGCTTTTGGCGGGGCCGGTCGCTGGTCCCGCAATCTGGCCCGTCACGATGTCTCCATCGCGACAAACCGGGTTCGGATGCAATTCTATTGGCGGATTGCCTTCGCGTAAACTTGGAAAACAACCCGGCGTTCCGATTTTTTATCATCAATTGGTAGAAAAGATACGATCAGTCGTCGTCTTCCTTCCGGTCTGCCATTCCCAGCAGCTTCAGCTTACGATGCAGGGCAGAGCGTTCCATCCCGATAAAATTGGCGGTTTTCGAGATGTTTCCCGAAAAGCGCCGGATCTGGACGCGCAGGTATTCCCGCTCGAAATTCTCGCGCGCCTCGCGCAGCGGCACGCCCATCAACGCGGACGCGCCGTTCGAATCGCCCAGCGGGCCGGACACGATTTCGGACGGAAGCATATCGGCTTCGATGCGCCCCAGCCGCTCTTGCGGAGCAAGGATCACCGTGCGTTCGACGACGTTGCGAAGCTGGCGCACGTTACCCGGCCAGTCATAACTTTGCAGCGCCGCCATCGCTTCCGAAGCGATCGCCGGCGGCGAAACGCCCTGGTCGGCCGCATAGCGCGCGAAGAAATGATCGACCAATGCCGGAATATCGTCACGCCGTTCGGTAAGCGAGGGGATCGCTACCGGCACAACGTTGAGCCGGTAGAACAGGTCTTCGCGGAAGCGGCGCTCCTCGATCTCCTTTTCCAGTGGGCGGGACGATGACGAGACCACGCGCACGTCCACGCGAATCTGCCGGTGCCCACCAACGCGGGCAAAGGTCTGTTCGGTCAACACGCGAAGGATGCGCGCCTGGCTGGACGCCGGCATTTCGGCCACTTCGTCAAGGAACAGCGTGCCGCCATCGGCCATTTCCAGCAGCCCTGCGCGCACCAGCTTGCCGTCAGCCTCTTCACCGAACAGTTCCTGTTCGAAGCGTTCGGGCGTGATGCGCGCCGAATTGACCGTGACGAAGGCACTGTTGGCGCGCGGGCTCCAGCTGTGCAGCAGGCGCGCGGCCACTTCCTTGCCCGATCCGGCCGGCCCGGTAATCAGCACGCGGCTGCCGGTATTGGCGACGCGCTTCAACGTCGCGCGCACCGTGTTGATCGCGCCGCTCGACCCGGTGAATTCGTCAGAAATCGTCACGCCCTGGCGCAGTTGCGCGTTTTCGCGCCGCAACCGCTCCGTCTCTGTCGCGCGGCCGACCAGCAGGAGCAGGCGCTCCGCTTCGAAGGGCTTTTCCAGGAAATCCATCGCCCCGCGGCTGATCGCGGAGACGGCAGTATCGATATTGCCGTGGCCGGAGAAGATAATCACCGGCAATTCGGGCTCGCGCTTCTTGATCTCGTCAAGCACCTCCAGCCCGTCCATCGGACTGCCGTGGAGCCACACGTCCAGCAGCACCAGGCTCGGCCGGCGCTCGTCCACCGCGGCCAGGGCCGACGTGCTGTCTGCCGCCAGACGGCATTCGTACCCCTCGTCGCTGAGCACACCAGCCACCAGTTCGCGAATGTCGCGTTCATCGTCGACGATCAGGATATCAAGGGACATCTATTGGTCTTCCGCAAGCTATATCTGTCTATTCGGCAGCCTCGGCCGCGCCCTCCCCGCGCTCGGCCAATACGTGAACCGGATCGCGCGCCAGATGCATGGTAACGCGCGTGCCACCGCCCGGCGCGGGCGAGAACGTCATTTCGCCGCCGTGTTCCTCAACGATCTTGCTGACGATGGCGAGGCCAAGCCCCGTGCCCTTTTCGCGTGTCGTCACATAGGGTTCGTGGATACGGTCGCGCTCTGCCGGAAGGCCCACGCCGTTGTCCTCGATCGTCACGGTCACGGTGTCCTCGTCGCTGGCGATGGAAACGGCGATACGGCCGCGATAATCCACTTCCGCGCGCGCGGCGCGGGCCTCGATCGCTTCGGCCGCGTTCTTCAGGACGTTGGTCATCGCCTGGCCGATCTGATGGCGGTCGCACTGCACCGGCACGTTCGTCTCGTCGCTTTCATACGCATAGGCGATGTCGGAATGCGCGACTTCCTGAAGGAACAGCGCCTGGCGGACCAGGTCGGCCACGTCCTCTCCGCGAAACACCGGCTTGGGCAAGCGCGCGAAGGATGAGAATTCATCAACCATCTTCCGCAGGTCGCCCACCTGACGCACGATGGTGCTGGTCAGTTCCTCGAACAGTTCGGGATCGGCGGTGATCTGCTTGCCATAGCGGCGGCGCAGCCGTTCCGTCGCAAGCTGGATCGGCGTGAGCGGGTTCTTGATCTCGTGCGCGATGCGCCGCGCAACGTCCGACCATGCGGCGCGGCGCTGGTCGAGCAACTGGCGCGTGATATCCTCGAACGTGATCACGTGGCCTTCGGGATCGGCAACCACCTTCACGGCGAGAGTCAGCAGGTCGCCATCCTTGGCGTACTGGATAACGCCGCTGCGCTGCGCATTACGCACCAACTGATCGAACTGCGGCGCAACCTCGGCCAGCTTCATGCCCTGCGCCGTTCCGGCCATGCCGTCGTCAAGCAACAGCTTCTGCGCGGAACTGTTCATCAATTGCACCGTGCCGTGCTGATCGACCGAAACGATGCCCGCGGTCATCGATTCCACCACCGCCTCGATAAAGGCGCGGCGCTCTTCCAGTTCGGAATTGGCCCCCACCAGCGCCTTGGTCTGGCCTTCGATCTGCGCGGTCATGCGGTTGAACGCGCGGCTGAGCAGGCCGATCTCATCCGCGCCACCCTGATAGGGCACGCGCACCGCGAAGTTGCCCGATCCCACGTCGCGCGCGGCGGACAGCAGTTCGGCAAGCGGTGCCACCTGCCGGTCCGCGAAGCGCAGCGCCGCCCATACCGCCAGCCCCACAAGCGCAAGGCTGATCGTGAACAGGGCAATGTTGAAGCGAAGCTGGATCGTGCGCGCCTGCTCGGCCAGCGTGTTATAGGCCTTCACCACGCTTTGCGCGCGCTGCGACTGTTGCAGCATCAGCGGGTTGTAGTCGGACCGCGCGACATAGAGGAACAGGCCCTGCGATGCGTCGATCGGCGTCACCGCCTCTATCCGTCCGTCATGGACCTGCACCACGGCCGCCTCGCCTGCGTCGAGCTTCTTCAACTCTTCCGGCGTGATGCGCTGGCGGTTATCGTTCTTCTGCGGATCAACGATTGCCAGCGTGATGAACGAATTGTCCTTCGACCGCTTCACGATCGCGGATTCGCTCAACTTGCGGGTTACCACCTGCCACGAATAGCCCTCTGCGAAATCGGGACTCGTGATCGGGGCCTGGTTCAGATAGCTGCGCATGTCGCCGGCCATGGCGATCGCTTCGTTCTCCACCTCGCGCAGGTTCTGCTGGTAATAGCCGCGCGCAAGCTGGTTCGCGTTTTGCAGGATGCTGCGCGAATTGTCCGAAAACCAGAAGTCCACGCCCGACTGGAACAGAAGCGAGGCGAAGACCACCACAAGCAGGGTCGGAACCGCGGCGATCAGCGAGAAGAGCCAGACCAGCCGGACGTGAAAGCGCCCGTTAGTGCCCGCAACGCTCTTTGCCGCGCGGCGAAGCGCCATGCGCCGCCCGATCAGCACGATCAGCGCCATCGCGGGCACCAGCGTGCCGATCAGCAGGCTGCTGGACAGGCGCGAAGGCAGAAGCGTTCCCGATGTATCGGTGTTGGTCAGCGCCATCCAGCTGACCACGACCATCACCGCCAGCGCGGCGGCAGAAAGCAATTCAAGAAGCAGGAATATATTGGCACGCCGCAACGCCACCAGCGTCCGGCGCCACCAGCGCGGCGAGCGGTTTGATCTTGCGGAAGGCGACCGTGCCATAGTTGCGCGGAAACAACACCTGCTGTTGCAGGAATGCAAGCCATTTTTTGTAACGGCATCAACCCCGCGCGGCAAAACGCTCCGGATCGATGTCGAGCTGCACCAGCCGCTTGCGCAATGTGTTGCGATTTATCCCCAGAAGCTGCGCCGCACGAAGCTGGTTACCGCCTGTCTGCTCAAGCGCGTGTTCGAACAGCGGCTTTTCGAACGCGGCAAGCGCGGCTTCGTAAAGCGCGCCGGGCTGCGGATCGGCATCCGCAAGCCAGTGCGCGAATGCCACGTCCAGCGTTGGATCGCCCATGCCGGCGCCGTGGCCCGAAACACCCGCCGCGCCGCCGGTCCCATCGCCGCCCTGCCCCATATCGCCATCCTCAAGGAGCGGCAGGATCGCCGCGCTGTCGATCACGTCGTCGCGGCTCATCAGGGCAAGGCGATAGACAAAGTTCCTGAGCTCTCGCACGTTGCCGCGCCAGGGCTGACGCGCCAGCAGGGCCGCGCCGTCCTCCGAAAGCTGGCGGCGCGGCAGGCCCTCGTTCGCGGCAAGGCCCAGGAAATGGCGCGCCAACGCCTCTATGTCGTCGCGCCGTTCGCGCAGCGCGGGAAGCTCGATCGGAACGACGGCGAGCCGATAATACAGGTCTTCGCGAAACTGCCCGGCGGCAATCATCGGCATCAGATCCTTGTTGGTCGCCGCGATGATGCGCGCATCGACGGCAATCTCTTCCGCGCCGCCGACGCGCCGGATCTTGCCCGATTGCAGCGCGCGCAGAAGGCGGGTCTGCGCCTGCATCGGCATATCGCCGATCTCGTCGAGGAACAGCGTGCCGCCGCTTGCCTGCTCGAACTTGCCGGTATGGCGGGCGACCGCGCCGGTGAATGCACCCTTTTCGTGGCCGAACAGTTCGCTCTCGATCAGTTCGGCGGGAATGGCCGCAGTGTTGACCGCCACGAACGGGCCAGACGCGCGATTGCCCAGCTGGTGGATGGCTTCCGCCACCAGTTCCTTGCCCGTGCCCGATTCGCCCAGGATCAGCACCGTCAGATCGTTGCGCAGAACGCGCGTGATCATGCGGAACACTGCCTGCATCGCCGGGCTGCGGCCCACCAGCGGCATCGCCTGCGGCTTGTCTCCGCCCACGTCTTCGGACTGTTCGGCGGAACCGATCGCCTGGCGCACCGTGCGCACCAGATCGTCCAGATCAAAGGGCTTGGGAAAATACTCAAACGCGCCGGTATCGGTCGCGCGGACTGCCGTATCGAGCGTGTTCTGCGCAGACAGGATGATGATCGGCATCGCGGGGTGCGCCTGAGTCACCCGGCCCAGCGTTTCTATCCCGTCACCGTCGGTCAGCACCACATCGGTCAGCATCACCGCGTAATCGTTCTCGGCCAGCAGTGCGTCGCGCCCTGCCACCGAATCGCACCGGTCGACGATATAGCCTTCGTCCTCCAGCGCGGCCGTGATGACGATAGCGATGGACGCATCGTCCTCCACAAGCAGCACACGCCTGCTCATCGGCCGGTTTCCTTTCCGGTTTCGGCGACGGGCAGGTGCAGCCTGAAGTGCGTAAGGCCGCGCGCGTCGTCGCGATCGTGGGTGATGCGTCCGTTCATCTCGCGCACCAGTTTCTGGACCAGCGCCAGCCCCAGCCCCTGCCCGCTTTTCTTGGCGCTGACGAACGGTTCGAAGATGTGGTCGCGCAGCGCCGGATCGATGCCCGGCCCGTTATCGGTCACCCGCAGTTCGATCGGCAGGCGCAACGGCTTGCCGCCCGGCCCGGCATGAAGCGCGATGCCGCTGGCAAATCGTGTGCGCACGGCAACGCGCGGCTTCTCGCTTCCCTCGTTCGCTTCGAAGGCATTGGTCAGCAGGTTGAGCACCACCTGCACCAGTGCATCGGGATTGCACGATACCGCCGGAAGAGACGGATCAAACTCTTCCTCTATCGTAACCGCATCCGGCCGGCCCGCTGCGATCACTGCCTGGGCGCGGCGCACGGCTTCGTGCAGGTTGCAGTTTACGGCAGGTTCCTGGCTGCGGCGCGAAAGCGACTGCATCTGGTCTATCAGCTTGGCAATGCGGTCCACTTCCGCCGTGATCAGCCCCGGCAGCGCCTTGTCATGGCCTTCCAGCTTTCGGTCGATCAACTGCGCGGCACCGCGGATTGCGGCAAGCGGGTTCTTGATTTCATGCGCCAGAACTTCGGGCGCGCGCAGCACAACGCCATCGCCGCCGCCCGCGCCGCTGCCGTCTCCGGTCAGCGCCTCTACCCCCATGATTTCATGCAGCGCCAGCAATTGCCAGCCCGGCGCATGGGTGACGGGCGCGGTCATCACGTCCAGCCGGCGCGGGCGCTGGCCCTTGATCGAAACCTTGCACCCGCGCGCGAACAGTTGCGCATCGCCTTCCACCAGCCGCTGCAGGATCAGCGGTTCCTCGAATTCGAACATGGACGCCACCGGCTTGCCCGAAAGGCGGCGCGCGCCCTGCCCGATAAGCTGTTCGGCCGCGGGGTTGGCGGATGCGATCGTCAGGTCCGGCGCCAGCATCAGCACCGCGAGCGGAAGGCTTGCAACGATGCGCTGCGGATCGGGCCGCCGCCAATCGCCAGGCCCGCTCATTGCCCCGGCCCGTTCATCGATCCGGAACCATCATGGCGAACCACTCAAGCCGCCGCGCGGCGTTCTGCGGGGGCGTAGAATCCTTCCAGCCGGTCCAGCACTTCGCGCGGGTCTTCGATGAAGTTCACCTTGTTGCGGAATTCCGCCGAACCGGGCAGCCCCTTGGTGTACCAGCCCAGGTGCTTGCGCGCCATGCGAACGCCGGTGAAGCTGCCATAATGGTCAAGCATCGCCTCGTAATGCTCTACGATCGTGCGATATTGTTCCTCGATGCCCGGATCGTCCAGCCGCTGGCCGGTGCGCAGCCAGTGCATCACCTGCCCCAGCAGCCAGGGGCGGCCATAGGCGCCGCGCCCGATCATCACGCCGTCCGCGCCAGACTGTTCCAGCGCCTGCGCGGCATCGTCTATGCTGCACACGTCGCCGTTGACAACCACGGGGATGGAAACCGCCTGCTTTACATTGCGCACAAAGGCCCAGTCGGCACTGCCCTTGTACATCTGGTTGCGGGTGCGGCCGTGGACGGTGACCATCTTCACGCCCAGGTCTTCGGCAATCTTCGCAAGTTCAGGCGCGTTCAGGTCGCCGTGGTCCCAGCCCATGCGCATCTTGACAGTGACCGGCACGTTCACCGCCTTGACGGTCGCTTCCATCAGCTTCGTTGCCAGCGGCACTTCGCGCATCAGCGCCGAACCGGCGAGCTGCCCCACAACCTTGCGCACCGGACACCCGAAATTGATGTCGATGATCGCCGCGCCATTGCCTTCCTGCAACTTTGCCGCTTCGGCCATGCTGGCGGGATCGCAGCCGACAAGCTGCATCGACACGGGTTCCTCGATGCGGTCCCATTCGGCCTTCTGGATCGACTGGCGCGTTTCGCGGATCGCCGCTTCGCTGGCGATCATCTCCGTCACGTTGAGGCCCGAGCCATAGCGCCGCACCATCGTGCGGAACGGCCTGTCGGTCACGCCGGTCATCGGCGCGAGGATCACCGGGCAGTCGATCTGCACGGGTCCGACGCTGATCGGCGCGAGAGTGGGCGGAACGGGAGCTTCGGTCATCTGAAAACGGGTCTGCCTAAAAAACAGGCAGCGCATAGTGCATTGCGGCAAGTCCGGCAAGGCTGATAGAGGCCGCCGGTCATGCAGGACAGCGTCCCTCCCCTTGCCCCCGGAACCGCGGGCATCGTCGTCGCCGCGGGCAAGGGCCTGCGCGCGGGCGGAGAGGTGCCCAAGCAGTTCGCGCCGTGGCGCGGCAAGCCGCTGCTGCGCCATTCGCTGGAAGCGCTGGCCGGCGCGGGCGTCGCTCCCATCGTCGTGGCGATTCCCGAAGGGGCGGAAGCGATAGCCCGAAGCGCGGCACAGGGGCTGGATCGCATTCGCTTCGTGACCGGCGGCGAAACGCGGCAGGCTTCTGTCAGCCGGGCGCTGGACGCACTCGAGGCGGATGCCCCCGCGCGGGTGCTGATCCACGACGCCGCCCGCCCCGGCCTGCCCCGCCGCGTAATGGACGCGCTGGTCGCGGCGCTTGGCCAATGGCCAGGGGCAATCCCCGTCCTGCCGGTGGTGGACAGCCTGTGCCATGCCGAAGGGGCCTTGATGGGCGCGCCCGCCCGGAGAGAGGCGCTGCGCCGGGTGCAGACGCCCCAGGCGTTCCGCTATGCCGATATCCTTGCCGCGCATCGCGCATGGGACGGCGCGCCGGACGCGGGGGACGATGCGCAGGTGGCGCAGGCCGCCGGACTGGCCGTGGCGCTGGTCGAAGGCGACGAGGCGCTGAAGAAGATCACCTTTGCTTCAGATTTCGGCACATCGGAGGCAGGCGAGGAACAGTCCATGACACAGCTTTACCCCCGCACCGGCACCGGCTTTGACGTGCATCGCCTGGCCGATGGAGTGGACTTGTGGCTGTGCGGCGTGAAGATAGACCATCCGCGCGGACTTGCCGGGCATTCGGATGCCGACGTTGCGATCCATGCGCTCGTCGATGCCCTGCTCGGCAGCGTGGGCGCGGGCGACATCGGTGAGCATTTCCCGCCAAACGACCCGCAATGGCGCGGCGCCGCGTCCGACCGGTTCCTGGCCCATGCCGCCGCGCTGGTTCGCGAAGCGGGCTATGTGATCGGCAATGTCGACGTGACGATCGTCTGCGAAGCGCCGAAGATCGGCCCGCACAAGCACGCGATGCGCGCGAGACTGGCGGAAATCCTTGCGCTTGCGCCCGATACTGTCAGCGTAAAGGCGACGACGACGGAGAAGCTGGGATTCGCCGGGCGCGGCGAAGGCATTGCAGCCCAGGCCATCGCCACGGTATTCCCCGCGCCTTGAGGATTCGCATTGGAGCGTTACGACCGATGACCCTTGCCCGTCCCGCGTTCGCCGTGCTTGCCGGTGCCGCGCTGCTTCAGGCGCAGGCCGCCAGCGCCGCCGCTCCTGCGCCGTGCCTTACCGAAGCGGAAGTTTCGGGCATGGCTGCATTCTCCATGCCGTCCGTCCTGCGCGGCGTGATGAAAAGCTGCCGCGCGCACCTTTCGGCAAACGGCTTCTTCGCCACCAGAGGCGCCGACCTTGTTGCCCGTTATGCTGCCGGCAAGGACGCGGCCTGGCCGATGGCGAAAGAAGCGTTCCTGAAATTCGGCGCGGGCAAGAACCCGGAAACGATGGAGCAGATCGGCCAGTTGCCCGACGAGGCATTGAAGCCGTTCGTGGAGGGCATGATGCAGCAACTCGTGGGTGACCGGATCAAGCCGTCCAGTTGCAGCGACATCGAACGCGGGACCAGCCTGATCGCACCGCTGCCCGCGCAGAACACGGCGGACCTGGTGGCCTTCATCATGGTCCTGGTGTCGCGCGACAAGGCCGGCGAAAAGGTGAAGATGCCCGTCTGCAAGGCCACCGCGTGATGGATACCGGCAACCTTCTTCCGCCCGACATCGCAGAGCTGGCAAAGCGCGTCGTGGCCGAAAACGCCGCGACAGGCCGGAAGGTGGCACTGGCGGAAAGCTGCACCGGCGGCCTTGTGGCCGGCGCGCTGACGGAAGTGCCGGGCAGCTCGGCGGTGCTGGACCGCGGTTTCGTCACCTATTCGAACGAAGCCAAGCGCGAAATGCTCGACGTGCCGGCGGACCTGATCGACACATTCGGCGCGGTCTCCGTCGCGGTCGCATGGTCGATGGCGCAGGGCGCGCTGGCCCATTCCGGCGCGGACGTGGCCGTCGCGATCACGGGCGTTGCCGGACCGGATGGCGGCAGTCCGCAAAAGCCGGTGGGCACGGTGGTTTTCGCATTGGCGGAGCGCGGCGGCGACCCTGAAGACGTGACCGCCGAGATGAAGCATTTCGATTGCAACGGCAGCCGCGCCGAGGTGCGCCGGCAGGCGACGCTGATCGCGCTGGAACTGCTGCTGCCGAAGGCGGGCGAGGAATAGGGCAGGCCGAGGAAGCCGCGAGACACCTGGAGAATATCCGCCTCCTGGTGATCCTGTGCGAAAGCCGACCTTCCGGATACGCTAACATTGCGGACGTTGCGCATTTGCCCACCCCGCTGCGACTAGCGCCGCCTTCAGCGGCGCAAGTCTCGCTCCCCTCCCGCTTGCGGGAGGGGTTGGGGGTGGGCTGGTGCAATGTCCGCTCCCCTCAACTACGGCCATTCCGGCATCCCATCCGGCGTGTCCGAAGCCGTCAACGGGCCTTCACGTTTTCCCCCGCGCCTTCGCCGGTTGTCCGTAAAGCTCCGCCGCGCGTTTTTCGAAGGCGGCCACCATCTTGCGGAACGCGCGGTCCATGTATTGCCCCGCCAGCTTTTCCAGGATCGCGCTGCGAAATTCGAACTCCACGCGAAACTCGATCGTGCACCCGCCATCCTCTCCGGGCGCGAACGTCCAGCCGTTTTCCAGCTTCTTCAGCGGGCCTTCAAGGTATTCCACCATGATCCGGTCGGGCCGGTGCTTTGCCACGCGAGAGGTGAACTTCTCCTTGAACGCGGAAAAGCCCACCAGCATGTCGGCCACCATCTCGGTCTCGCTGTCGGACCTGATCCGCGTAGCGACGACCCATGGCAGGAATTCGGGATAGCGGCGCACGTCGGCCACCAGGTCGAACATCTGCTGCGCCGACCACGGCATTGCCCGCGTTTCGGTGATCCGGTGCGTCAATTAGGTCAGCCTGCTTTTGCCGCCGCCTTCGCCAGCCTGGCTTCACGCGCGGCACGCATTTCAGCGAAATCCTCGCCCGCGTGATAGCTGGAGCGCGTCAGCGGGCTGGAAGCGACCTGCAGAAAGCCCTTGGCCCGCGCGATAGCGCCGAAAGCGTCGAACGCCTGCGGCGTAACGAAATCGATCACTTTGGCGTGCTTCGGCGTCGGCTGCAGATACTGGCCCATGGTCAGGAAATCGATCCCGGCAGAGCGCATGTCGTCCATCACCTGGTGGACCTCCAGCCGCTCTTCCCCAAGCCCCAGCATGATGCCCGACTTGGTGAAAATCATCGGATCGTGCGCCTTCACTTCCTCCAGCAGGCGCAGCGACGCGTAATAGCGCGCGCCGGGACGGATGGTGGGATAAAGTCGCGGCACCGTTTCAAGGTTGTGGTTGAACACATCCGGCCCGGCCGCAACGATCGCTTCAATCGCCGGGCGCATCTTGCCGCGGAAATCGGGCGTCAGGATTTCTATCGTGGTGTCCGGCGTGTTGCGGCGCAGCGCCTCGATCACCTTCACGAACTGGCCCGCGCCGCCATCGGGCAGGTCGTCACGGTCCACGCTGGTGATCACGATGTGCTCAAGCCCCATCTTTGCGGCGGCGGTCGCCACGTGTTCCGGCTCAAGCGGGTCGACCTTGCGCGGCATGCCCGTCTTCACGTTGCAGAACGCGCAGGCGCGCGTGCAAACGTCTCCCAGAATCATCACGGTCGCGTGCTTCTTCGTCCAGCATTCGCCGATGTTCGGACAGGCCGCTTCCTCGCACACGGTGTTGAGGCCAAGGTCGCGCATCAGCTTTCGCGTTTCGCCATAACCCTTGCTGGTGGGCGCTTTCACCCGGATCCAGTCCGGCTTGCGCTGCCGGGGCTCATTGGGCCGGGGCTCGCGTGACGGAGGGAGCGGATTGGTGGAGAGGTCGTTCATAAGGGCGCACATAGGACCAACAAGCGCCACTTGCCAGCCCCGGCAAGCCCCGCCATTAGGTCCGATCATGAGCGAATACGAATCTCCCGACCTCGAACGCCTCGTCGAAGGCTACCGCCGCTTCCGCAAGGGCGACTGGAGCGAACGTCGTGAACGCTGGGCCGAACTGAGCGAAGGGCAGCAGCCCCAGGTGATGATCATCGCCTGTTCGGACAGCCGGGTAGAGCCCGCGCAGATTTTCGATACCGCGCCGGGCGAAATGTTCGTGGTGCGCAATGTTGCCGCGATGGTTCCTCCGTTCGAAACCAATCCGGGTCGCCACGGCGTTTCCGCCGCGCTCGAATTTGCGGTGCAGGTGCTGAAGGTGAAGGAAATCGTGGTGATGGGCCACGGCATGTGCGGCGGCTGCAAGGCGGCGCTGACACAGGAACTGCACGGCACGGAACCCGGCGAAGGCGGTTTCATCGCGGACTGGATCGCCCTGTTGGACGATGCGCGCGCGCCCATTGCCGCGCAACTGGGCACAGAAGGACGCACAGCGGAAAAGGCGATGGAACTGGCGGGCGTGAAGGTCAGCCTCGACAACCTGCGCACATTTCCCTGTGTGCGGCGCAAGGAACGCGACGGCGAGCTGACGCTGCGCGGCGCGTTCTTTGCCATTTCGGATGGTATTCTGCACCTGCTGGACGAGGAAAGCGGCGAGTTCCACGCGGTCGACTAGGGTCAGACCCTAATCCTGACGGTTGCCAGACGCGCCCCGAACACCCACATCGGGGCGCATATGGATCAACCACTCAAGAACATCGCCCTCCTGATCGACGCAGACAATGCGTCTCCGGACGGGATCGACCCCGTGCTGACCGTGCTTGCCGAACTGGGGCAGGTCAACATCCGCCGCATCTATGGCAACTGGGCCAAGCGCTCGCTGGGCGGCTGGACGAAGATCGTCAACGAATACGGGCTTTCCGCGCAGCAGCAGTTCGACCTGACCAAGGGCAAGAACGCCACCGACATGGCGATGACCATCGACGCGGTCGACCTGCTGTACCAGGGCAAGGTCGATGGCTATGGCATCATGTCCAGCGACAGCGACTTCACGCCGCTCGCCACGCGCCTGCGGCAGGACGGGCTGGTGGTTTACGGTTTCGGCAATGCCCGGACTCCGGCCGCCTTCCAGACCGCCTGCACCCGCTTCCTTGAAGTCGAAAAGCTGATCGCCGCAGACCGGCGCGAACCCGATTCACCGGTTGAAACCAATGGCGCTTCGCCGATCAACCAGGAACTGATCGATCTGCTTGGCGCCGCGTGGAAGGCCGCGAGGCGTGACGATAAAGGATATGCAAGGCTGTCCGAGGTCGGCCAGATCGCGGGCAACCGGTCCAGCTTCGACGTGCGCAACTATGGCTACAAACGCCTGTCGGAGCTGATGGAGGCGGCCAGCGACTTCTTCAAGGTGGAACGCCGCGCCGACAAGCACCTCTACGTGCGCCGTCTGCGCTGACCGTTCGGATCAATCATAAACCGGATGCCATAGCCCCCGACAGCACGGCATCCGCGGCCGCGATCCGGCCAGGGACAATGGCCGGACCGACTGCGCCTTGCCCCGAATATCAGCCGTTCGCTTGCGGACGGCGGGTCAGAACCGCGACAAGAGCGGGCAGGAACAGCAGAACCAGCGGCACGGCGGCGGTAAGGCCGAAGATGATCGCGGTGGCCAGCGGACGCTGAAGGCCCGCACCCCGGTTGAACCCCAGCGCCAGTGGACTGAGCGTGAGAATCGCGATCAGTGCGGACATCAGGATCGGCCGCAGGCGCTTGCGGCCCGCTTCCTGCAGGGCGGCCAGATCTACCGGCTTGTCCGTGTCCAGCTCTGCAAAGAAGAAGACGATCAGTTCGCTAACCATGCCGACCACCATGGTTAGCCCCATGAGCGCCGAGATATCGAGTTCGATGCCGGTGATCCACAGCCCGCACAAAACGCAGGCGGCAGAAAGCAGCACGGTCGTCATCGCGGCAAGCGTCCACGCGATCCGTTCGTACAGCACGGTCAGCAGCAAGGCCGAAAGCAGCAGGGCTGCGGCGAAGACCATGGCAAGATCCCTGAAGCTCTTCTGCTGCTGGGCATAGAGCCCGCCATAATCGACACGGATCGAAGGCGGCAGGGAAAGCGCGGAGACGGTCTTGCGAATCTCCTTCATGGCAGACCCGAGATCGCGCCCCTCCAGTCGCGCGGTCACGTCGATGAAGGGCGCCAGATCCTCACGCGTAAGCTGCTTCTGGCCGGCCAGGATCGATACTTTCGCGATCTGGCGGACACGGACCGTGTGACCATCGGGCGCGGTGATCGGCATTTGCGCAATCTCGTCGGCGCGCTGTCGCAGCGATCCCGGTCCGCGCACCCGCACATCCACCAGTTGCTCCCCAACGCGGACCTGCGTGGCCGATGCGCCGCCGACCAGCGCCTCGAGCTGTTTGGCAACCGCATCGGGATCGAGATTCTGCTGCAGCGCGGCACCCGGATCGACCTTGACGGAAATCGCGTCGCCGGCAACGCGCAAGCCATCGACGACTTCCACAACGCCCAGGACCTTGCCGATCGCCGTGCCGACCTGCTTCGCCGCTTTTGCCAGCGCCGCGGGATCGTCACCGAACAGCTTGATCTCGATTGGCTGGGGAACGGCGGTGAGGTCACCGATCAGGTCCTCCATCAACTGCGCCGTCTCTATTTCGACACCCGGAACCCTTGTCTGGATCTTCCGGCGGATCTCGGCCATCACTTCGTCGATCGGACGGCGCGATCCGCCCTTCAGGCGGACGAAGTAATCGCCCTCGTCAGATTCGGTCAGCCCGCCGCCGAGTTGCGCCCCGGTTCGCCGCGAATAGCTGGTCACCTCGGGCGTCGACTGGATGATCTGTTCTATCTGCTTCAACAGACGGTTGGTGTCGCTCAATGCCGCGCCCGGCTGGGCCTTGTAATCCAGAATGAATCCGCCTTCGTCCATATGCGGCATGAAACCGGACGGGACGTGGCGATAGGAATAGAAGCCCGCTGCCGACAGCCCCACGAGCAAGGCGATGACGAGCAGCCCCGGCCGTGCAAGAAGGCGGTGTGCGGCGCGATCATAGACCGTGATCATATGCCCCAGCAGCCCCCCGGCGCTTTCCGCCGCCTCCGCGTCCTTTTCACGCAACCAGTAGGCGGCAGCCAGAGGGATGAGAAAGCGCGCAAAGATCAACGAAATGGCGAGAGCCGCCACCATGGTCACCGCCAGCGCCTTGAAAAAGCCGCCCGTGACCCCGGAGATAAAGGCCAGCGGCAGGAAAACCACGATTGTCGCGCCGGTCGAACCGAAAAGCGGTTTTCCCATTTCGGCGGCGGCGGCAAGCAACCCCGGCGGATCACTGGCCGCGCCTTCCTGCATGCGCCGCATCATGTGTTCGAGCATGACAACGGCATCGTCTATGATAAGGCCCACGGCAGCGGCCATGCCACCAAGGGTCATCATGTCAAAGTGCATGCCCATGGCGAACAGAATAAGGCATGTGCCCGCCAGCACCGCGGGCAGGACCGCCGCCGTGATTGCCATCAGCCTGGCCGAGCGCAGGAACACGAAAAGGACCAGGCCTGCCAGTACCGCGCCGAACAGGATCGCGTCGCGCACCGCATTGGCGGCCCCCGTCACCAGTTCGGACTGGTCATAGAATGGCGACACCTTCACGCTGGGCGGCAGGCCCAGCGCTTTCATCTTGGCAGAAACGTCCCTTACGACCTGGACCGTATCGCCGCTGAACGTCTGACGGACATTGACCAGCACGGCATTCTGGCCGTTGCTCGTCACCAGCGTGTAGTTGGGCGTGACGGAGGACTGGACCGTCGCGACATCGCCTACCGTCACAAGCCCCGCGCTTCCCCCGCTCCCCGCCTTGATCGGCGTCGCGGCAATGTCCGCGGCATTGGCAAGCCGGTTTTCTACCAGCACCAGATAGAGCCGGTGCCGATCCTCGATCCGCCCCGCGCCGCGCACGACGTTGGCCTTGCCGAGCGCGGTCGCCACGTCCGTTGGACTCAGCCCCAGAGCCGTCAACCGCGAAGGGTTGACATCGACTTCGAAGGTGCGCGGCGAGCCGCCGAGCACGTCCACTGCCGCGACCCCCGTAATGCCGGTCAGCGCAGGCCGGATCTTCAGTTCGGCAAGCTGGCGCAAGGCTTCCTGGTCGAGCGATCTGGATGTCAGCGCGATGCCGTAAACCGGGAATACGGTCGGGTCGGCACGCCACGCGCTGTAGCGCGTCCCGGCGGGCAAGTCGGGCTGGATAGTGGACAGCGCGCCCTGCGTTGCCAGCAGGGCGCGGGCCATGTTCTCACCCCACGAGAAATTGAGCTGGATCTCCGCCGAACCCCGGCTTGTCGTCGAGCGGACGCGGGTAACGCCCGGCACGCCGCGCAAGGCGATTTCCATGGGCCGGGTAATCTGCGCTTCCATTTGCGCGGCATCGCGCTCTCCGGCGTCGATCGACACGACGACGCGCGGGTAATCGATCTGCGGAAACAGGCTGACCGGCAGATTCAGCGCGCCGATGGCCCCGCCCAGCGTAAGCAGGATCATCGCCAGCCAGAGCGCGCGGGCGTGCCGGGCCAGTCCGGTGCTCATTTGGTGCGCACCTTCATGCCATCCTCAAGCGCGGTGCCACCTGCCGTGACGACCTTTTCGCCCGGCGCCACCCCTTTCTCTATGGCGATGCGCTGGCCATTCGAAGGGCCGGTGACGACATCATGCCGGTGTGCAACGCCGCCCTTGACCACATAGACATAGGGCTGCCCGCCATCGTCCAGCAGCGCCGCATAAGGAACGGTAATCGCATCGGTGCTTGTGGCGAGCGGCACTTGCGCCGTCAGCGGCTGGCCCGCCCCCAACCCTGCCTGTGCGGGGATGCGCGCATAGAGCGATGCCAGCCGGGTCTGCGGATCGGCGGTCAAATCGATGCTTTCGACCGGGACCGTCAGCGTGGGCCGACCGGAAGCCGCACCCACGCGTATGTGCGTTCCGGGCCTGATCCGGATCGCGGCCGCAGGATCGATGCCGAAGCCGGCCCGCCCTGCCCCCGAACGGACAAGCGTCGCGACCGTGCTGCCCGCCGCGATCAGATCGCCGGGATTGACCGGCACCGATTCCACGGTGCCCGCAGCCCGGGCCCGCAGCGTAAGATCGCGCGCGCCCAGCATCATGGCGTCTTGCTGCGCTTTCGCGGCGACGGCGGCACTGCGTGCGCTTTCTACGTCGGCATCGCTCGCCAGGTCGTCCGCCCGCAGGCGCCGGGCACGGGCATAGGCCTGGTTTGCCGTGCGGGCGTCGGCGGCGGCCTTGGCCATCGCGGCCCGGCTTTGCGGGCTGGGCTTGAGCCGCGCCACGACGTCACCCTGCCTGACCGTGCTGCCGACGGGCCGGGCAATCTCGCCCACGATCGCCTCCAAAGGCGTGGACAAAGCGTATTGGGCGGTGCTGTCCTTCTGAACCGCGCCGTAGAGCGTAAGCGTCTGCTCGACGTTGTCCCTGGTCGCAGTGGCGAGCGAAACCAGCGCCACCGGCTTCGCCTGACTGTTGCCGCCGTCCGCGCTGCCTGAGCAGGCGGCCAGAAGAAGCAATAGTGACAGAGTATAGCGGCGGATCATCACTTCCATGCCTTCCTTGGGGTTCCCGTCAGCAGTTCTAGCGCGATCATCTGTTCACGGATCGCCTGCTCGCTCTGGTCGATTTGCGTCAGCCGGTCGCGCAAGGCCTGTTGCGCGACGATGGCGGTTTCCCCGCTGATATCGCCGCGACTGGCGGCATGGCCTGACGCCTCTGCATAGGCGCGCAAGGTTGCGAGCCCCTTTTCGGCCTCGGCGCGCTGGCGAAAGGCGAGCGCGATGCCCTTTTCGGCGGCAGCGATATCGGACCGCGTCTGGAACAGGCGCGCACCGTATTCGGCCTTGAGCGCCGCCCTTGTTGCCCGCGCGACAGCTATTCCTCCGCGGTTGCGGTTCCACAGCGGCAGGGTGAAATCGATCGCCGGGCCGACCAGCGTGTTGCCTGCCGAATCGCGGTTGGCATTGAACGTAAGGTTGAGCGTCGGAAACTGGTCGAGCACTGCCTTGTGGACCGCCGCTTCCTGCGCGGCATAGCCGGCCTGAAGCGCCTGCAGGTCGGTACGGTTGCGACGCGCGAGAGCGAACAGTGCATCGGCACCGGGCGGTGCATCCGGCAACGGCGCGGCGGCCAGTTCCGGCACGGTCCCCGGCGGCAATCCCAGCAGCCTCGCCAGGGCACTGCGGGCTGTGGACAGATCCTGCTCCGCCGTGCGCAGCCTGGTGGAAGCATCCAGCGCCGCGACCCGCGCGGCCTGCAGGCGGCCACCCGAAACGTCGCCACGCGCCGCGGCCTTCTGCGTGCGTTCGAGCAGCCATTGCGACGCTTCGGCCGACTTGCGAGCCAGCGTCGCCTGCCGGTCCAACGCCTGCGTGCGTACCGCCTCGATCCGCGCCAGACCGGCCGTCTGCCATTCCTGCCACGCCAGATCGAGCCGCACCTGCCGCGCTTCGGCCTTCGCTTTCTCGCGCGTCACGCCGTGGGTGCGCAGCGCGTCGATATCGAGCGCGAAGGCGCTGGCCAGGTCCATCATCGGGTCCGGCCCGTGCAGCACCTTGCTTGCGCCAAGGCTGATGGAGGGGTCGGGCAGCAGCCCCGCCGCGAATACCTGCGCGTCCGAAACGCGCGCGCGGACTCGCGCGGCCCTGAGATCGGGGTTGTTGACAACCGCCAGCGTCGCAACCGCATCGGGTGTGAGCGGCGCCGACAAGTCCAGCTTGACCGGCGCAAGCCAGGGCCGGCTGATCCTGTCCGCCTTTTCCTCCAGCACCGATGCAACCGGCGGCGTGAGCGCTTCCTGCCCCGGATCGAGCGGCACTGGCCGATAGTGTGCGCAGCCGCCGATCAACAGCAGGGCAAGCAGAGCGTATCGTTTCATGTGTCCCGCCTCCGCTTGAAGTGCAGCGTAACGTCCAGTCCGGGCGTCGCGTCGTGCAAGGCGATGGTGGCATCGTGGGCATGGGCAATGGCCTGCACGAGGCTGAGACCCAGGCCGTGCCCCGGCGTCGAACGCGACGCCTCAAGGCGCACGAAGCGTTCGAACGCGCGACGGCGATCTGCCTGCGGAATGCCCGGCCCGTTGTCGCAAACGCTCACCGTCACGGCTCGTTCGTCGCACGATGCGGCCAGACGGATCCGGCTGCCCGGCGGCGTGTGGCGCAAGGCGTTCTCGATCAGGTTGATAAGCGCCTGCGCGATCAGTTCGCGGTCGCCACTGACGACGCAGCCCGGTGCGCCCGCCCAAACCAGCGACCGTCCCGCGTCCTCTGCGATAGGGGCGTGGATCTCACCCAGTTCCGTCACCAGCCCGCCAAGATCGACCGGCGTGAAGCGATGCCGCAGATCGCTTCCGTCCAGTTCCGATATGCGCAGGATCGCTTCGAACAACCGGAGTACATCGTCCGCGCGGTCGACCGCATCCTCCGCGATCTCGCGGCATTCCGGATCGTTCGAGCGATCAAGCAGAAGCTCGAGCCGATTGCGCAGGCGGGCAAGCGGTGTGCGCATGTCATGCGCCAGGTCGCCGGTAACCTGCCGCAGGTTGGCCACCAGCCCCTCTATCCGGTCCAGCATGGCGTTGAGCGAGGCGGCGACGCGGTCGAATTCGTCGTCCGCGGGCCCGATCTCCATGCGCGGTGTCAGATCGCCGGCGACGATGGCCGAGGCGGTATCCTCGATCCTCGACAATCGTCGGCGCAAATAGCCGCCCAGCAAGAACGTGCCGAGCGCACCGATCCCCACCAGTGCCACACAGGCGACACCGAAGATGGTCAGGATCGTGCGGTCGATCTCCTCCAGCGGTTCAAGATCCGCCGCGACGACGAGGCGATAGCCGTCCGAAAGATCGGTCACCAGCGCGCGGGCCGGGTCGGCCCCTTCCTTAGGATCGATAAAAGTGATCCGGTGCCAGCCGGGCGGCGTCGGTTGCGTGTTCATCTGCCCCGCGACCCTGCGCCCAGCCGGATCGAACAGGGCATAGCCCAGGGCATCGGGCCCCGTCGCATCGCGCTGGGCCACGGCCTCGCGCAGGCCGCCTATTCCGTCGTCATGCATTTCGGTGAGGAGCGCGCCGGTCGCCTGTTCGATACTTGCGTCCAACTGGCGAGAAAACGCCTCGTGCGCAGCAAGATAGACCGCCGCGCCCAGGCACACCGTTGCCAGCGCAAAGGCCAGCGACGAGATGAAGGCAATCCGGTATGCAGCGCTCCTGAACAACACTTTCATTGTTCGCGCATCCGGTAACCGACACCGCGCACGGTTTCTATGACGTCCGGCAACCCGCCTTCGTTCAGCTTCGAACGCAACCGGCTGATGTGCGTTTCCACGATCTTGGTCTGCGGGTCGAAGTGGAAATCCCAAACCCTTTCGAGCAGCATCGTGCGCGTCACGAATTCGCCCGGATGGCGCATCAACTCTTCCAGCACGCGAAATTCGCGCGGCTGAAGCGTGACAGGCGCGCCATCGCGCCGCACTTCACGCCGCAGCAGGTCCATCTCGATCGGGCCTGCCACCAGCCGCGTAACCGCCTCTTGCGGCGCGGCGCGGCGGCTGAGGGCATTAACCCGCGCGAACAGTTCGCCAAAGGCAAACGGTTTGACCAGATAATCGTCGGCACCGGCATCCAGTCCTTCGATGCGGTCCTCTATCCGGCCGAGGGCCGTCAGCATGATCGCCGGTGCCATGATCTCCGCCGCCCGCAGCCGGCGCAGGACGGATAGCCCGTCCAGTTCCGGCAGCATGCGGTCAAGGATCATCAGGTCCAGATCTTCGGTAAGACCGAAGTGCAGCGCATCGGGGCCGCTACTCGCAAGCAGCACGTTGTGCCCGTGTTCCCGGAGGCCGTTTGCCACGAACTGCGCGGTTTCCGGCTCGTCTTCGGCCACCAGGATACGCACGGCCTCCGATCAGTCCTTGTCGCCAGGGGTTTCAAAGCTGCTTTCGACGATCTTGCCGGTCATGACATCGATCCCGATTTCGTGAATGCGCTTGCCTTGCCGGATATCGAAAGACCAACGCCAGATACCGTCTTCCTTTTCATAATCGGACTCGACGATCTTGCCTGGCGCCGCCTTCAGCGCAATGACTTGCGCCCTTGCCTTGGACACCTTGGGCGCGGGCGCCGCATTCGCCGCGCCGGAAAGCAGAATGGCCGTGGAGGCGAGCGGCAGGAGGGTCCATTTCAAAATCTGGTTCATCGGTTTTCTCCATCAGAATGCGTAATCGCATACCCAGTGGATTACCCGCCTATAGGTGCATTGGAGTTTGAACGGGGGATACAATTTGGCAACCTTGAACGCCGCGCGGCTCGATCCCCCCGGATGGCGCATGCCGGAGCTTTCAGTCTAACCCAAACCGCTCTCCGCTGGTCAGACGGCCCCTTGCCCGCACCAAGCCTTGCCCCACGAGGCTCTGCCACTCGGCCAGGGCGGCGCAACCCGGCTGCAAATCTGCCTGCGGCTTCATATCCGGGCTTTTACCGCAGGCCGGCCGCGAAATTAACCCGTTTCGGACCCCGGGGAGGATTGTGCGCCGGTTTTGCCGCGCGCTTGCGCCGCATCAAGGATTGCGGATCACCGCCATTCGATAATACGCTCTGAAACGGACTGGCGGAGATTGCCGGCAATGCAGACTGTCGAAGGTGACGAGGTTCTGGCCGGTGGCGCGGTATCATCCCTGCGCGGCGCGGTTCTGGACGTCCGCTTCTGCCGCCCACCCCTCCCCGCGATCGACCAGGCCATCGAAGTCGGGGAACCGGGCGGGCGCACGGTGATCGCCGAAGTCCAGTCCCATCTGGACGAACGGACGGTCCGCTGCATCGCGCTGCAGCCCACATCGGGCCTCAAGCGCGGCGATCCCGCTCGCGCCACGGGGGCCGCGCTTACCGCCCCGGTGGGCGAAAACGTGCTGGGTCGCCTGCTCGACGTGACCGGGGCGGTGGGCGACAACGGCCCGCCCCTGCCGAAGGACACGCCCAGATGGCCGATCCACCGCGAACCGCCACCGCTGGCCATGCGACCCGCGACAGGCGATCTGTTCCACACCGGCATCAAGGTGATCGACCTGCTGGTGCCCATGGCGCGCGGCGGCAAGGCGGCGATGTTCGGCGGGGCGGGCGTTGGAAAGACCGTGCTGGTGATGGAACTCATCAATGCGATGGTGACCGGATATCAAGGCATTTCCGTGTTCGCCGGTGTGGGAGAGCGTTCGCGCGAAGGGCATGAAATGCTGCTGGACATGCGCGAATCCGGCGTGATCGGGCGAACCGTGCTGGTCTATGGCCAGATGAACGAACCGCCCGGCGCGCGCTGGCGCGTGCCGATGACGGCGCTTACCGTATCCGAATATTTCCGCGACACGCTGCACCGCAACGTGCTGCTGCTGATGGATAACGTGTTCCGCTTCGTCCAGGCGGGTGCGGAGGTTTCCGGCCTGCTTGGACGCCTTCCTTCGCGCGTGGGCTATCAGCCGACACTTGCCAGCGAAGTCGCCGCGTTGCAGGAACGGATCGCGTCGGTTGGCGAAGCGTCGATCACCGCGATCCAGGCGGTCTATGTTCCCGCTGACGATTTCACCGATCCCGCCGTCACGACCATCGCCGCACACGTGGATTCGATGGTCGTCCTCTCGCGTGCAATGGCTGCCGAAGGGATGTATCCGGCGATCGACCCGATTGGCTCGTCCTCCGTCCTGCTCGATCCGCTGATCGTGGGAGACGAACACGCGCAGGTCGCCATGGATGTGCGCCGCGCGCTTGAGCACTATCGGGAATTGCAGGACGTGATTTCGCTGCTGGGCATGGAAGAGCTTGGCGCGGCGGACCGCCGGACCGTGGAGCGCGCGCGCCGCCTGCAACGCTTCCTCACCCAGCCTTTCGTCGTGACGGAAGCCTTCACCGGCGTTGCCGGAAAGCAGGTTTCCCTGAAAGACACCATCGCCGGATGCCGCGCGATCCTTGACGGCGAATGCGACGGGTGGCGCGAAAGCTCCCTGTTCATGGTCGGCACGCTTGACGATGCACGCGCCAAGGAAAAGGCTGCGGGATGACCGGCGGGCTGCACCTTACCATTTCGACGCCGCGCGAGCGCGTGGTCGATGCCGAAGGTGTCGTCTCGGTGCAGGCAAGCGACGAGACCGGCAGCTTTGGTATCCTGCCGCAACATGCGGATTTCCTGACCGTACTGCCACCTTCGGTGGTACGCTGGCGAGACAAGGACCGGACGGCCCATTTCTGCGCAGTGCGCGCGGGCGTGCTCAGCGTAAGTAACGGGCACGACGTCGCCATCGCCTGCCGCGAAGCCTTGCTGGGGGACCGGCTGGGAGAGCTTGAAGCCGGAATCGCCGCCCGTCGCGAAGCCGAAACCGATGCCGACCGCGTGGCCCGCGTCGCACAGATGCGACTGCACGCGCGCGCGGTGCGACAATTGATGCGCTTTCTGGTGCCGGACGCGCGTGACGGGCTGGAATCGATGTTCCGGGAGCCGGGGCAATGACGGCCGAGCCCCCGCCATCGTCGACGCCTCCGTCTTCGTCGACACCGCCCCCCGGCGACCCGATGACGCGCGCCGTGCACAAGGCCAGCAGCCGGGACAGGCGCCACCGCGCCGATCCCGGCCCCTCCATGGGCACGTGGCTGGGGCAGATCGGCGTGCTCGGCTGGATAACCGTTTCGCCTATGCTGCTGGGCCTTGTGGCCGGACGCTGGCTCGACTGGTATTTCGGCACCGGCCTTTCGCTTACGCCCCCCTTCTTCATGATCGGCGCCGGGCTGGGCATGTGGTCGGCATGGCGCTGGATGCAGAGGCGGCTATGATCGCGCTCACCCCCGCCCTGACCATCGCCGCCGCACTGTTGGGCGGGGCATTGCTGGGATGGATTCATTTCTCATCGCTGCACACAGTCACGCAGGACTATGCGCAAGGCCGCGCACCGCGCGCCGTCCTGCTTCAATTCGGTCGGCTTGCGATTCTCGCCGGCGGCCTGTTCCTGCTTGCACGGCTTGGCGCGTGGCCGCTGCTGGCCGGGTCCGTCGGCCTTTTCGCCGCACGCGCAGCAGTCCTGCGCAAGGCGAGGCGCGATCCATGAAGGGTTCACCCCTTGTCATGGAGCCGCTGTTCCATGCCGGCCCCGTGCCCATCACCGCGCCGGTGATCGCGACATGGGGCATCATGGCGGCGATGATGCTTGGCTCGCTTCTTGTCACGCGGCGGCTGAAGCTGCGCCCCGGCAAGGCACAGGCGGCGTTCGAACTGGTGACGCGCGCCCTCGACCGCCAGATCGCCGACATCGTTCAGGCCGATCCGGCACCTTATCGCGCGCTGATCGGCACGATCTTCCTGTTCATCCTCGCTGCCAACTGGTCTTCGCTGATACCCGGCGTTCACCCGCCGACATCGCGGATCGAGACAGACGCCGCGCTGGCGCTGATCGTGTTCTTCGCAACCATCTGGCACGGCATCCGCGCAAACGGCCCGCTGGGATACCTGCGCACGTTTGCAGAGCCGAGCTGGATCATGGCCCCGCTCAACCTGGTGGAGCAGGTGACGCGCACATTCTCATTGCTGGTGCGCCTGTTCGGCAACGTGATGAGCGGGGTGTTCGTGGTGGGCATCGTCCTGTCGCTGGCCGGACTTCTCGTACCGATCCCGCTCATGGCGCTGGAACTGCTGACCGGCGCGGTTCAGGCCTACATCTTCGCCATTCTTTCAACCGTGTTCATCGCCGCGGCGGTGCGCGACACGTCCCAACAGACAGAAGACCCGCAAGAGGAAACCGAGGCATGACCACCGAGGAAATCAGCATTATCGGCGCTGCGCTGGCCGTTTCGTTCGGGGCAATCGGCCCCGCACTGGCCGAAGGGCGCGCCGTTGCCGCGGCAATGGACGCCATCGCAAGGCAACCAGAATCCGACGGCACCATCGCGCGCACGCTCTTCGTCGGCCTCGCCATGATTGAAACCATGGCGATCTATTGCCTGGTCGTCGCGCTGCTTCTGCTCTTCGCCAATCCCTACATCAAGTAAGGGGCACGGCAGTCATGCAAATCGACTGGTGGACACTGGTGCTGCAGGCGGTCAACCTGCTTGTGCTGGTGGCCATCCTCGGGCGCTTCCTGTTCCGTCCGATGGCCCGGATCGTGGAAGAGCGGCAGGCAGAGGCGCAGAGGCTGCTCGATGATGCGGCCAGCGCCAGAGACGCGGCTCAACAGGCAGACCGCGAGGCACAGGCGCGCCGCGATTCCGTAGTGATAGACCGCAAGGCGATAGTCGAGGATGCGCGCAAGGAAGCCGAAAAGCAGCGCGCGGCTCTGCTCCGCGATACCGAGGCGGAGATCGCCCGGCAAAGGTCGGAAGCGGCAGAGCAGATCACCCGGCTGAAGCACACGGAGAATGCACGCGTCGGACACCGCGCCAATGCGCTGGCTATCGACATCGCGCATAAGCTGCTGGAAGGCCCGGCAAGGGGTTTGCCAGTTTCTTCATTTTTCAATGGCTTCGAGAAGGCATTGAAGGCACTTCCGCAACCGTCGCGCGATGCCATCTCGGGCGATCCGGCACGGGCGGAGCTTACCGTGGCAAGGCCGCTCGACAAGGCGGAGGGCGCCATGCTTGACGCGATGATAAAGCGGAACCTTGGCAAGCAGGCAAGCTTTACCCCGCGTGTCGATCCGGCGCTGATTGCGGGCCTGCGCCTGGCCGGGGGCGGCGTGGAGATCGATGCCAGCCTGCGCGATGGGCTCGGTCGCATAGCGGCCGGCCTCGCGGCGGAACCGGAGCAATCCGATGAAGGGGGATAAGGAACGCGCAGAAGGCGGCGCGCCAGCCGCGGCGGAAGACGCGCGCTGGCTTGCGCAGGGACGCCGCGCCCTCGCCACGGTTGACCTTGCGCCGCAGGCCCGCTCGTTCGGAACCGTGGTGCAGGTGGGCGATGGCATCGCGCATATTTCCGGCCTGCCGGACGTCCGGCTGAACGAGCTGCTGCACTTCGAAGGCGGCAAGACCGGACTTGCCCTCGCGCTCGACGAGGAAACGATCAGTGCGATCATCCTCGATGAAGCCGACGCGATCGAAGCGGGTACGCGCGTGTCCGGAACCGGCGAAGTCGTGCAGGTGCCGGTTGGCGACGGGCTGCTTGGCCGCGTGGTCGATCCGCTGGGCCGACAGCTGGACGAAGGCGACCCGATCAGGCCCGACGGCTGGATGCCGGTGGAACGCGCCGCCCCCGCGATCATCGAGCGCGCGCTGGTAAGTGAACCGGTGGAAACCGGTGTTTTGGTAGTCGACGCGTTGTTCGCGCTCGGACGCGGACAGCGAGAGCTGATCATCGGCGACCGCGCAACGGGCAAGACATCGCTCGCGCTAGACGCGATCATCAACCAGAAGCATTCGGACATGGTCTGCGTCTACGTCGCGGTAGGGCAGCGAGCCTCGGCGATCGAACGCGCCATCGAAGCGGTGCGCACCCACGGGGCGTTCGAACGCTGCATCTTCGTCATCGCCCCCGCCGCCTCGGCACCGGGCCTCCAATGGATCGCGCCCTTTGCCGGATTCACCATGGCAGAGCACGTGCGCGACAAGGGCGGGCATGCGCTGATCGTGATCGACGACCTGACCAAGCACGCGGCAACGCACCGCGAACTGGCGTTGCTGACGCGCGAACCGCCGGGGCGTGAAGCCTATCCGGGCGACATCTTCTACCTCCACGCCCGCCTGCTTGAACGCGCGGCACGGCTTGCGCCCGAACTGGGTGGCGGTTCGCTGACCGCACTGCCGATCGCGGAGACCGATGCCGGCAACCTTTCCGCCTATATTCCCACCAACCTCATCTCCATCACCGATGGCCAGATCGTGATGGATTCAAAGCTGTTCGCGGCGAACCGGCGCCCGGCGGTCGATGTCGGGCTCAGCGTCAGCCGAGTCGGCGGCAAGGCGCAGCGCCCCGCGCTTCGCCAGGTTTCCGGGCGCGTAAGGCTGGATTACGCGCAATTCCAGGAACTTGAAATGTTCACGCGCTTCGGTGGCATAACCGATACGCGCTTCCGCCCTGTCCTGACGCGCGGAGAGCGCATTCGCGCAGTGCTGGTGCAAAGCCGTTTCGCGGCCATGCCGGTAGAGGCCGAAGTCGCGCTTCTCGCCGCGCTTGGACAAGGCGCGCTCGACCCCGTTGCGCCCGACGCAATTCCCGTCCTGCGCGAACGGATTGCCGCAACGCTGCCAACCCGGATGCCGGGCCTTGCCGCAAGGATCGAGGGCGGCGAAAAGCTGGACGACCAGACGCTCTCCGCGCTCGCCGCGCTGGTGACGGAACTGGCCGATGGCTGAGCGGCTGGACGCGATAGAGGCGCGGATCAAAAGCGTCGGCCAGCTTTCATCGGTCGTCGGCGCGATGCGCGCGATCGCTGCCACGCGGTTGCAGGAAGCCGCGGGGCGGCTGGCAGGCGTCCAGTCCTATGCTGGTACGGTCGGTGCCGCCATAGCGCAGGCACTCGCCCTGCTCCCGACGGCGCCCCGGCTTGCTGGAGAGGACGAAGCGCAATCGCGCACCGTTATCGCTTTCGGATCGGAACACGGTTTTGTCGGCGCGTTCAACACGAAGGTACTGAACGCCGCTACCGCCCTATTGGAGGCGCCGGGTGACCGCCACACTGAACTGGTCATAGTGGGCGACCGCGCGCTTGCCGCAGCCCGCGAACGTGCATTCGATCCCGCCTGGTCGTTGCCGATGGCCGCCCATATCGACGAAACCTCGACGCTGGCCAACCGGCTGGCAGACAACCTGTTCAACCGCCTTTCGGGGCGTCCGGGAACCGAACTCTACATCGTCCACCAGCTGCCTGCGGAAAGTGGAGAGGCGCAACGAACGGTCAACCGTCGCCTGTTGCCATTCGATTTCTTGCGCTTTCACGAAGTGCGCAGCAGCGCCCCTCCGCTGATCCAGATTTCCGCGCCCGACCTGCTCGCCCGGCTGGTGGACGAATATGTCTTTGCAGAACTTGGCGAAGCGGCGGTGATGTCGTTCGCCGCCGAAAACGAAGCGCGGATGCTCGCCATGGCGGCTGCCCGGAACAACATCGCGCAAAGGCACGACACGCTGATCGCAGAGGCCCGCCGCCTGCGGCAGGAGCAGATTACCGAAGAAGTCGTGGAACTGGCGGCCGGATCGCAAGCCGGCCGGCATTAAGGCATCGTCCAAATTTGGGACGATTGCGAGCTTATTGATCTGGCCTAAAGATGTTTTTTTGCTTTTTAACAAACACTTGTGTAATAAAACGGCGACTTTGCACGAACCGCCGGAAGGTCGAACAGGGGACGGAAACATGAATATGCTGACCTGTCGTCCGCTTCTAAGGGGACATCCCGAGGGCAGTATCCTCCGGCGGGAGGTGTCGGTCGGATGAAAACTGCGCTCAACCGAACGCAAGGCTCCCGGAAAGCGGCCTGCTGACGAGATGGCGTTCCTGTGAAAAGTGGTTGAGGATCGATGCGTGAACAGAAGCGAATTTCTGCAGCGTCTTCATCCACCGGAAGCACTGCATCGCATTGGGGTCAACGGCAAACATCGGCCCTAATCTGGTCCACCAATAGCGCACGGTTTGGTGGCAGATATCAATCCCGCGTTCGACGACGGGGCATGGCCCAGCCCTACCCTTTGTGCACCCGGGTGAAATTCTTCTGACACGCCCCCTAAGTGCAATGCCCCCTACCCTTGCGCCCCCATCCTCGATCAGATGCATCGCAAATGCCATTAACGTCAGATACGATGTTTGTCTGATCGAGGTTGAGGGAGCGCCCTTTGCAAGTGCTACCTAGGGCTCATTCAGCTTGGTTTCTCAAAACTTTGCTCCGATTTCCACACCGATGGTGCGGCGCGCTCCCGGAGAGATGAACGATCCGCCGAACTCGATCGCCGGAATGGCCTCGGCAATGTATTTCCGGTCGAGAGCATTGTCGGCGAATACCGTTATGGTGAAGTGATCGGTTTTCAGGCCGGCGCGAAGGTTCAGGACACCGAAGGCATCCCTGCGGGCCGCCGCGAAGTTCGCATCGCCTACGGACGAAGGCAGGGCCAGAGCGGAAATGGGCAGAAGTCCGGAAAACAGTGTCGGCCGCGTCTGGTTCTGAACCGTATGGAACCAGGTCGGCCCGGTGATCCGGTAATCCGCTCGCACGACCAGCTTGATCGTATCGGTCAGATCAGGATCGAGTTCCGTGCCCAGGTTGATCGTGTAGTCGGCGGTATAGGGTGATTTGTTGCCAACCGTATAGGGCCGCGAGCTGTTCTTCAGGATCTTGCTGTCGGTAACGTTGAGTGAGCCGTACACCTTCCAGTTACGAATAAGCCTGGCGGTTACGTTCGCCTCCGCGCCTTTGATGTCGACAAGGTCAATATTCGAAACGACGCGCAGCAGGCCGAAACTTCCGACGAAGAACTCGAAGAACTGCATATCGTGAACGCGGGTATAATATCCTGCAAGATCGAAAGTCAGATGGTCGTCGAGCATGCTGCCCTTGATGCCCGCCTCCCAGGCGCTCGACCACTCCTTCTTGTACTGGTCGTTTATCGTCACGCCCGCATTGATAAACTGGTTGAAGTTCGCATCGATCAACGCAGCGGAACCCTGGTTGTTGAACCCGCCGGATTTGAAGCCGATGCCCCAGTTGGCATAGAGGTTCACGTTGGGTGAAGGCTCCCAATTCAAAGTGATCTTGGGTTCGAACTGTTCAAACCGAGCCGATTTCGGCGTAAGCGGGCCGAATGCCTGCCCCGGATTGATAGGGCCGCCGGTGAAGGGATCCGTCGCAGTCGGCACGAGCGATGCCGATTTCCTGTCTTCGATGTCATAACGCAGCGCAAGACCCGCGCGAAACTGCGCAGAAGGCTTCCATTCAAGCGAACCGAAGCCTGCGTAAACGTCGGTCTTGAAATTGTCCGCAAGTAGCAGCGAGGTCGGATTCACCGAGGTGGGCGGATTGTAGAGCTGCTTGATTACGCCCTGCCCGCTATCGGCGCCAAGGCTCACACCGACCTTGCGGTTGATGTGCAGGTAATAGGCTCCCACTTGCCATTGCAGGGGGCCGCCGTGATCGGACATCAGCCGGATTTCGCCGCTTATGTCCTCCTGATTACGAACCTGGTATTGTGTACCGTCGCATGTCGTCGGACTGTAAGGACCGAAGGTCGATCCATTCGCCGGCGCGAACAGGAACGGCACCGGAATCTGACCGATGAAGGCGGGTTGATTGACCGGAAATCCGGTCAGCGCCGCAGTCGAATTGAAACAAGCGTTCACCGATGAATCAACTGCTGGATCTACTGCGCTAATGTAGCGGCCGAAGTCCGCCGAGGTTCCATCTGCAACAAGATCCTGTTTGACGTTGGAATAGAGCAGCCAGGCAACCAGCTTCATCCCGCCCAGTTGTTGATCGAGCTTGGCCGACACATCGAAACTCGTCTGGTCGTTGGTCGCCGGAATGTTGTTGTAGAAATGAAACGGATGAGCGTTCACATTCTCGTTGAAGGCAGGGTTCACCGCAGCGAACCCCGGTAAATGGAACGCGGCGTTAAACGGCAGGGATGCACCGTGAAACTCGCCGTAACGAGCCTTGATATCCAGCTGCGTCGCGGTGTCGCGGCCTACCATCACCCGACCGTCGACAGACCAGTCCTTCTTCTGGTCTACCGTGCTGGAATCATTGAGATAGATGTTCTTGAAGAATCCGTCGGTCGAAGAATAGTAACCCGACAGAACGGCGCCCACATTGTCGGCAAGCGGACCCGCGACGTAAGCGGTTCCCATGAAGGTATTGTTTTCGCCATATGAAGCGCGGGCGGCGCCTTCGAATTCCGATCCAGGCTTCAACGTCTGAACCACGATCGCGCCAGCAGCCGCATTGCGGCCATAGATCGCACCTTGCGGTCCCTTGAGAATTTCAACCTGCTGCAACGTACCCTGCTGCTGGTTCAGCTGAGCAGTATTGGTCTTTAGAATTCCGTCCACCACAAGGGCGACCGAACTTTCCGCATCGCGCGCGCCGTTGATGCCGCGAATGTTGATCTGGGTATCGCCCGCTTCGGCGGTTCCCGTCACGATGGTGACGCCGGGCGTCAATTGGACGAAGTCCTGCGCCCGTTCTGCCCCCGTGGTCTGGAGGTCGGCCGCCGTCAGGACGGAAACCGAGGCCGGCACGTCCTGCAAACGCTCGCTAAGCCGCCGCGCAGTTACGATGATTGCCGAAGGATCGCCATCATTCGTCGCCGCAGCGCCTGCATCCTGCGCCATCGCCGGAGAACCGGTCATTGCAAAAACGGCAACCGACGCCGAGATCAACCAATTAGTGGAACGCATGAAAGACCCCCTGTTGGTCTTGAGTGCATGCCCGCCGCAGCTTCTCCCCTGAAAGCTGTCCGGATTGCCTGTTGCGGCTTGCTAGAATCGCAGCCTATTGTATACAATCCGGTTTGGTCAAGGATTTTGGAGAGGACCGTGTCGCGCGCATCCGAAAGGGCTTATGAACTGATCCGCGCACTGATCCTGTCCGGAGAGCTCCAGCCAGGTTCCCAGCTTGGCGAAGAGGCGCTGGCCGAACGCTGCGGCGTTTCCCGCACCCCGGTGCGCGAAGCACTCCGAAGGCTGGAGGCAGAACTTTTCGTAAAGCGCAACGAAGCGCAAAGAACCTTCGTTGCCGACTGGACCCTGGAGGACGTCGCCGACACATTCGAGTTGAGAGCCATGGTCGAATCGCTTGCGGCAAGGCGCGCAGCAATGGCGATGGATGACGGCACGCTTGAAAGGCTGCGCGCCTGTAACTCGGCTATCCGCGAAGCCATAAACCAGCCCGAACCGGACACCCTGGGCTTCCTCGACGGCAACAGGGAATTCCATGCCATCATCCTGGCGGCCGCCGGATCGCGCAGACTCGAGGCTTTGCTGAACACCCTCGTCGAACAGCCTGTCGTGTGGCGCACAGCCTACCACTACGGGCGAGAAGAGCTCTTGCGCTCGTATAGCGAGCATGAGGAACTGATAGCCGCATTTTCACGCCGGGACGGCGCCTGGGCAGAGGCCGTCATGGCTGCGCACATCCGGCGCGCCTTTCATGCCTATGCCGATGCGCATCAGTCCCGCCCTGCATTTGAGCCGATCAGCGAGGTCGCTGAATAATGTATACAAAATACATCGAGATGGTCGAAGTAAGCCCACGCGACGGCTTACAGAACGAAAAGGCCGTGATCTCCACTTCCGCGAAGCTGTCGCTTATCGAACGGGCCATTGCCGCCGGCTCTCGGCGGATCGAGGTGACCAGCTTCGTCAATCCGCGAGCGGTTCCGCAGATGGCCGATGCAGAAGCCGTTTGCGAAGACCTGCCCGAACGCGATGACGTGACTTTCATTGGTCTCGTCATGAACTTGCGCGGCGCGGAACGTGCCGTCGCCACCGGCCGGATCGACCAGCTTGGCGCAGTGGCAGTGGCTACCGACAAGTTCGCCATGGCGAACCAGGGGCAAACCAGCGACGGCTCAGTCGAAGCAAGCTGCGAGATCGTCCAGCGCGCGAAGGCGGCTGGCCTCACCGGGCAGGTCACGATCGGTGCAAGCTTCGGCTGTCCGTTCGAAGGAGAAGTGGCAGAAGACCGCATCCTGGCAATGGCAACAGCCATCGCGCGGTCCGGTCCCGTCGAGATCGGCCTGGCGGATACGATCGGCGTTGCAAACCCTGCCCATGTCTCACGATTGGTAGAACGCGTTGGCCGCGCAATCGCTCCGATCCCGGTACGGGTTCATTTCCACAATACCAGGGGCACCGGGCTTGCCAACGTCTGGGCGGCGACAGGTGCCGGTGCAAGCATCGTGGATGCCTCGATCGGCGGCCTTGGCGGGTGCCCTTTCGCCCCGGGCGCGGCCGGCAACGTCGCAACCGAAGATGTTGTCTACATGCTTGAAAGAGCAGGAATTTCGACTGGCCTGGACCTCGATGCGCTAATCGAGATCAACGGCTGGCTCGGCCAAATCATGGGCAAGGATCTGCCAGCAATGGTTTCCCGGGCTCGCCCCTTCCCGCCACGGATGGAACATGGAAAGGAAATTGCCTGATGCGTTACCGGCTCGGTGTTGACGTCGGCGGGACATTTACCGACCTGCTGCTTTTCGACGACGAAACCGGCGCTTTCTGGCGCCACAAGACGCCATCGACGCCGCATGACAGTTCCGAGGGCATCCTCGAGGGCGTCGGCGCGATCACGGCGAAGGCGGGGATCAACCCGTCGGAAATCGAATACTTCCTGCACGGCACGACCGTCGCCACGAATGCGGTACTTGAAGGCAAAGGTGCGCGTGTCGGCCTAGTCACCACCGAAGGTTACCGTCACATCATGCAGATTGCGCGCAGTTACGTGCCGGGCGGTTTGGCGGCATGGATCATCTGGCCCAAGCCGCAACCACTAGCAGCGCTTGAAGACACGGTAGCCGTCAAGGGCAGGATCGCGGCCGACGGATCGGAGGTCCGCCCGATCGACGAAGACGATGTCCGGTCCGCATTGCGCAAGCTGCGCGACAATGGTGTTGAAGCCATCACGATCAGCCTGATCAACGCCTATGTAAACGGCGCGCACGAGAGCCGGATCGGAGAAATCGCGGCTGAAGAACTGCCCGGTGTGCCCATTTCGCTGAGCCATCAGGTGCTCCCCGAGATGCAGGAATATGAGCGGACCTTGTCGACGGTCGCAAATGCGGCGGTCAGGCCCGTGGTTGGCAAATACGTGGCGAATCTGCGCAACCGTCTTCAGGACGAAGGCATAACCGGAAAGCTGTCGCTGCTGAGATCGGACGGCGGCCTGATGTCTGCGGAAAAGGCCGAGGAACATCCGGTCAACATCTTGATGTCAGGACCAGCCGGCGGCGTGACCGGTGCACTTTGGGTGGCCAGGAACGCAGGCCTGCGCAACATCCTGACACTGGACGTCGGCGGTACGTCCACTGACGTCGCGCTCATCGAGAACCTTGAGCCGCGCAGGCAGCGGACCACAGAAGTCGGCCACCTTTCGGTGCGGGCCTCAGCCCTGGATGTTAAGACGGTTGGCGCGGGCGGCGGTTCGATCGCCTACGTCCCCGAACTTACCGGGGCATTGCGGGTTGGCCCGCAATCGGCCGGCGCGGTGCCCGGCCCGGTCGCCTACGGCAAGGGAGGGACCGAACCAACCGTGACCGACGCGAATGTGGTGCTCGGCTATCTTCCCGAAGACCTGTTGGGCGGTTCGTTCAAACTTGATCGCGAAGGCGCGAAGAAGGCGGTCCAGACCGTCGCCGATGCGTTGGGCGTCGACCTGATGGCGGCCGCCAGAGGCATCATCGACATCGTCAACGAAAACATGTTCGGCGCCCTGCGCATGATTTCCGTGCAACAGGGCTACGATCCGCGACATTTCGCGCTGATGGGCTTCGGCGGCGCCGGCCCCCTTCACGTCAACGCCGTTGCCAGGCTGATGGGCAGTTGGCCGGCCATATCGCCAGTCTCGCCCGGCGTGCTTTGCGCTCTGGGCGACGCAACCACGCGGATGCGCACCGAAACGGCGCGCAGCTTCAGCCGCCTGGCGCAAGATACCGAAGCGGAAGAACTTGTTGCCCTGCTTGACGAAATGTCGGCCCAGACAAGGGCCGAACTCGCAGCTGACGGAATCGCCGAAGACGCCATGACCAGCCTGTTTGAAGTCGATGTGCGCTATGCAGGCCAGGCTTTTGAAGTGCCGTTGACGATCGACCAGGCCACGCTGCGCGAAGGCGGCATTGAGGCCATCGTCGAACGTTTTGATGCGGAACATTTGCGGCTGTTCACGTTCAACATGAATACGCCGCACGAAATCGTGAACTTGCGAGCCGTGGCCCTCGGCCAGGCGCCCGAGCTATCGGCTGCGGCGCTGGAGCGCGGAAACGGCGATCCTGCCGCGGCAAAGATCCGCGATCATGCGTTGTGGATGGATGGCCGCGAACAGCAGGCGGTCATATATGACCGGGCGAAGCTTCGTGCTGGAGACGTCATTCCCGGACCGGCCATCGTCACCGAAATGGATTCCACCACCCTGGTCGAAGCCGGTTGCGTTGCGACAGTCGACGCTGTCGGCAACATCCTGATCAACCCGGTCGAAGGAGCCTGAACGATGCCCGCTCGGATCGTTGAAACCAATCCCGCGCCGTTCGGTCGTGTCGAGATCGACCCGGTAACGCTCGACATCATCGAGAACGCCTTGCGGAACGCACGCATAGAGATGGACGCGACTCTGGTCAGGACGGCCATGTCGCCCGGCATCCGCGAACAGGGCGACGCCTTTCCCCTGATCGCCGATCCGTCCGGCAAGATGATCGTAGGCCAGTTCGGCAGCTTCATCGGCGGCTTCCTCGATTCCTTCGAAGGCACGATCGAGGATGGAGACATGATCTTCCTCTCCGACCCATACAGCTGCGAAGGGGCGATCAGTCATTCCAACGACTGGCTGGTGCTGCTGCCGGTTTTCAAGGACGGACGCTTGCTGGCCTACACCGCCATGTTCGGCCACCAGAGCGACATAGGCGGCAAGGTCGTGGGCTCGATGCCGATCAACGCGCACTCGATCTTCGAGGAAGGTGTCAGGATTCCGCCGGTCAAGCTCTGGAAAAAGGGAGAATACAACGAAGACCTGATGAAACTGGTCCTCCACCAGACGCGCAAGCCCGACTGGTGCCTTGCCGACCTGAATGCGCTGGTGGCTTCCTGCCGTGTCGCAGCGCGCCGCGTGATCGAGATGGCGGAACGCTTCGGAGATGACGTCTATGTTTCCGCGACGCAGGAATTGCTGGCTCGCAACCACCGCGCGATGAAGTCTCTCATAGCCATGGCCGTTGCCGAGGAGCCGGTCAGCTTCGAAGACTACATCTGCGACGATGGCATGGGGTTCGGCCCGTACCGGATCAAGTGCACGATGTGGCGCGACGGGGATCGGGTCATTCTCGATTTCGAAGGGACCGATCCGCAAAGCGCGGCCTCGATCAATTTTTATCTCAACGAGAACATGTTCAAGATGTTCTTCGGGATTTACATGATCATGGTCTTCGATCCGCAGATCCTGTTCAATGACGGCTTCTACGATCTGATCGACGTTCGCATTCCCGATGGATCGCTTCTGAAGCCCAAGTTCCCGGCTGCCTTGTCGGGCCGCACACATGCTTTGGGAAGGATATTCGACATTCTTGGCGGATTGCTCGGCCAGAAGACGCCCGAGTTCCTCAACGCCGCAGGCTTCAGTTCTTCCCCGCACCTCTTCTATTCCGGCCTCGACGCCAAGGGCGACTGGTTCCAGCTGTTCCAGATTGGATTTGGCGGCATTCCGGGCCGGCCGCTTGGCGATGGACCGGACGGTCATTCGCTGTGGCCCGGCTTCACCAATGTTCCCAACGAATTTCTCGAGCGATACTTTCCGCTTCGCATAGAACGCTACGAAACCGAACCTGACAGCGGCGGCGCGGGGCTTCACCGCGGCGGCAACGGCATCCACATGACCTATCGCTTCCTTGCCGATGGGCGCATTGCCATCCACGATGATCGCTGGTTCGTACCGCCCTGGGGGGTTAATGGCGGCCATCCCGGCATGCGCGCTCGCAAGATCATGGAACGTGCGGATGGTTCGACCGAAATCGTCGGCAACAAGGTCGAGGACGTCGAAGTGCGCGCTGGTGACCAGTTGCACTTCATTACCTGGGGTGGCGGCGGCTGGGGCGATCCACTCGAACGCGATCCGGCTCTCGTCGCCCGCGAAGTACGCGAAGGGCTGTGCACGGCCGAAGGTTCCCGCGCGTATGGCGTGAGCGTGACCTCCGAAGGACTTGTAAACGAAGATGAAACAAAGAAATTGAGAGCTGAAATGAAAGCCAGCCGCGCCGACCTTCCGCTGTTCGACTTCGGTCCGGGCATCGCGGTTCTGCGAACCCGTTGCCAGCAGGAAACCGGATTGCCGGCACCGGTCCAGCCGAAATGGCATCAGACGGAGACGACCCGATGACCAGCCCGATGGACGAGGGCGCCCTGCAAGGCCTCAGAGTCATCGAACTGGGCCAGCTCATCGCCGGGCCGTTCTGCGGACAGCTTATGGGAGACATGGGCGCCGAGGTCATCAAGGTCGAACCGCCGGAGATCGGCGATCCCATGCGCAACTGGGGGCGCGGCGAAGACAAGCTGTGGTGGGAAGTAGTTTCCCGCAACAAGCTCTGCGTCACCGCCAACCTGCGTATTTCCGAAGGACAGCAGATCGCGCGCGAGCTTGCGTCGAAAGCGGATATCCTGATCGAGAACTTCAAGCCCGGAACGATGGAAAAATGGGGTCTGTCCCCGGAAGCGCTTCACGCGATCAATCCACGGCTGATCATCGTCCGTGTCTCCGGATATGGTCAGACCGGCCCCTATTCGGCTCGCGCAGGTTTCGGCGGCATCGGCGAGGCAATGGGAGGCTGGCGCTATATAGTGGGCGACCCCGACCGGGCACCAAGCAGGATGGGTATTTCGATCGGCGACACGCTGGCGGCAACCTATGGCTGCATGGGCGCTCTTGCAGCGCTGCAGGCGCGCGACCGAACCGGACGCGGTCAGGTCGTGGACAGCGCGCTGTATGAAGCCGTCCTGCAGGTCATGGAAAGCGTGGTCCCGGAATACGATCGCTCGGGGTACATCCGCGAGCGATCGGGCTCCGTCCTTCCCGGCATCGCGCCCTCCAACGTTTATCGTTGCAAGGATGGCGAGTTCCTGATCGGCGCGAACCAGGACGCCGTGTTCACGCGGCTTTGCGCGGCGATGGGGCGGCCCGAGCTGGCAAAGGACGAACGCTATCACGATCACGTTTCGCGTGGCCGCAACCAGGTCGAGCTGGACCAGTTGATAGAGAACTGGACGGCAACGCTTACCGTCGCCGAAGTCGAGGCGCTGATGATCGAACATTCGGTTCCGGCGGGAAAGATGTACCGCGCACCTGAAATGCTCGAAGATCCGCATTTCGCCGCACGTGATGCCATCGTCGAAGTAGAGACCGAACGCTGGGGTCCGCTGAAGATGCAGAACGCCTTTCCGAAGTTCTCGGACACGCCCAGCAAAGTACGTCGCCCTGCCCCGTCCTCGATCGGACAGGACAATGCAGAAGTCTACGGACGGCTCTTGAACTACGACGCCGGCAAACTGGCGGAACTTGCCGCGCAAGGCGCCATCTGATGTCCTTGGACGATGCGCCGTTTTCGGGTCATCTGCAGCCCGGAGAGCGCCCTGCCCTTCTGATCGTGGATATGGTGCAGGCCTATCTCGATCCGTCCTCGCCGCTGTTCGCAGACAGTGCCGCGCATGCCCTGGACGTTACGAAGAAACTGGTGGCGGCAGCGCGAAGCGCGGGTGCGCCTGTGGTCTTCACGGGCGTAACCTACAAACCGGACGGGTCCGATGGCGGACACTTCTTCCGCAAGGTTCCCGCGCTGCAAGCTTTTGTCGAGGGCTCCCCTCTTGCCCGGTTTCCCGACGATCTGCAGCCGTCGCCAGGCGATGTAGTCATCACCAAGCAGTACCCCTCGGCATTCTTCGACACCGGACTTGCCGATGACTTGCGCGAACGCGGCGTGGATACCGTGATTGTGACGGGATTTTCGACTTCGGGTTGCGTGCGTGCAAGCGCGCTGGATGCCCTGCAGTATGGCTTCATACCGTTCGTCGTCAGCGACGGTTGCGCCGACACACGCCCTTCCGCGCATGAGGCAAATCTCGAAGACCTTCAAGCCAAGTATGCCGAAGTGATCGACTCCATGGAAGCAATGACAATGCTCGCCGTCATTGCCTCGGCAAAAGCGGATTCCACCAGTAGCGCCTAGGAGGCGTAGGCAAGTCGCGGGTAGCGGCGACAACCCCGCTTAGGCCTGCCTTGCAATCCAGTCGCGGACGAGTTCCGCAGCTGTTGATTTCCGTTGAGAGTTGACCCGGGAGAGGCATAAATTTCCACTGAGAAGTGACCCATGTTCTGACCTTTCCCCTGGCTTTGGCGTCGGGGGATTATGGAGTGATCGACATGGCGTTACTGAGCGTAATCCGGCGCTGGCATTTCCGTGATGGGATGCCGATCCGGGAGATTGAGCGACGGACCGGTCTCTCGCGTAATACGATCCGCAAGTATCTTCGCAGCGGTGCGGTTGAGCCCAGGTTCAAGGTGCCCGACCGGCCAAGCAAGCTGGACCCGTTTGCCGAGAAGCTGGCGGGATGGTTGCGGATCGAGGCTGGCCGCTCGCGCAAGCAACGGCGCACGGTGAAGCAGATGCACGCCGATCTCGTCGCCCTGGGCTTCGATGGTTCCTACGGCCGTGTTGCGGCCTTTGCGCGCAACTGGAAGGCCGACCGGCAGCGTGATTCCCAGACCAGCGGGCGCGGGACCTTCGTGCCGCTGGTGTTCCAGCCAGGCGAAGCGTTCCAGTTCGACTGGAGCGAGGACTGGGCGATCATTGCCGGCAAGCAGACCAAGCTGCAGGTGGCGCACACCAAGCTGTCGCACAGCCGGGCGTTCATCGTCAGGGCCTATCTGCTCCAGACCCACGAGATGCTGTTCGATGCGCTGACCCAGGCCTTCCGGGTGCTCGGCGGTGTGCCGCAGCGCGGGATCTTCGATAACATGAAGACCGCGGTGGATCGGATCGGCAGTGGCAAGGCGCGACAGGTCAACGCCCGGTTCGCGGCCATGGCCAGCCATTACCTGTTCGAGCCCGAGTTCTGTAATCCGGCTTCGGGGTGGGAGAAGGGGCAGGTCGAGAAGAACGTCCAGGATGCCCGCCGCCGGCTATGGCAGCCGATGCCCAGCTTCCCCGATCTCGATGCGCTCAATGCCTGGCTCGAAGAACGCTGCATCGCGCAATGGGGGCAGATCGCACATGGCGCGTTGCCCGGCAGCATCGCCGATGTGCATGCCGCGGAGGTCGCCAGCCTGATGCCGCTGGGGCGGCCCTTCGACGGCTTCGTCGAGCATACCAAGCGGGTATCGCCGACCTGCCTCGTAAACTTCGAGCGCAACCGTTACTCGGTGCCGGCCTCCTTCGCCAACCGCCCGGTGAGCCTGCGGGTTTACCCGGACCGGATCGTCATCGCCGCCGAGGGCCGGTTCCTGTGTGAGCACGAGCGGATCATCGAGCGGGGCCATCATCTTCCCGGGCGGACCATCTATGACTGGCGGCACTATCTGGCGGTGATCCAGCGCAAGCCTGGCGCTCTGCGCAACGGCGCGCCGTTTACCGAGATGCCCGATGCGTTCCGCCAGTTGCAGGGATATCTGCTCAAGCGGCCCGGCGGCGACCGGGAGATGGTCGAGATCCTCTCGCTGGTCCTGCACCATGACGAACAGGCAGTGCTGTGCGCCGTCGAACTGGCGCTGGAGGGCGGTGTTCCGACCAAGACCCATGTGCTCAACATCCTGCATCGGCTGACCGACGGCAAGGCGCCGCCAGCATCACCCATCGACGCGCCACAAGCCCTGCGCCTTGCCCAGGAGCCGCTCGCCGACGTCGGCCGCTATGATAATCTGCGGGGGCTGCGCCATGCGTCATGATCCCGCCAGCGCTGCCGTGGAGGTCATGCTGCGCGGCCTCAAGATGTACGGCATGGCCCAGGCGGTGAGCGATCTCATCGCCCAGGGCGCCCCGGCCTTCGATGCCGCCGTGCCGATCCTCTCGCAGTTGCTCAAGGCCGAGATGGCAGAACGCGAGGTCCGGTCCATTGCCTACCAGATCAAGGCCGCCCGGTTCCCCGCCTACAAGGATCTGGCCGGGTTCGACTTCGCATCCAGCGAAGTGAACGAGGCCCTGGTGCGCCAACTGCACCGTGGCGAGTTCATCGATGGCGCTGACAATGTCGTACTGATCGGTGGCCCTGGAACCGGCAAGACTCACATGGCCACTGCCCTGGGTATACAGGCCGTGGAACATCACCGCAGGAAGGCACGGTTCTTCTCCACCGTCGACCTGGTCAACATGCTTGAACAGGAAAAGGCCATGAACAAGGCTGGCCAGCTTGCCGAGCGCCTGCTGCGCCTCGACCTCGTAATCCTCGACGAGCTCGGATACCTGCCGTTCAGCCCGTCAGGCGGGGCGCTGCTGTTCCACCTCCTCTCCAAGCTCTACGAGCAGACCAGCGTGATCATCACCACCAACCTCAGCTTCAGCGAATGGGCTGGCGTGTTCGGCGATGCCAAGATGACCACCGCACTGCTCGACCGGCTCACCCACCACTGCCACATCCTGGAAACCGGCAACGACAGCTTCCGGTTCCGGGCCAGCTCCGCGGCTCCCAAAACCAGAAAGGAACAATCACCCGCTTGACCCTACCCGCTCATCGCGGGAAACACACATCCAACCGGGTCACTTCTCGATGAAAATCCCGGGTCAACTCTCAACGGAAATCAACACCGCAGCCTCTTTCACCAGTTCGGGCTGACCGAAATAATAGTGGTTGGCCCCCTTGATGACATGGTGTTCCTGCGGGCAATTGGCGGCTGCGGCCATCAGCCGGGCAGCGTGGCTCGGCGTACAGGCGTCGTCGGCGCCGTTTTCGATCACAAGCAGCGGGCAATCGATCCGCGCAGCACACTTGATTCCGTCCGCGTTGGAATCGTCGTATGACCACTGCGACAGCCACGAACGCAGCGTGGTAAAGCGCGCGAGGCCTACCGGCCCGTCGTTCACCACGAACGGATCGCCCAGCATGCAGTGGTTGGGCAAGCGGTCGTTGGGATCGACCAGCGGATCGACCCAACGCGGATCGGCCATCGTGCCCTGCACGGTGAAGCAGCGCTCGTGACTATCCAGCCTTTGCGCCTTGAGTTCGGCCAGTTGCTCCTTCACCCACTTGGTGATGCGCCGGTTGCGGGCGATCTGGCGTTCGCGGAATTCGGCGACGAACTCGGCGGAGAACGGCGGCTTGGGGCCGTTTGGCGCATAAATGTTCCATTCGGGATTACGCTCGAACGGGCGGCTCTCATCCTCGATCGAGGGGTCCATCCATTCGGTCAGCGTGAGGTTGCGCGAAAGATGCGCGGCGAGCAACATGACGCCATCAGCAGGGATGAACTTTGCAGCGGTCAAATCATAGGGATCGCCAGCCGGGGTATGCGTTACGCGCGGATCCTGCGCTTCTGCTTGGTAGAACATGGAAAGTGAGCCACCGCCCGACCAGCCGCCGAGATAGACCTTCTTGTAACCCAACCGCTCCTTTGCATCGCGCACACAAGCGCCCAGGTCCATCGCCGCCCGCTCCATTATCAGCGCGGTGTCGTTGCCGCGATAGCGCGGATTGCAGTAGATCGTGTCCACCCCCATCTTCGCCAGAGTGCCAACCAGCGGCAAGTATGATCCACCGCCAATCGGGTGTGAGAATATCACCACGCTGTCTGATGCCTCTTCGGGCTTCAGCAACTGACATTCGATCACCACTTTGCCGATTTCGCCGGCGTAAGTATCCTTGAAGGCGCTGACTTCGTCGAACAGTATCAAATAGGGGATGCGCTCGTACTTCAAGGGACTCTCCTCAGGATGCTCAAGCGTTGCGGCTTCGTCGATCCACCGCTTCCGCCCCGAACTTTGCAACCTTCGCCGCTCGCGTCCGGGCTGTCCAGCCGGCGAGCTCGGCATCGAGCCTTTCCGCCTCCGCTTCGAGCATCTTGTCGTGTCCTTCGACGCGACAGGTCAATTCCACCTGGATGCCATTGGGATCGTACATGTAGATCGACTTGACGAAGCCGTGGTCGATTGGCCCGACCGCGCTGATCCCATAGCTGTTGATACGCTGCTGCATCGCCAGCAAGTCATCTTCGGAGCCTACTTCAAATGCCCAGTGCATGTCGAAGCTCGGCTTCCGCTTGAACCAGTCGGGATCGGCGGAACCCGGCGCGTCGAAGAAGGCAATGTATTCCCCGTTGCCCATGCGGAAGAATATGTGGAGATAGGGGTCCGACTCGCCAGTCCCCGGCACTTCCTCAATCACGATGCCGGTCCTGTCGACGAGCCCCAGGACTTCGCTGTAGAACCAGATCGTCTGCTCCGCGTCGCGGCAGCGGTACGCACCATGGTGGACGCCGAGGATCGGGCGCACATCGGGATGTCCAGGCATTGCTCCACTCCTTCTTCGTTGGCCGCCCCGAAGTGCCTTTCGGGCTAGTCCGGGCAAGGGGTTGGGCAGTGACTATTGCCAGTTTGAAACCTGCACTCCACCCCTGTCCGTTGTCAGCACATTTGGCGCAACTCGCGGCGTAGATTAGGGGAGTGGGGCCTCGCCGAAGTTTGGTTTTAAGCGGCGAGCTTGCGGTGCTGCAAGCGCCAATTTTCGATGGTCTGTCGCTTGATTCTTTCGCGCTGTTTGATGATGGCCGGCACCCTGCCGAAGTAGGCGTCGGAGGGCGTCACGTTGTTCAGGCTTTGAACCGCCCCGAGATTGCCGGAGGCCGCAACTCCTGAGAGGAAGGGTCTATGAGCAAGACGACGAACAAGTTCTCACGCGAGGTTCGCGAGCGAGCAGTCCGCATGGTGCTGGACAGCGAGAAGGATCATCCGTCGCGCTGGGCGGCGGTCACATCGATAGCCGGCAAGTTCGGCTGTTCGGGCTACACGCTGCTCGAGTGGGTGAAGAAGGCCGAGGTCGACAAGGGAGTGCGAGCCGGGGTGCCGACCGAGCTGGCTGACAAGCTCAAGGCGCTGGAACGCGAGAACCGCGAGCTGCGCCAGGCCAACGAGATCCTGCGCAATGCTTCCGCATATTTTGCCCAGGCGGAGCTCGACCGCCCACTGAAGCGATGACGGCGTTTATTGACGAGCACCGCAAGGAGCATGGGGTCGAGCCGATCCGCCGGGTTCTGCCGATCACCCCATCCACCTACCACGATCGCGTCACGCAGCGGCGCGATCCCTCGCGGATGTCGGCCCGTGCCCAGCGCGACCACCCCTTCCCATCACGCGCGGTCATGTCGCAGCAGGTCGGCGGTAGAGAGCAGGAGATCGTTCCAGGCGAGCCGCTAGAGCCAGTGCGCGGGAATGCCCGAGAGCCCGTAGAGCGCGCCTGCCAGCTGCCCGGTGATCGCCGCGGTCGTATCGGCGTCATCTCCTAGGTTGGCGGCAAGAAGCACCGCGTCGGCAAAGGTGCCGGTCCGCCCCACGCACCACAGCGCCGCCTCGAGCGAATGCGCGACATAGCCCGAGGACTGGATGTCATCGCGCGCCTCCACGCGGCATATCCCCGTGGTTCGCAGACTTATCCGAAATAGTTCACGCCCAAACATTTTCTTCGGCTGACGAATGTCAGTCGATGCTATGCTAGTCATCCCAATAAAGCGGTTAGGAAATGGGAAAATGTTCAACCATGATGCGACGCAGGATTGGAAAGCGTTCGGCGATGACAACCCCTACTTCGGTGTATTGTCGAATCCCAAGTATACGGGTCGGAAGCTCACTGAGCCATTGCTGGAGGAGTTCTTTAGCTCTGGAGCCGATCACGTCCGCTTGTTGATTGATGCCCTCGAAGATTGCTTCGGCCACATCCCTAGGGGCAGTGCATTGGATTTCGGTTGTGGCGTCGGCCGCATCGCACAGGCGCTGGCAGAGGAGTACGGCTCGGTCGTCGGCCTCGACGTCTCGCCGGGAATGTTGGCCGAAGCTCGACGCAATGCACAGGCAAGCGGCCAGACCAACCTAACTTATGCGGACTCACTTGATCCAAACTACTTTCGGCCCGCCAGCTACGATCTCGTGCACAGTTACATTGTACTTCAACACATTCCCGTCGCGACAGGGGAAGAGATCATCGAGCAGTTGATCGCGGCGGTCAAGCCAGGTGGTATTGGCGCACTGCACATGACTATTTTGCCGGCCACCGGCCAGATCAGGGCACATCTCCGCAATCTGATTAAGCGCAATCGAGCGCTCCGCGTCTTGGGCAATTTGGCGAAAGGGCGCGCTTGGAATCTCCCCGCCATGGAGATGAATCTCTATCGCACCGAACGGATAATCGAGATGTTCGCTCGGGCCGGGATCGAGCGTTTCCACTGCATCCGTGTCGATGATTGGGGATCGATCGGGTTATTCTTCCTGCTTCGTAAGGAAGTTGATGGGTCTAGCCTGTCTCCATGGTCGAACCCCCTCACCGTGGAAAGAGGGTGAGCGGGCCAAATTAACGACCAATTGAAGCCTTTCTATATTCAGCTAGCTGTCCAGTATACGTAATTGAGGCGGAGGGCATAAGCCGGGGCGAAACAGACGTCACATTCTGACATCTCCGTCGTCGCATGAACGTCCGCTACCCCCAATTTTGCTGCCGTTGACGGCATCCCGAGGGCCGCCTGAAGCCCTCCTTCGTTGTCGGATCTGAAAGCATGAACGGATGGCCGCTAACAGGGAGCCAAGCTGGCCGTGCGTACGACCGCTTTGTTGGCGACAGCAGACGACCCAGAGCCGGTCGTTCAGATCCGCGCCGACGAACGTCCAGTCTTGATAAAAGCTGCCGATGAGACGTCCCGAAGCGGTCCGTCAGCCAAGCGCCCAATTGCCGTCGTCCCGAGCTTCGTCTGCATAACCTTAAAGCTGTCATCGCTCCATCAATGCTGAAATTAATCGTCTAAAACGCGCTTGGGCAGAACCCGCCGGGCAGACGCTGGAAATACTATTCGATGGCGGCCCATACCGAAGGGAGGGAGCCAGTCAGCTACTCGATCAGCTCGCGTCAGCCGCTCGCATCCTGGCTCTGGAAACTGCGCAATTCCCGTTCGGCGACCTTGCCTGCCGAAACCGGATCCGTGCCAATGCCGCTCAGCCCCATCAGGATCATTGCCGTGAGCGCTGACCCCGCCTCGGCCGAAGAAAGGCCCCGCCGGACAATGTCGGTCATGAGAGCCTGGCAGAGCCCGATCCAATAGAGCACCCCCCATTCGGCAGCTTCGGGACGAGCCGCGCCCGCCGAAATCGCGTCGAGCAGATCGCGTGACACGCCGGCATTGAGTGGATGTTTCGCGCCAGTAGCTCCGGAATCGGCGCGAAGCATGACCAAGGTCCGGGCACGGTCTGTCAGCGCGAACCTGGCTGCGACCCGCATTCCTCCTGCAAGCCGGACCGCAGGGTCCGTCTCACCGGAGTTTGCTTCATCGACCTGCCGCTCGATCTCCAACCGGATTTCAGCGGCCAGAGAGGCCGCGAACGCGTGCTTGTCGTCGAAATGATTGAAGAAAGTGCCTTTGGCGACACCGGCCGCAGCCACGATTTCGTCGACCGATACCGCATCGACCGGCTTTGCGGCGAACAACCGTAGCCCAGCCTCGATCAGGGCGGCACGGCTCCGCGCAGCGCGAGGGTTGGCGGCAGGGCGGGACGAGGAAGCAGTGACATTCATGGATTGACCGTCTAGTCAACTTTCTCTAGATGACCAAATAGTCAATAAAGAATCGGGAGAGTGGTGATGAGCCTGATCAAGGTTGTGGACATCGCCCATGTTCGTTTTTCCGCGCCTGATCTCGCGCAGATGCAGGGCTTCCTCGATGACTTCGGGCTGACGACCTTCAAGCAGGACGGCCGGCTCTACGCGCGCGCCAGAGACGGTCGTCCTTTTGTTCATGTCACTGAGCAGGGTGACCCAGGTTTCCTCGCCTTCGGTTTTCGCGCCGCGTCCGTCGAGGACCTCGACATTCTCGCGAAGGCCGAGGGGGTGGCGGTCGAGGACACGCTTGAGCCAGGCGGCGGAAGGGTAGTGCGGCTGACTGATCCCGACGGATTCCGCGTCGAGGTCGTCGCGGGGCAGGCACAGACACCTTGCGAGGGCGGACCTGTCGATCTGCCGCGCAACACCGCCGCGCACCGCAATCGCCTGCGCGAGACGGTTCGGCTGACCGCAGGGCCGGCGCACGTCAGGCGGATCGGGCACGGGGTGCTGAACGTCAGTGACTTTCGGACCTCGGAAGCCTGGTACAAGGAACGCTTCGGCTTCCTCACCTCCGACGAGGTCGAAGCGGCGAAGGACGTGCCGCTGGGCGCCTTCATGGGTGCTGTCAGGCAAACGCTAACTTCTCTCCAGTCGGCGATTCGGTTCGGCTAGAGGGAGTGCGATGATTCCAATTTCCTACAAGCGACATCGGTTCCCGCCGGACACGATCAGACTGGCGGTTTGGCTCTACTTCCGCTTCACGACCAGCCTGCGCGACGTCGAGGAGATGCTCGCCGAGCGCGGGATCGACGTCACCTACGAGACGATCCGTTGCTGGGCGAACAAGTTCGGGCCAGCGATCGCGGCGAACATCCGGCGCGCCCGATCGCGTGCCGATAGCGTGTGGCATCTCGACGAGATGGTGGTGCGGATCAGCGGGGTCAGGATGTTCATGTGGCGCGCCGTCGACCGCGAAGGTGAAGTTCTCGATGTTCTCGTACAGAAGCGTCGCAACAAGAAGGCAGCAGTGAAATTGCTGCGGAAACTGCTGAAGAACCAAGGCTATGTGCCGGACGAGATCGTGACCGACGGGCTGAAATCATATCCGGCCGCGATGAAGGTGCTAGGCTGCAGCCACCTCCACAGGCCGGGCCGGCTGCGCGACAACAACCGGGTCGAGAACAGTCACCTTCCCGTCCGACGACGAGAGCGGAAGATGCAGAGGTTCAAGTCCCACGGTCAGGCACAGCGGTTCGTTTCCACCCACTCTGCGGTCTACAACACATTCAACACCCAGCGTCACCTTGCCTCCCGACACACCATGCGCATCTTCCGAGCCGCCGCCATGGCGGAGTGGAACGCCGCGTCAGCCGCTCAGAGATGAAGTTTCAGTTTTCCGGATTGGCGCGCGCCGGCGCCGCTAACCTGACAACACCGAATCAAGCCATCGCCATCCGAATAGCGGCCGGGCTCGCTTAGCTCTCGGACCTTGTCCTTGCTCAAGTTTCCCATTCGCGGATCATAGCAGAATCTGGTGGAAGATGAAGAGGCCCAACCCCACACAACCCCACACTCTACCCCACATACGTCAGGAAACGCCCAAACACGCCAGAACACAACGAGGGACAAAAAACGTGATACTTCCGCGCTTTATTGGATATACAGCGACACCGGAACACGTTGAGGAATGGGGAATTGGCGGAGAGGGTGGGATTCGAACCCACGTTACGGTTGCCCGTAAACCGCATTTCGAGTGCGGCGCATTCGACCTCTCTGCCACCTCTCCACGAAGTGCCTGGAAGGGCGAAAAGGGTTCGCCCCCGGGTCGGGAAGCGCGCGGTTAGCGCATGGGCGCGCGCTTGCCAAGAGGAAAGCTGCGGAAGAAATCGCGCGGTCGCTTGTTTGGGTGCACTGCAAAACCTATATTGCCCGCATGGACCGAGCGAGCTTCTTTTCACCGCAGGCTGGCCGCCACGTCACTGCACCGCCTGTGTCGTCCGCCCGATTTGGCATCGGGGATATCGTGCGCCATCGCATGTTCGATGTGCGCGGGGTGATTTTCGATATCGATCCCGTCTTCGCCAACAGCGAGGAATGGTACGAATCGATTCCCGAAGACCTGCGGCCGAACCGCGACCAGCCGTTCTATCACCTGCTCGCTGAAAACGACGACAGCAGCTATGTCGCCTATGTCAGCCAGCAGAACCTGATGTGCGACGCGGAATCGGGCCCGGTCGAACATCCCTCTCTCGATGACATCTTCGAAGGATTCCACGGCGGGCGTTATCGCCTGCACCGTTCGATGACGCATTGATGCGCAGGTTTAAGCGCAGGCGCGCGTTTTCACGCGCCTGCGCCGGGCAATTTCCGCCTCAGCTCTTCAGCTTCCAGCCGCTTTTCAGCAGGGCATAGACCACGCCCGCAACCACCAGGTTGAGCACGCCCAGATAGATCGCACCGTGCAGCACCGCGACATTGGTGTCGCCAATGTCGCTCTGCCCCAGAAACCCGAACCGGAATCCGGAAATGATGTAGAAGATCGGGTTCACGCGGCTGACCGCCTGGAACGCCGGGGCAAGGTTGCTGATCACATAGAACGTGCCCGACAGCATCGACAGCGGCATGATCACGAAATTGGTCACCGCCGCGTTATGATCGAACTTTTCCGCCCATAGCGAGGTGAGCAGGCCGACCAGCGCCAGCAGGAACGCGCCGTTAAGGCCAAACCAGACAATCGCCCAGGGATGCCGGATGGTCAGTTCCACACCCGGCCAGAGCAGCATCGCACCATAAACGGCAAGCCCGACGCAGATGGCCCGCGTCACCGCCGCCGCTGTCATCGCCAGCAACAGTTCGATCTCGGACAGGGGCGGCATCAGGTAATCGACGATGGTGCCCTGGATCTTGCCGGCAAGCAGGCTGAAGCTCGCATTGGCAAAGGAATTGTTGAGCATTCCCATGGCGATCAGGCCGGGCGCGACGAAGCTGGCGAAGTTGACGCCCAGGATCTGCCGATCCCCCCGCCCCATCGCCAATGTGAAGATCATCAGAAAAAGCAGCGTCGACACGGCGGGCGCCCAGATCGTCTGGGTCTGCACCTTGAAGAACCGGCGGACCTCCTTCATATAGAGAGTCCACATGCCGAGCCGGTTGAAACTGCGGAAATGCGGTTGCCCGGGCGGAGCAAACCCTCCGGAGCGACGGGTAGAGACGCCCTGTGCGGGCAAAGATTGATCGGCCATGCCCGCGCGGTACTTCGCGGGTACGGTCATGGCAAGACTTCACTGGGCTCGCAGCCGTGCGATCCCCGAAACAGGAACAAGGGCACGCGATGAGCTGGACCGAAGAGCGGATCGAGAAACTGACCAAGATGTGGGAAGGCGGCTCCACCGCCAGCCAGATCGCGGAAGAACTTGGCGGGGTCAGCCGCAATGCTGTGATCGGCAAGGCGCATCGCCTTGGCCTGAAGGCGCGCCCCTCTCCCGTAAAGGCGGGGGAAAAGGAAAAGTCCGAAGCTCCGGCCAAGGCATCGCGCCCCGCACCGGCCGCGAAGCCCAGCGAACCGCGCATGGCGAAGCCGGCAGCCAGACCCGCGCCGGCGGCAAGCCCGGCCCCGCCCCCGCCGCCTTCGGCCGCCCCCGGCGCGACGCCGGCAGGGCAGAAGGCCGACACGGGCAATACCCCGGCGCCGCAACAGCGCGTCGTCTCGGTCGGCCCGGGCGGTTTTCTTCGCCAGGGTCCGGGTGACCAGCAGGCTCCGATCCCGCCCGCGCCGCCCCGGCGCCTGGTGCCTGCGCGCCCCAGCCCCGAAATCGCCGACAAGACCAGCCTGCTGGACCTTAACGACCGGATCTGCCGCTGGCCGATGGGACACCCCGGCGAGCCCGACTTCCACTTTTGCGGAGAGAAGGTGAACCCCGGCTTCCCCTATTGCGTGGAACATTGCGGCCGCGCTTATCAGGCGCAGCTGCCGCGCGGCCATCGTCGCCCGCCTCCGCCGCTTCCGTTCGGCGGTCCGCGCGTCCGCTGACGCCAAGGCGCGCTGCGTCGCTGGCGATCGTCAGGCGCGCCTTCGGGTCAGGCGCGCTTCCCGGGTTTGGTTAATTTTCGCGGTCACACCCCGTTCTATGGGGCATGACCGCGCATGACCCTGCCCTGACAAGCCATTCGCACCGCCTGCGCCGCTGGTTCGGTCTCGGGCGAGCCGCCGCGCCAGACGTGCCGTCTGTCCAGCCGGGCGCCAGCCTGCCGCCGCGCAATCGCGTGCTGTTGCAGATCGAACGGTTCCTGGACGATTTCGACATCGAAATGTCCGGATCGGCACTGGCGATTGCGCACGACTGCGTGACCGGGGCCAATCCCGAGCTTTCCCGCCGCGTCGAGGGCCGGCGTAAACAGGGACGCATCGTCAGCCTGTCATGGCTGGAGCGCGTGGCCCGCGAAACCGGGCACGACCGGCAGGCCGCCGCCGTCAGCGCGCTTGCCGAACGGCTGGAAAAGGGGCTTGAGGAATTCGGCAACCAGGCGCGCACCGACACCGAAGCGACCCGCGATTACAAACAGGCGCTCAACCGCCATGTCGACGATCTGGAGCGGGCGAGCGACGGGGACGATGTAATCGCCGAACTGCTTTCCATCGGCCGGGTGATGCTGAACCGGACGCTGCGGATCGAAACGCGGCTGGAACGCAGCGAGCAACGCGCCAGGAAGCTCCAGGGCGATCTTGAAGCCGCCCGGCGCGCGGCCGAGGTCGATCACCTGACCGAGCTGCCCAATCGTCGCGCCTTCGACAGGCTGTACGAAGACCAGTATCGTTCGGCGCGCGCGCTGAACGACCCGCTTTGCATCGCATTTTGCGACATCGACCACTTCAAGAAAATCAACGACACACATGGCCACGCGGCAGGCGACAGGGTTCTGCGCACGGTCGCGACGTTGCTTGCGAAGATTTCCGATGACAAGTGTCATGTCGCCCGTCACGGCGGAGAGGAATTTGCTGTGCTGTTCCGGGGCCAGACGCTTGAGCAGGCGCGCACCCGGCTGGACGGCGCGCGCAGCGAACTGGCACAGCGCAGGCTCGTCAACCGCACCACAGACGAACCGTTTGGCCAGATCACGTTTTCCGCCGGCATCGCGGACGCGCTTGCCTGGAGCGACCGGCGCGCCGCGTTGAAGGCGGCCGACCAGGCGCTTTATGCGGCGAAAAAGGCGGGCCGGAACAGGATTTCAGCGGCGCCCTTGCCGAACGGCTGAGAAGCGGGGGTCACGTCGCGCCTTCCCGGCAAGCATGGGCATATCGACAGAGAGGCAAGCCAGAAGGGCAGGCAAACAAAAAGGGCCGCGGATCGCTCCGCGGCCCTTTTCCTGTCTGTGCCGTCAGGACGGATCAATCGTCCTTCAGGAACGCCGGCATGTGGTCGGGGTTGCCGCCACCTTCGCCGCCACGGTCACGACGCGGGCCACGATCACGGTCGCCGCCGCGGCCACGGCCGCCGCGATCGCCGCGCGGGCCGCGACGGTCACCGCGATCGCCACGCGGTTCGCGCGGCGGGCGGGTATCTTCCAGCTCTTCGCCGGTTTCCTGATCGACGACGCGCATCGACAGGCGAACCTTGCCGCGCGGATCGATCTCCAGCACCTTGACCTTCACTTCCTGGCCTTCGGAAACAACGTCGGTCGGCTTTTCGACGCGCTCGTTCTTCATTTCCGACACGTGGACGAGACCGTCCTTGCCGCCCATGAAGTTCACGAAAGCACCGAAGTCGACGATGTTGACGACCTTGCCGGTGTAGATCTTGCCGACCTCGGGCTCTTCCACGATGCCCTGGATCCAGGCCTTGGCGGCCTCGATCTGGTTGATGTCGGACGAGCTGATCTTGATCACGCCTTCGTCGTCGATATCCACCTTGGCGCCGGTTTCGGCCACGATCTCGCGGATCACCTTGCCGCCGGTGCCGATGACGTCGCGGATCTTCGACTTGTCGATCTGGATCGTCTCGATGCGCGGCGCATGGGCCGAAAGCTCGGTACGGGCAGAACCCAGGGCCTTGGTCATTTCACCCAGGATGTGCGCGCGTCCGGCCTTCGCCTGCTCAAGCGCCTTGCCCATGATCTCCTTGGTGATGCCGGCGATCTTGATGTCCATCTGCATCGTGGTGATGCCGTTCTCGGTGCCGGCCACCTTGAAGTCCATGTCGCCAAGGTGATCCTCGTCACCCAGGATGTCCGAAAGGACGGCGAATTCGTCGCCTTCCAGGATCAGACCCATGGCGATGCCCGAAACCGGGCGCTCGATCGGAACGCCGGCGTCCATCATCGCAAGGCAGCCGCCACATACCGTCGCCATCGACGAGGAGCCGTTGGATTCGGTCACGTCGGAAAGCACGCGGATCGTGTAGGGGAAGTCTTCCTTGCTCGGCAGGACCGGGTGCAGCGCGCGCCACGCCAGCTTGCCGTGGCCGATTTCGCGGCGGCCCGGCGCGCCGAAGCGACCCACTTCGCCAACCGAATAGGGCGGGAAGTTATAGTGCAGCATGAACGCCGAGTACGACAGGCCTTCCAGCCCGTCGATCATCTGCTCGCTGTCCTTGGTGCCCAGCGTGGTGGTGCAGATGGTCTGCGTTTCACCGCGCGTGAACAGGGCCGAACCGTGCGTGCGCGGCAGGAAGCCGACCATCGCCTCGATCGGGCGGACCTGGTCGAGCTTGCGGCCGTCGATGCGCTGGCCGTCCTTGAGGATGGCACCGCGAACGATATCGGCCTCGACCTTCTTCATGGTCTTGATGGCGACCATCTGGGTCTGCGGCTCGGCGTCGGCGAAGGCTTCCTTGGCCTTGGCGCGCGCGGCGTTGAGCGCGTCCGAACGGGCCGACTTGTCGGTCAGCTTGTAGGCGGCGGCAACGTCGGCGCCGATCACATCCTTGAGCTTCGCCTTGATGTCGGAGGTGTTGTCCGACATGTCGATTTCCCAAGGCTCCTTGGCGGCCTTTTCGGCCAGCTGGATGATGAGGTCGACAACCTTCTTGCATTCGTCATGCGCGAACATGACGGCGCCGAGCATCTCGTCCTCGGCCAGCTCCTTGGCTTCCGATTCCACCATCATCACGGCTTCGCCGGTGGCGGCCACGACAAGGTCGAGACGGCCGTCTTCGATGGCAGCGGACTGCTTGGGGTTGAGCGTGTATTCGCCATCGACGAAGCCCACGCGGCAGGCGCCGATCGGCCCCATGAACGGCACGCCCGAAATGGTCAGCGCGGCCGAAGCGGCGATCATCGCCAGCACGTCAGGCTCGGTCTCGCCGTCATAGCTCATCACCTGGGCGATGACGTTGATCTCGTTATAGAAGCCTTCGGGGAACAGCGGACGAACCGGGCGGTCGATCAGGCGGCTGGTCAGCGTTTCCTTTTCGGTCGCGCCGCGCTCACGCTTGAAAAAGCCGCCGGGAATGCGGCCGGCGGACGAGAACTTTTCCTGATAGTGCACGGTCAGCGGGAAGAAGTCCTGCCCTTCCTTGACCGATTTGGCGGCCGTGACCGCGCAGAGCACGACTGTTTCGCCATACGTGGCGAGGACCGCGCCATCAGCCTGACGGGCGATGCGGCCGGTTTCCAGGGTGAGGGTCTTTCCGCCCCACTCCATCGAAACGGTTTTTACGTCGAACATTGTATTTCCTTCAGCCCGCGGGCCCTATTGCCGGCGGGGTTTGCTGCCGGGGATTCCGTCCCGGTCCGGTGTGGGGCCTTGGCTTGCCCCGTGGCGTGCCCTCGCCGGATTGCGAGAGCTTGCCCCTTTTCATCGGCCCTGCCCGCAAAGATCGCGGCAGGGCACATGCAAGAAGCGGCCCGCAGGGGGCCGCTTCGAAAACTTACTTACGAAGACCGAGCTTCTGGATCAGTGCGTTATAGCGCTCGACGTCTTTCTTCTTGAGATAGGCGAGGAGGCTGCGGCGCTTGTTGACCATCATCAGCAGGCCGCGACGCGAATGGTTGTCCTTGTGGTGCTCCTTGAAGTGCTCGGTCAGGTTGCGGATCCGTTCGGTCAGGATCGCGACCTGCACTTCCGGCGAACCGGTGTCACCCTTCACGCGGCCATTGTCTTCGATGATCTCGGTCTTCTTCTCGGCGGTAACCGACATATGCTTCACTCCGCGACATCGGGAAGGTTGAAACCCCTGACGACGCGGGCTTCGCCGCCCAAAAGCTGCATCAGCGCGACGGGGACAGTCCCCAGTCTCGCCCAGTACAGCCCGTCTTCAAGAGCCACTCCGGCCAGAACGCGGCCCTGGCGGACCGCCCTTGCCTGCTCCGGATCGAGGGGAAGCGCCGGGATGTCGTCCAGCGCCGCCTCTAGCGGCAAGAGTACCTGTTCAAGGGGCGCGCCCTTACCGATTTCGTTGAGTTTGTCCAGCGAAATCGCGCGAGCCAGGTCGAACGGACCAGCGCGCGTGCGGCGAAGATAGGTAACATGGCCGCGCGTTCCAAGCGCCAGCGCAATATCGCGGGCAAGGCTGCGAATATACGTGCCCTTGGAAACCTCTGCCACCAGCGTCACCGCATCGGCCAGCTCCAGCGGCGCGTGCGGATCGTAGGGATCGGGTCGCCCGCCCGTGGTGGCGAAGCTGGAGGCGATGCTCTCATCGCTCCGCTCACCCGCAAGGCGCAGCGAATGGATCGTGACGCGGCGCGATTTCAGGTCAACGTCTTCGCCCGCCCGCGCGCGGTCATACGCGCGCTGGCCATCGACCATCAGCGCGGAATAGGCTGGCGGAACCTGATCTATCTCGCCCGTGAAGGCTTCAAGCACCGCCGCGACCGCCGCGAAGGGAGGGCGATGCGGGCTGGTGGCGACCACCTTGCCTTCAAGGTCCAGCGTGTCGGTCTCTTCCCCGAACTGCACGGTAAACGCGTATTCCTTGCTCGCATCGAGCATCCGGCCGCACAGCTTGGTCGCTTCGCCCAGCGCGATCGGCAGGACGCCGCTCGCCAGCGGGTCGAGCGTGCCGCCGTGACCGACCTTTACCTTGCCAAAGCCCGCCTCGCGCAGGTTGCGCTTCACCGCGCCGACCGCCTGGGTCGAGCCAAGTCCTACGGGTTTGTCGAGGATGATCCAGCCGTTTGGCGAATGTGCAGGCATGGCGGCGCCTTAGCGCGGCCATACCCCGCTGTCAGGCCTTATGACCGGGATTGGTGTTCGGCCCTGGCCTTTTCGCCGTGGTCAGCCTTCCTGGGCGGGCCATCGACCTTCACGAACGACTTGAACGGATAACGCTGCCCGTGGATGTAAACCGCGCCGAACCTGTCGAGCGTGCCGGTCGGCCCCGCATCGATGCCGATGAACTCCACAAAGGGCAGGTCAAGCGCGGGCATGAACAGTTCCGCACGATACCACTGGCGATGGCTGTCCTGGAAATAGACCGTGCTGTCGCCTTCGCTGCGCCAGTCCCAGATTCCGCCGTGATTGGCGAATGGAATGCTGGCAGCAGGTTCGTGTGCGGATTGCTGCTTGGTGGATTGCTGCCGGGCGGCCTGCTCCTGTCCGGAATGCTCCTGTCCGGCCTGTGCCAGCGCGGTCGCGGGGGCAGCAAGCACCAGCGCGGCAACCGGCGCCAGCCACATGGCGGCCCTGCGGCGTTGGTTTCTCGCGGGATTTAGCGTGGGATTTATCATGGAATGTTTCCTCTACGGGTCCATTCCCCCTCACCACCCTAGATCGGATCGCGTCATCCGCGTTGCAAGCCGCAGCCCGGCAACATTACGCAATTCTCATGAAGTCAGGTGATCCGGACGCCCGAAACCGCCTGCGTTACCTGCAGGAAGTGGTTGAAAAGCCACTGCACCGGCGGAATCACGACCGCGCCGATCAGGTCGAAACCGGGTATCAGCCAGGGCACCACGAACAACAGGATCAGGATGATCGCGAAGCCCGCCTGCCGCGTGCGGGCATAGGCGCGCGCGGCATCGCGCGGCAGCAGTCCCTCGACGATGTGCGACCCGTCGAACGGCGGGATCGGCAGCAGGTTGAAGAAGGCGAGGAACAGGTTGATGGCGATGAAGTTCGCCATGTTGTCGCGCAGGAACAGCGCCGTCATGCCGGGATCGGCCGGGCCGACGGCGCGCACCAGCAGGCCAAGGCCGATCGCTCCGGCAAGCGCCAGCACGATGTTGGAACCCGGCCCGGCGGCGGCCACGAACATCATGTCGCGCCGCGGATTGCGCAGGCGCCGCGCATCGACCGGCACCGGCTTTGCCCAGCCGAACGCGGTATGCGTTGTCAGCCACAGGAAGCCGGGCACCAGCAAGGTGCCCACCGGATCGACATGGCGAATGGGATTGAGGCTGAGGCGGCGCTGCTCGTGTGCGGTGGGATCACCGAACATCCTGGCGACGAGGCCGTGCGAAACCTCATGAAACACGATGGCGATAACCAGCGGGATAATCACCGTGGCGACCTGCCACATCGTGGAATCGGGATTGAAGCCGTTCACTCTTGTCTTCCGTTTATCGGACGGCCTCCCCGTCCCACGCCTATGTGGGGTGCGACAGCCCGTTCGTGAACCCCGTCAATCTCGCGCCGCCCATTCGTCCGCCAGGATGGACCACATCGCGGTATCGCGCACGTGCCCGGTCCAGGTGATCCGCTCTGCCCGCAGCGTGCCTTCCTTGACCGCGCCCAGCTTTGCCACGGCAGCCTGGCTGCGCGCGTTCCGCTCGTCTATGCGGAATTCGATCCGGCGGATACCGCTGGCAAAGGCGCGGTCCAGCAGCAGGCGCTTCACCCGCCCGTTCATCCCGCTGCCGCGCACTTTCGGCGCCATGAACGTTCCGCCGATCTCTGCCGTTTCGCGATCTGGCGCAATGTTGAGGAAGCTGGTCATTCCCACCACTTCACCGTCCAGCATCACCGCGAACACATGCCGCGCCGGATTGTCCAGCAAGGCGCGCGCCCTTGTTTCAAAATGTTCGCCATAGAGCGGGGCCGGATAGATCTCCCAAACGGGATCATCGGGCAGAAAACAGGCGTTGAGGCCCGCAAGGTGCCGCTCTGCCACAGGTTCCAGCCGGATCGCCCCACCTTCCCAGCCCTCGTCCGCCATCGGCTGCAACAGGGCGGCAAGATCGATCACCGCATCGCCTCGGAAAAGTGCCTGCGGCACAGCGCGACATAGCGGTCGTTCCCGCCGATTTCCGTCTGCGCCCCTGCTTTCACCGCCGCGCCGCTGGCATCGACACGCAGGTTCATCGTCGCCTTGCGCCCGCAATGGCACACCGCCTTCAATTCGATCAGCGCATCGGCGATGCCAAGCAGCGCGGCCGATCCTGGGAACAGTTCTCCCTGGAAATCGGTGCGCAAGCCATAACAAAGGACGGGCACGTTGCCCTCGTCAGCCAGCCGGGCGAGTTGCCACACCTGTCCGCGCGTGAGGAACTGCGCCTCGTCCACCAGCACGCAGGCCAGCGGCTGGACGTGATGGGCCGCCGTCACCCGTTCCCACAGGTCGGTATCGCCCACGAACCGGTGCGCATCGGCGTGCAGGCCGATGCGGCTCTCGATCGCGTTTTCGCCGCCGCGATGGTCCAGCGCGGCGGTCCACAGCATCGTTGTCATGCCGCGTTCGCGATAGTTGAAATCGGCCTGCAGCAGCGTGGTCGATTTGCCCGCGTTCATGCTGGCATAATAGAAATAGAGCTTGGCCATCGACGGCGGTGCGCGCTCAGTCGTCGCCCAGATCGCGCTTCACGCGCGGATCGGACAGCAATGCGTCTATCCGCCCTGCTTCGTCAAAGCTCTCATCCGGCATGAACTTGATCTTCGCCGCGTATTTCAGCTTCAGCTTGCCGGCCACTTCGCGCTGGAAATAGGCGGTGTTGGTGCGCAGCGCTTTCAGCACAGCGTCCTCGTCCGCCCCCAGAAGCGGCTTCACATAGACGGTCGCGTGCCGCAGGTCGGGCGACATGCGCACCTCTGTAACGGAAACCGAATGCGCGGAAAGCGTCTCGTCATGCACTTCCTGGCGCATCAGCAGTTCGGACAAAACGTGACGCACCTGTTCGCCCACCTTCAAAAGGCGGACGCTGCGGCTTTCGGGAGTGGATTGCTGGCGGGCCATGGTCAGGTCATTCGTTCGAGTATTCGGGCAAGCGAGCGCATATTCCGGGCCGTTCCCCTGCAACCGATACGCTTCGCGATGAAGGCGCCGGTCAGCTTGCTGCCCGCCACGCCTTCGATGAAATCGATATAGAGCGCACGGTCGCCCAGTGCCAGCCTTTCCGGGCCGCGACCGCGATGGTCCGCCAAAAGCCTTTCGAATGCGTCCCTTGCAGGCTGGTGTTCAAGGAAATGGGTATGGACCAGCTTGTCCTCACCCGTGCCGGCAAAGGGGTTTCCTTCGATCGCCGCCGCCAGTTCCACGGCATCGCGCACCGCGACGAATGGGCGGAAGCCGAAATGCCTCTCAACAACCGCCGCAATCTCCTCGCCCGGCCCGTCCTCCACGCCGTCCTTGGCCGAGAACAGCACATTACCGCTCGCCGTCACGGTTTCCACGTCGCGAAAGCCCGCATCGCCCAGTGCGGCGCGCAAGGCATCCATCCTGATGCGATTGCCGCCGACGTTGACCGAGGCGAGCAACGCAGCGAACCGCATGGATCAGGTTCCGGGCCGCGGCGTCGGTATTGCCGTCGAGGTCGAGCGGGCCAGCACGTTCCCTTCGGCGTCGAACAGTTCGCCTTCCAGGAAAATCACCCGCTTGCCGCGCCGCAGGACGCGCCCCGTGCAGGTCAACGGACCGGCCGGGACCATTTTCAGCAATGTCATCGTGATATCGAGGTTGAGCGGCGCTTCCACGCCGCCGGTCGCCATCACGTGTGCCCAGCCCATCGCTTCGTCGAGGAACCCGGCGACAAGTCCGCCCTGAACGGCGCCGCGCGGGGTAATGAAGCAATCCGGCGCGGTGAATGCCATCGTCACCGTCTCCGTCTCGCTGTCGAACGAGACGAAACGGACGCCCATGAGCTCGGCATGGGCGCCCTGTGTAGCGGTCAATTCGTTCACAACGTGCGTTCGCGCATCTCGACGTCGAACACTTCAAGCGTATCGCCGGGCTTGATGTCGTTCGTGTCTTCCAGCACGACACCGCATTCAAGGCCCGCACGCACTTCGGGAACGTCGTCCTTGAAGCGGCGAAGCGAAGCGATCGTCGTGCGGCTGACGATAACGTCGTCGCGGGTAAGACGGGCGTGAATACCCTTCTTGATATACCCGTCCACGACCAGCAGGCCCGCAGCCTTGTCCTTCTTGCCCGCCGGGAAGACTTCCTTCACCTCGGCGCGGCCGACAACGGTTTCGATGCGCTCCGGACCCAGCTCGCCGGCCATTTCCGAACGGATATCGTCGGTCAACTGGTAGATCACGTCGAAATACTTCATCCGCACCTTGTTGCGCTCGATCAGCTCGCGCGCCTTGGCGTTGGGACGGACGTTGAAGCCCACGATCGGCGCGCCGCTTGCCTGGGCCAGCGTCACGTCGCTTTCGGTGATCGCACCCACGCCCGAATGCAGGATGCGCACCTTGATCTCGTCGGTCGAAATCTTGTGCAGCGCGTTCACGATCGCCTCGGTCGTGCCCTGCACGTCCGCCTTCACCAGCACCGGATATTCGATCACGTTCTCCTTGTCCTTCAGGGCAGAGAACATCGTGTCCAGGCTGGCAGGCGCCATCGCCGTGCGCTTTTCGGTCGCCTTTTCCTGGCGATAGCCGGCAACTTCGCGGGCGCGGGCTTCGCTTTCGACCACGGTCAGCACGTCGCCGGCCATCGGCACACCGCCGATACCCAGCACTTCGACCGGCATCGAAGGCGGCGCCTTCTTCATCTGGCGGCCCTTGTCGTCAAGCATCGCGCGAACGCGGCCCGACTGGGTGCCGACAACGAAGATATCGCCAACCGAAAGCGTTCCGCGCGTAACCAGCACGGTCGCCAGTGGGCCCTTGCCCTTGTCGAGCTTGGCCTCGACCACGGTCGCCTCGGCGGCCCGGTCGGGATTGGCTTTCAGTTCCATCAGTTCGGACTGGAGCAGGATCTTTTCGATCAGCGTGTCGAGCCCCGCGCCGGTCTTGGCCGAAACTTCCACGTCCTGCACGTCACCGCTCATCTCTTCGACGATAACTTCGTGTTCAAGCAGACGCTCGCGAATCTTCTGCGCGTTCGCCTCGGGCTTGTCGCACTTGGTGATCGCCACGATCATCGGCACGTCGGCGGCCTTGGTGTGATTGATGGCCTCGATCGTCTGCGGCATGATCCCGTCGTCAGCAGCCACCACCAGCACCACGATATCGGTGACATTGGCACCACGCGCGCGCATTTCGGTGAAGGCCTCATGGCCCGGCGTATCGAGGAAGGTGACAAGGTCGCCGCCCTTGGTCTTGATCTGGTAGGCGCCGATATGCTGCGTGATGCCGCCGGCCTCGCCGCGCACCACGTCGGTGCCGCGCAGAGCGTCGAGCAGGCTGGTCTTGCCGTGATCGACGTGGCCCATGATCGTGACCACGGGCGGGCGCGGCTGCAGCGATTCCTCGGGATCGACATCGCCGGCGGTGTCGATATCGACATCGCTTTCCGAAACGCGCTGGATGCGGTGGCCGAATTCCTCGACCAGCAATTCGGCGGTATCGGCGTCGATCGTCTGGTTGACCGTCACCATCATGCCCATCTTGAACAGCGCTTTCACCAGGTCGGCGCCCTTCTCGGCCATGCGGTTCGCCAGTTCCTGGACGGTGATCGCTTCGGGAACGATGACGTCGCGGGTCTGCTTTTCGCGCGGCTGCTGCTGGCCCGAGAAGTGCGCACGGCGCTCCTTCTCTCGCGCGCGCTTCAACGCGGCGAGCGAACGGGCGCGAGCGCCCTCGTCTTCGTTAAGCGCGCGCGTGACGGTCAGCTTGCCGGACTGGCGGCGATGATCGCGGTCGCTTCCGCGATCGCGCGTGTTGCCGGGCTTCTTGGCCGCCGGTTCGGGCCGCTTCGGCGGTGCAACCGGCGTAAAGCGACGCGGCGCGGGCGCGGAAGGCTTGGCTTCGCCCTTCGCCTTGGCGGCAGGCTTTTCCGCAGGCGCTTCCGCGGTTTCTTCCTGAGCCGGCTGCTCGGCATCGGCCGTCTTGGCCTCTTCCGCGGCCTTGGCCTCGGCGGCTTCCTCGGCGGCCTTTGCCGCGGCAGCCTGCTCCGCCTCGGCCTCGGCCTTGCGGTTTTCTTCGGCGCGGCGCTTTTCCTCTTCGGCAGCGCGCAAACGCTCGTCCTCTTCGCGGCGGCGCGCTTCCTCGGCCAGGCGCAGGCGTTCTTCCTCGGCCTCACGCAAGAGGCGAGCCTGCATTTCCTGGCGCGTTTCGCGCGATGCGGCGGGCGGCGGCGGCGTGGGCGCGGGGCGTTTGGCCGCGGCCTTCTTCTGCACGGGCTCGGCAGGCGGCGCGGCGGTTTCGCCTTCGCCTTCCGCCGGAGCATTGCCGGTCCGCGGCACAAGCTTGCGCCGCTTCACTTCGACCACGACCTTGTTGGTCCGGCCATGGCTGAAGGTCTGCTTGACCTCTCCGGCCTCTACCGAGGTCTTCAGACCCAGCGGCCTGCGGCCCAGTTTCGGCTTGTTGTCATCGGTCATCGCGTTCATTCGCCCTTCGTATCAAAATCGTCATTCGCCAGAGCGGCAGTGTCATCCGCGCTCCGGTTCCCATCGTGCGCCGGCCCTTGCCCGCAAGGTTCGGCACGCCCGGTGAAATGCAGCAGGCGCTGCAGCGGCGCGGCAACCCTTTCGGCCGCCGCGGCATCGATAAGCGCCAGGTGAACGACGTTGTCGCGGCCCAATGCCACAGACAGCGCCGCCCGGTCCAGCGGCAAGATCACTCCCGCCATTCCGGAGCCTTCCGCGTCTTCGCCGACGCGCCAGGCCTGGGCAAGCTTGCCCACGCCGTCTTCGCCCGCATCGCTGGCGTGCGCAAGGAACGTCACCGCGCCCGAACGCGCGGCCTGGGCAATCTTCTCCGTGCCCAGCACCACGTTGCCGGCGCGCATCTCGATACCGAGGCGATCCGTCACGGCCCGGAAGAGCGCACGCTCGATCCGATCACCAAGGTCGGCAGGGATAGAGAGCGGCGCGCCCTTGAAGGCACGCGCCAAGGCTCCCTTAAGTTTGCCATTGGCCAGCGCTTTTTCAAGGGCGGGCCGAGGCACGCCGATCCATGCACCGCGCCCCGGCGCGCGCGCCAGCACGTCCGGCGCCACGTCGCCATCCGGCGACAGCGCAAGGCGAACCAGTGCCTCGCGACCGGCGTGATCGCCCGTCAGGATGCAGCGCCGCTCAGGCTCCGCGGCCTTGCCACGAACCCGCGCGGACCGTTCCGGCACCCCGGGGGATGCCGGCCGGCCAACAGTGATGTCGGGGTCTAGCGGCTCATTGCGAGGAATCCGCATCGGCGGCCTCCTCGGGTGCGGCCGGAGCGCCGGCAGCCGGTTCGTCGTCGAACCAGTGCGCACGCGCGGCCATGATGATCTCGTTGCCCTGCTCTTCGCTGAGGCCGTATTCGCCCAGCACGCCGCCCTTGTCTTCCAGCCGCTCGGCGCGTTCGCGGCGCTGCGGGCCGGAATTGTCGCGACGGCGCTGTTCGGGGCGCTTCTTCAGGATCAGTTCGTCGGTGGCGAGGTCCGCCAGGTCGTCGAGCGTCTTGATCCCCGCCTTGCCCAGCGTGACCAGCATGGCCTCGGTAAGGTGCGGCAGTTCGGCAAGATCGTCTTCCACGCCAAGGCCGCGACGCTCTTCGCGCTGCGCCTCCTCGCGACGCTCAAGCGCCTCGACCGCGCGGCTCTGAAGCTCTTCGGCCAGTTCTTCGTCGAAGCCTTCGATCGTCGCCAGCTCGTCGAGCGGGTAATAGGCGACTTCTTCCAGTTCGCTGAAGCCTTCGGCAACCAGAAGCTGCGACAGCGTTTCGTCGACGTCGAGCTCTTCCTCGAACATCTTGGAACGCTCGGCGAATTCCTTCTGCCGCTTCTCCGACGCTTCGGCATCGGTCATGATGTCGATCTGCGAACCGGTAAGCTGGCTGGCAAGGCGCACGTTCTGGCCCCGGCGGCCGATCGCCAGCGAAAGCTGGTCGTCGGGCACCACAACCTCGATCCGGCTCTCTTCCTCGTCGATGACGACGCGGCTGACCGTCGCGGGCTGGAGCGCGTTGACCACGAAAGTCGCGGTGTCCTCGCTCCACGGGATGATGTCGATCTTTTCGCCCTGCAGTTCCTGGACCACCGCCTGCACACGGCTGCCCTTCATGCCGACGCAGGCGCCGACCGGGTCGATCGAGGAATCGCGGCTGATCACGCCGATCTTGGCGCGGCTGCCCGGATCGCGCGCCGCGGCCTTGATCTCGATGATGCCGTCATAGATTTCGGGCACTTCCTGCGCGAAGAGCTTCTTCATGAACTCCGGATGCGCGCGGGAAAGGAAAATCTGCGGGCCGCGATTCTGGCGTTCGACCTTCAGGATCAGCGCGCGCACGCGTTCGCCCACGCGCGGAACCTCGCGCGGGATCTGCTGGTCGCGGCGAATTACGCCCTCGGCCCGGCCGAGGTTGACGATCACGTGGCCGAATTCGACCGACTTGATCACGCCCGTCACGACTTCGCCCGCGCGGTCCTTGAATTCCTCGTACTGGCGCTCGCGCTCGGCATCGCGGACCTTCTGGAAGATCACCTGCTTGGCCGACTGCGCATCGATGCGGCCAAGATCGACCGGCGGCAGCGGATCGACGATGAAGTCACCCAGCTTGGCGTCCTTTTCAAGCTTCTGGGCGGCCTTCAGGTCCACCTGCTTGAAATAGTCCTCAACCTCTTCGACCACTTCCACAACGCGCCACAGGCGCAGGTCGCCGGTGCGCGGATCAAGCTTCGCGCGGATGTCGTTCTCGGCGCCATAACGGTTGCGGGCCGACTTCTGGATCGCCTCTTCCATCGCCTCGATAACGATGGACTTGTCGATCATCTTCTCGGTCGCGACGGAGTTCGCGATCGCAAGCAGTTCGGCGCGGTTGGCGGAAATCGCACTGGCCATGGGTCAGTCTTCCTGTTCTTCCAGAATCTCGTCCGCGCCGCTCGTATCGAGCGGGCGGGATGCTGCGATAAGCTTGTCGGTCAGGACAAGCTTGGCGTTGGCGACAAGGGTGAAGGGAACCCGGTAGGTGGTGCCTCCATCCTCGATCGAAATCGTATCCGCTTCCTCGTCGAAGCCGGCAAGCTCGCCGCGAACGCGGCGGCGCTCGTCAAGCAACTCGGTCAGTTCGATCCGCGCTTCGTGGCCGGTCCACGCGGCAAAGTCCTTGCGGCGGGTCAGCGGACGGTCGATTCCCGGAGAGCTGACTTCCAGCCTGTAGGCATCCTCGATCACGTCCTCGCCCGCCTCTTCCAGCGAATCGAACGCTTCGGAAATGCGTTGCGAAAGGGCCGCGCAATCCTCGATCACAAGCTGGCCGGTCTCGGGCCGCTCGGCCATGATCTGGAGCGTATGCTCCTCGTCCCCGATCTCGCCCCCCTTGAAATAGCGCACGCGCACAAGATCGAAGCCCAAGGCCCTGGCCTCCGGCTCAACAATCTCGGTAATGCGCGCGATATCCGCCATTCATGCTCCACTTGCCGCGACTGGAAAAGGACAGCGTTCAGGGTGCCGGCCCCTTGCGGCGCCAGCCCTGACCTTGCCGTCACAATGTCGGGATAGCGCGCAGATAGGCGCAAGCCGTCAGGATTGCAAGCGAATTGACCGTCGCCCGTAACGGATCGCCGCCCGGGCATCGAGAGAGCCGCCAGGCCATGAGGCCCAGTGACGCTTGCCGGTTTGCGACCACCGGCGCGCGCCAGCCGGCAAGGGATGCGGCCGGCCCTTTTCCCCCCGAACGCGCGGGAAGTGAAAACGCTGATACCAACTCAAGGTGAATTTCCCCAATATTTGGCATTCATGTGCCATTCAATTTTATGCCCAGTTTCCAGATTCGCGGATTTCTGCGGTTTTTCCGTTTTGGCACGGCTCCTGCAAAGTCATTTGCATCGGCAGCCACACCGGCCCGCCACAACATTATTAGCAAGGGAAACCCAAAAATGACCTCGATCCGCAACTTCTCGACCCACTTCTTCGCCGCAGCATCCGCGCTTGCGCTCAGCTTCGCGATGTTCGCGACCACCGTTTCGACCCCGTCGGCCAACGCGCCGGTCCAGACCATGAGCATCGTGGCATGAGCGGCCTGCGCTTCGACGACGGCGCGCGGCCCGCTCCCCCGGCCCGGCGCCACTTCCGCCTGAACAAGGCGAGAGGGAAGATCATGGGGGTATCGGCCGGCATCGCCGACTATTTCGGGATCGATGTCACGCTCGTGCGCATCGCATGGGTCGTGGGCACGCTGGTGGGCTTCGGCTCGCTGATCCTGGTTTACCTCGCCATCGGCCTCCTGGCCGATTGAGCGAACAGCCGATTGAGCGAAAGGGAGGCCGCCCCGCGCAAACGCGCCGGGCGGCCGATTCGCAAGGTCGCGCTACCCCGAGGTTTTCGCGAAAGGCGAAAAATCGGTATCGGTGTCGAACACTTCCACGCCCTCGTGGTGCTTCAGCCACCCGACCACGAAATAGGTTACCGGCGTCAGCACCGCTTCCCATGCCGTCTTGATGAACCACTGCGACAGCACGACCTCCAGCAGTTGCTCCGGCGGCCAGCCGGCCAGGCCATAGAAGGCGAGCGGATAGAAGATCACGCTGTCCAGCCCCTGCCCCACGATCGTGGAACCGATCGTGCGCGTCCACAGCATCCTGCCCTGCGTCCAGACCTTCATCTTGGCGAGCACGAAGGAATTGGCGAATTCGCCGGCCCAGAATGCGGTCATCGACGCGACGACGATGCGCCAAGAATTTCCGAAAACCGCCTCATAGGCATCCTGGTAGGGCCACCCCTTCGCGGGCGGCAGCGCCACCACCACAGCCGCCATGAACGCCATGAACACCAGCGCGGCAAACCCGGCCCAGATCACGCGTCGCGCGCGGGCATAGCCATAGACCTCTGTCAGCACGTCCCCCAGGATGTAGCTGACCGGAAAGAACAGCACCCCCGCGCCGAACGACCACTGCGTTCCGCCGGGCAAGGGGATGTAGGATGGCTTCGACGCCCCGATGATGTTCGACAACAGCAGGATGGTGACGAAAGCCGCCATCACATAGTCGAAATACCTGAAGTGCCGCGGCCCGGCAGCGGCGGCGTCGAGTCGGGTGACGGGATCGTTCATCGCGCCAAGAGCTAACGCCGTTTGCACGATGCGCAAAGCGTGCTTATGGGAGCGCGGCGCGCGCCCTTAGCTCAGCTGGATAGAGCACCTGCCTTCTAAGCTGGTGGTCGCAGGTTCGAATCCTGCAGGGCGCGCCACCTCTTGCCCGTTTTCCGACCGTCCGATTACCCCCGCGCTACCGTTTCCACCGGCTCGCCGTTGCACGGGTATCCCGCATCGGACGGGATCGTCAGCCACTTGGCGCCGTCGCGTTCCTCGATCCACGGGGTTATCGTCACCACCGGTGTCTCGATCGCGTGGGTCCGCGCGGCGGCGAAATCGTCGAACTGGGCAAGGCGTTCAAGATTGCGGCGCGTGGGGAAGATAACGCTGATGCGCCCTTCCCCGGCAAGGCGCAGCGCCTCTGCCGCGCTTGCCCAGAACAGGTGCGTGTTTTCCGTCGCGTCGACTTCGATCTCGACCGCGCCCGTCCCCAGATCGGCAAGATAGAAGCGCGTATCGAAAACCTTGATGCCCTTGTGCCGCGGAAGCCATCGCGCGAACGGGACAAGCGCCGACAGGTCAAGCTCCCAACCGCGCTCTGCAAGAACGGGCTCAAGCGCCCCCACGTCCAGCAACTGCTTGCGTGCAGCGCGGGCGTCGGCAGCGCTTACAGGGCCGGAAAGGCCAATCGCCAGGCCGGTTTCCTCCAGCGTTTCGCGCACTGCCGCAACGCGCGCCGCAACATCCATGGCATCGAGCCCGGAGCCGAGCTTCGCGGCAAGATCGTGGTCGGCCGGATCAATCCGCCCGCCCGGAAACACCGCCGCACCGCCCGCGAAACTCATCGACGCGGATCGCTCTACCATCAGGATCTGAGCCGGGCCGCCTGCCGGATCGTGCCGGTAGATAACAACAGTGGCGGCCGGAATGGCCGGAGGGGCATCGTCGTGCACGCCCAGATCGTCTATATCGTTCATGGCCGACGTGATGCCCTTGCCGCGCCGGCTTGCCAAGGGGGCCAAGGCCCGAAATCGGCAATCAGCCGGTGTCGGCACGCTTTACATATGCCCGGCAAGGCCGGCCCGAACAAATGGCAAAGCCCCCTGAAACAAGGCATTTTTGCATTCTGGCACGGTGCCTGCATATATCCTGACGTCCCGAAGAGCGATCTTCAGAGGCGGAGCCAATCCCCGTCCCCCCGGTCTCCTTGGCTCCGCCTCATCCCTCTTCCGGAACCTCCCGAAAACCGGCAGAAACAGCAACGCCGCACCCCATTCGAGGCGCGGCGTGCGTAACGTTTCAAATGACTTTTCAAAAGAATGCGATTTTTCGAGAAGATGCCCTGCGGCGGAAATTTGCACCGGGCCGCGGCAAGGCATTGCCGCTCACCGCCACGGAACGGGCGGTGGCGAAGCGCGCGCCTTAGCTGGCAGGCTTTACCGCCTGATCCTGCATAAGCTGGTGCAACTCTCCGGCCTGGAACATCTCCATCATGATGTCCGATCCGCCGACGAATTCACCCTTCACATAAAGCTGGGGAATGGTCGGCCAGTCCGAATAGGTCTTGATGCCCTGGCGGATTTCCATGTCCTGCAGAACGTCGACGCTTTCATAGGCGACGCCAAGGTGGTCGAGGATCGCCACCGCACGGCTGGAAAACCCGCACTGGGGGAACAGCGGCGTGCCCTTCATGAACAGCACGACATCGTGGTCCTTGACCACCTTCTCGATGCGCGAATTGGTGTCTTCCGACATGATAATTCCTTTCGCCGCTTCAGTTGGGGACGGCGGTCGTCAGTTGCAAGGCATGGAGCGCGCCGCCCATCCGGCCGTCGAGCGCCGCATAGACCGCCTTGTGCTGGGCAACGCGGGACATTCCCTTGAACGAAGGCGAAACCACGTGTGCGGCATAATGATCGCCGTCGCCGGCAAGGTCGGTAATCGTCACGTCCGCATCGGGCAGCGCCGCGCGAATCATGGCCTCGATCTCATCGGCGCGCATCGCCATCAGGCTTCGCCCATCAGCTGGCGGCGGGCCTCCACGGCCTTGGCTTCCATGGCAGAGCGGATTTCGGATTCGTCGGTATCGACACCGGCCGAAACCAGATCGCCCAGCAGCTTGCGGATCACGTCTTCGTCGCCCGCTTCTTCGAAATCGGCCTGGACCACCGATTTCGCATAGGCTTCGGTCTCTGCCGAATCGAGGTTCATCCGCTCGGCCGCCCAGGCGCCCAGCAGGCGGTTGCGGCGGGCATTGATGCGGAACAGCATTTCCTCATCGCGGGCGAACTTGGCCTCTTCGGCCCTCTCGCGATCGTTAAAGTCGGTCATCGGTAAGATATTCCCCGGTTGATCGGCAAACGGTGCCATCCGTCCTGTGCGGATAGTCGCCACCGCCCTCGCCCGCAAGCGCCTGCGCGCAATGCAGTGCATTTCGCCGGGGCGGCGGCCAGCGGTTCAGATGGCCGGGGACTGCTGGAAATCGGGCGCATCGGCCGCGTTATAGCGTCCGTCGTCCTGCGCGGGCGCGCCATCGTCGGCGGGCGGGTTGCGGTCGCCCGCTTCCGGCGCGGGCCGCACAGGCGATTCGACCGCGCGCGGCGACGTGTTGCCATAGAACACGCTGTCCACCCGTCCGGCCGAAACCTTGCAGGAAAACGGCGCGCCCGTTGTGAAATCGCCGCTCACACGGAAACCGTCACTCGAAGGATCGACCGTGTAAACATGATCGACATCTCCGCGCCCGGCAACGGCATCTACACAGGCATCGGCGGCCCGGTCGAGATCGGCCATGTCCGCACCGGCTCCCATATCCGGACCCGGCTGCGCTTGCGGCTGCGGGGCGGCATAGCCTTGCTCCTGCGGCGCGACCGGTTGCGGCGGGGGCGGGTCGCGATACCGATCTTCCGCGCGGTTCGAATCGGACTTGCTGGCGGCGGAGGCAATCGCGGCAATCCCGCCGATCAGCAGGATGCCGGCAAGCACGTCTCCGCCATCCAAGCCGTCGCGGTGGTGCCATCCGCGCCTGTGCCAGCGACGGTGCCAAACCGTTTCCGATTGCGGCGTCCAGACCGCGCCGTCGACTGAAACCGCGCGATGCAGAGGCACAGCCGGGATCGGCGCGGCGAGCGCCGGGGCGGAAACCAGCGAGGCCGAAACCGCCAGGGCGATCGCACGGGAAAAGCGGGAAGCAGCAAACGACATCACATCAAGATCCCCGGAAAAAGGGTGCCAAACCGCCCGTTCCGATCCGGTGAACGGGCAGATGGCGACCCTTACCACGATTCCCGCCTTAAGGCTCCGTCGCTTTCACAATCGTGAACCGCATGGGCCACGCATCCCGCAAGAATGCGCGCAATTTGCGGGACGTGGCCCCGGCAGGCGATCAGAGGCCACGGATTCCGTGGAAGTCCACATCGACCACGCGGCCATAGGCAACACGGCACTTGAACGAGCCGCGATCGAACCCGCGCGTGCGATAATGGTTTCGATAGCTCCAGCGGTCATACCGCGCCCAGCGGTGGTGCACGGCGATCCGCCCACGCACGACATAGCCGCGCCGTGTGCGGCGCACGTCGCGGATGTCCGTCACGTTGGCGCGCATCCCGCGGCCATAGCGCATTGCCGTGCGCTCTGCGGCGACGGCGCAGCGGTTGGCGATGCGATGCGAATAACCGCGATCGTGATGGCGATAGCCATCGTCCCGGTCGCGGGCGGAAGCTGGAGCGGCGATCCCGGCTGCGAGCGCCAGGGCTGCGCCGCTGGCGGCAATGCGCTTGTCGATATGGAACATGGCGTGTCCTCCTTCTGGTCTGGCCAACGGCAATCTGCGCCGTCGACCCTGGGGGTAGGCCATGCGGACTGAGGTCGTACTGAACCCGAAGGACAGCGATTGTTAATATATATAGCCTGCTTTATGAACGCTCACGCCCAAACCGGATACAACGCAAAACGGCTGCGGATCGCAAGACCCGCAGCTGTTCGCTTGTTCGGTTTGCCCCGACGACGGGGCCGATGCGCTATCAGGCGTCTTCGTATTCGTCCTCGGCCATCACCGGGCCCGAATCCTGGCCCTTGGCCGAGGTATCGCGGTCGACGAATTCGATAACGGCGATCGGCGCCGCGTCCGAAGCGCGGATGCCGGCCTTGATGACGCGGGTATAGCCGCCGTTGCGATCCGCATAGCGTTCCGCCAGCACGTCAAACAGCTTGGCCAGCTGTGCGTCGTCAAGCAGGCGCGCGTGCGCGAGGCGGCGGTTCGAAAGGCCGCCATGCTTGGCAAGCGTGATCAGCTTTTCGACATAGGGACGCAGTTCGCGCGCCTTGGGAAGCGTGGTGGTGATCTGTTCGTGCTTGATCAGCGCGGCCGCCATGTTGCGCATCAGCGCGCGGCGGTGCGAGGATGTGCGCTGCAGCTTGCGCTGCCCCATCTTGTGACGCATTTTTCAGTCTCCGTTCGTAAGGGGGCCGTGCGAGGTACCCCGGTCCGGGCGGCTGTTCGGGTCGCCGCCTGATCACCCGAAACGGGGCACCCTTGTCAGGCGCCCCGCGATTCCGGTCAGCCGAGAAGTTCCTGTTCGAGCTTCTTGGCCATTTCCTCGATGTTTTCAGGCGGCCAGCCGGGGATGTCCATGCCGAGGCGCAGGCCCATCGAGGAAAGGACTTCCTTGATCTCGTTGAGCGACTTGCGGCCGAAGTTCGGCGTGCGGAGCATCTCGGCCTCGGTCTTCTGGACCAGGTCGCCGATGTAGATGATGTTGTCGTTCTTCAGGCAGTTCGCCGAACGGACCGACAGTTCCAGCTCGTCCACCTTCTTGAGGAGGTAGCGGTTGAGCTGGTTCGTATCGCTTTCTTCCGGCGCATGGGCGGCCATGCCGGCCATCTGCGGCACGTGGCCGACCGGGATCTGCTCGTCGAAGTGGACGAACAGCGCCAGCTGGTCCTGAAGGATGCGCGCGGCATAGGCCACGGCATCTTCGGGCGCGACGGTGCCGTCGGTCTCGACGGTCAGCGACAGCTTGTCGAAGTCCAGCTCCTGGCCGATACGCGCGTTATCGACCTTGTAGCTGACCTGGCGAACCGGCGAATAGAGCGAATCGACCGGGATCAGGCCGATCGGCGCATCGGCCGGGCGGTTCGACACGGCCGGGACATAGCCCTTTCCGGTGTCGCAGGTCAGCTCCATGTTGAGCGTCGCGCCTTCGTCGAGGTGGCAGATCACCAGATCCTTGTTCAGCACCTCGATATCGCCGGTCACGGCGATGTCGCCCGCCTTCACTTCGGCAGGGCCGGTGGCGGAAAGCTGAAGACGCTTGGGGCCTTCGCCTTCCATCTTCAGCGCGATCTGCTTCACGTTGAGCACGATGTCCGTCACGTCCTCGCGCACGCCGGCAAGCGACGAGAATTCGTGGAGCACGTTCTCGATCTTGATCGAGGTGACGGCCGCGCCTTGCAGAGAAGACAGCAGCACGCGGCGCAGGGCATTGCCCAGCGTAAGGCCGAAGCCGCGCTCAAGCGGCTCGGCGACGAACGTCGCGCGACGCTTGGCGTCGGTGCCGGGCTTGATTTCGAGGGAGTTCGGCTTCTTCAGTTCCTGCCAGTTCTTGATGTTGACAGTCATGGAATTCCCCTGGGGTTTGGTCGGGTGAGCCGGCAATCGGCCGAGGGAGCCGTCGCCAGTCGAGGTATTGGGCAGGTAACGCGTCCGCTACCCGCCGGGCAGGATCAGACGCGACGGCGCTTCGAAGGACGCACGCCGTTGTGCGGGATCGGCGTCACGTCGCGGATCGCGGTGATCGTGAAGCCAACCGCCTGCAGCGCACGCAGGGCGCTTTCGCGGCCAGAGCCCGGTCCCTTAACCTCGACCTCGAGGGTGCGGACACCGTGCTCGGCAGCCTTCTTGCCGGCATCGTCCGCCGCGACCTGCGCGGCATACGGGGTCGACTTGCGGCTGCCCTTGAAGCCCATCATGCCGGCCGAGGACCAGCTGATCGCATTGCCCTGGGCATCGGTGATGGTGATCATGGTGTTATTGAAGCTGGCGTTAACGTGCGCGACACCACTGGAGATGTTCTTGCGCTCCCGCCTTTTGATACGCTGGGGTTCGCGTGCCATTGTAAGCTATCCTTGCGAGAAATCGAAAAGGGAAAGGCAACCGCCCGGTCGGGGCGTGCCTTACTTCTTCTTGCCGGCGATGGGCTTGGCCTTGCCCTTGCGGGTGCGGGCATTGGTGTGGGTGCGCTGACCGCGCACCGGCAGGCCCTTGCGATGGCGCAGGCCGCGATAGCAGGCCAGGTCCATCAGGCGCTTGATGTTCATCGCGGTGTCGCGACGAAGATCGCCCTCGACGGTGTAGTCCGAGTCGATGGTCTCGCGGATCTGCAGGACTTCCTGGTCGGTCAGGTCCTGCACACGGCGCGAATGGTCGATGCCCAGCTTGTCGGCGATATCCTTCGCCGAGCGGGGACCGATACCGTGAATGTAGGTAAGCGCCACGATAACGCGCTTGTTGGTGGGGATGTTCACCCCGGCAATACGAGCCACTCTATTCTCCTGCTCCACAGAAGTTACCGCAATATGGCGGCACCTCTATCTCAACGCACCACGCAGAAAGCGCACAACCGGCTCTCGCCCATAAGCGAAGCCGGTGGGTACCGCTGTCTGAATGAGAGGCGGCGCGTAAGAGATTCGCGGCGGCCTGTCAACAGGCAAGATGCGCACAGGGTATCCGGAACGGCCCTGCCCCCGCGACACACCACACCGCCAACCGCCGGATCAGAAGAAATTGCGGCCCGATCGCAACGGCTCCGCAGGCGCGGTAAACAGTGTGCCAGCGGAAATCCGGCTGCCGCGCACGACCAGCACGACGGCATCGCCCGCCTCTATCCGCACGTCGTCGCCCGGATGCTGGATCACCACGCCGTCCGCCCGTTCGATCTGCACGATAAAGAACCCGCCGCGTCCGTGCTGCTCCGCCGAACCCACCGTGGCCCCCGTCAGGGTGCCGCCCTCTGCCACGCGGACGACCTCCAGCTCAAGCCCGAGGTCGTGCAGGTCGCGTTTCATCGCGCGCATCGGGCCGCTTTGCGAGAAATAGCTTTCCGTCGCGGGATAGAGGATGATTTCCGCGATCCGTTCGGCGCCGATATGCGTGGGCAGCACAACCTTGTCCGCGCCTGCGTGATACAGCTTGTTCTCGGTGCTGGGCGCCTCTCCGCGCGCGATGATCTGGATGCCTGGATTCAGGCTGCGCGCCGAAAGCGTTATGAACACGTTGGTCGCATCGTCGGGCAGCACGGTCGCAATCGCGCTTGCCCGTTCGATCCCGGCGGCGCGCAGGGTCGCCTCGTCGGTCGCCTCGCCAAGCACGCTCAGATACCCCTGATCGCGCGCTTCCTCCGCCTTGGCGGCGTCACGCTCGACCAGCACGAAAGGCGCCTTCGCCGCGTGCAGTTCTGCGGTAACCTGCGTCCCGATCCTTCCCAGGCCACAGACGATCGTGTGGTCGCGCAAGTGTTCGATCTGGTTCTGCATTCGATCCAATCCCAGCATGCGGCGAAGCTGCAATACCGTAAAAAGCTGCACCAGTGCACCGGTCAGCACGATCATGCCCGTGCATCCCAGGGCAATTGTCAGGCCGGTTATGAGGCGCAGCGTGCCGGTATCGATCGGCCGCACTTCTCCGTACCCGACAGTGAAGATGGTAACGACGACCATGTAGATGGCGTCGGAAAAACTCCACCCCACCACCATGTACGCGACAACCGACGCAACGCAGACCGACAGCACGAACGAGGCCGCAATGATGACATTGCGCCCCGGCGAACCGAGCACGTCGTTCGCGGTGTCGGAGAGTCTGTATCGTTCGTTCGCCAAGACCATTTTCCCCGGCGCAGGATTGGCGCGCGGGAAACCCGATGTCCAGCGCCGTCAACGCAAAGGGCTGCGAACGCCGTCCGCAGCCCCTCTATCCGTAAAACTCCGGATTGCGGTCAGACCACGCCGAAAGCCAGCATCGCATCGGCAACTTTCTTGAAGCCGGCGATGTTGGCGCCCTTCACATAGTCGATATAGCCGCCGCCCTGCTGGCCATAGGTAAGGCAGTTGGCGTGGATACCCGACATGATGTCCTTCAGCATCTGGTCGAGTTCGGCTTCCTTCCATGCCCTGCGTTCGGAGTTCTGGCTCATCTCCAGACCAGATACCGCGACGCCGCCCGCATTGGCGGCCTTGCCCGGCGCATACATGATCTTGTTGTTCTTGAAGACGTGCACGCCCTCAAGGTCGGTGGGCATGTTCGCGCCTTCCGACACGGCGATGCAACCGTTAGCGACCAGCATCTTCGCATCTTCGCCCAGCAATTCGTTCTGCGTCGCGCAAGGAAGCGCCACGTCGCAGGGCACGCCCCACGGCGTTTTCCCCGCATGGAAGGTGCAGCCTTCGAATTCGTCGCAATAATCCTGGATGCGCCCGCGCCGGTGCGTCTTGTGCGCCTTCACCCAGTCGATCTTTTCCAGGGTGAACCCGCCCGGATCGTGGACGAAGCCGCCCGAATCCGACAGCGTGACGACCTTGCCGCCAAGCTGCGTGATCTTTTCCGCCGCGTGCGTGGCGACGTTGCCCGAACCCGAGATGACGGCGGTCTTGCCCACAAGGTCCATGTCCTTGCAGGCCAGCATGTTGGCAAGGAAATAGACCGCGCCATAGCCGGTGGCCTCCGTGCGGATCAGCGATCCGCCCCATTCCAGCCCCTTGCCCGTCAACACGCCGGTGAACTGGTTGGTGATGCGCTTGTACTGGCCGAACATGAAGCCGATTTCACGCCCGCCGACGCCGATGTCGCCCGCCGGAACGTCTGTATCGGCGCCGATGTGGCGGTAAAGTTCGGTCATGAAGCTCTGGCAGAAGCGCATGATCTCGCGCACGCTCTTGCCCTTGGGGTTGAAGTTCGATCCGCCCTTGCCGCCACCCATCGGCAACCCGGTGAGCGCGTTCTTGAAGGTCTGTTCGAAGGCCAGGAACTTCAGCACGCTTTCGGTCACGCTGGGGTGGAAGCGGATGCCGCCCTTGTAGGGACCGATTGCGTTGTTGTTCTGCACGCGCCAACCGCGCTGGACGCGGATGTTGCCGTTATCGTCCTCCCAGCACACGCGGAACGAAACCACGCGATCCGGCTCCGCGATGCGGCGCAGTATCTGCTGCGCGTGATATTCTTCCTTGTCCTGGATGAAATCGAAGATGTCCTCTGCCACTTCCTGCACGGCCTGGACAAATTCGGGCTGGTAGGGATTGCGCTTTTTCACGCCCTCCATGAACGTCGGAAAATCGACATGATCGGAAACGGCCACTGGTTTCTCCCCCCTCTGGCGGCACCCGCGGGATACCTGGAAAGTCATGCGGCCCAGGGACGGCGCGTATCAACGGATCATTGCCGAGTCGCGCCTTATTGTTGCGCGGAGTGTAGCCGCTTTTTCGTTCGGCAAAAGGCCCGTGGCACAAAAGTGCCTCGCGGAATCAATCGGTTTGGGGAGACAGCGCGCTGTCGACCGCGTCGTTCGCCTGCTTGTGCGGCGAATCCCCGGGTGCTTCGCCGGCCTCCGGGCCGGGCATTTGTGCATCGGCGGCATCGCCTTGCGGACCTTCCGCCTTGTCCTTCCCCGGCGCAAGATCGAACGTGGTCGCCGGGCCAAGCTTGAGCGCAAGGCTGGAAAGCTGCGCCGTGATCACCTTGTCGACCGCCGGTGCAATCCGTTCGATCGGATAGCGCATGTATCCGCCCACCACGTATTCCCAAAGGATACGCGTGGCCTTTCCTTCGCGCTTGAGCGTGATCGTCAGCGTCCCGGCCACCGCTTCGGACTGGAGCGGCCCGAGCGCGCCCGTCAGCCGCAAGGCGTGCCCTGGATTGGCGTAGATCACGCGCATATGCTCAACGCCGCCCGGCTTTTGTCCCGCCGGGACATCCTTGGGCACGGGAAGCGTTTCGCAAAAGCAGCCGCCCGCCACGGGGTTGAGCGTCAGGTTCGCTGCCTTGCCGGAAAAGGTGTGCTCATCAAGCCACCAGCCAGCGGGATGAACAATCGCCTTCCACGCTTCTTCAGGCGACGCTGAGACTTCGCGGATCGCGCGCACGGTGAAGCCGTTGTCCGCCCGGCCGATCACTTCCGCCAGGGCGGGCATCGGTCCGAACGTCGAGAGCAGGGCAATCCCGGCCAGCCATTTGCGCAACGCCATTTGCCCTCTCCCTCGCCCGCTTCAGCCTTGCAGGACCTTTTCGATAGAGGCCGTCACCGCGTCCATGTCGGCCATGCCGTCAACCCGGGCAACGATTCCGCGCGCTTCGTAGATCGGCAGGATCGGTGCGGTCTTCGCACGGTATTCGGCCATGCGCGTGCGCACCGTTTCCTCGTTATCGTCGGGACGGCGCTTGAATTCGTGCCCTCCGCACTTGTCGCAGGTTCCTTCGACGCTGGGCCGTTCGAATTTGTCGTGATAGCCCTTGCCGCACGATGCGCAGGTGAAGCGGCCCGTAATGCGCTCAACCAGCGCGTCTTCGTCGACGTCCAGTTCGATCACATGATCCAGCGCCTTGCCCCGGCTGGCGAGAATCTCGTCGAGCGAGGCCGCCTGTGCGGCGGTGCGGGGATAGCCGTCGAAAATCGCGCCCTGCCCTTCCGGCATCGCGTCCAGTTCGTCACCGATCAGCGCCGAAACGATCTCGTCGGAAACAAGCTCGCCCGCGTCCATCACGGCCTTGGCCTTCAGCCCGACCGGGGTTCCCGCCTTCACAGCCGCGCGCAGCATGTCGCCGGTCGAAAGCTGCTTCATGCCAAACCGCTCGACAAGCCGTTGCGCCTGGGTCCCCTTGCCTGCCCCCGGGGGGCCCAGAAGGATAATGTTCACGTCGTGCTCCCCTTCCCCCGGCTGCTTATTAGCGCAGCCGGCCCTTGAGCTTCGCCTTCTTGATCAGGTCGCCATACTGGTGTGCCAGCAAATGCGACTGGATCTGCGATATTGTATCGACCGTCACGTTCACGACGATCAGCAGCGATGTACCACCGGCAAAGAACAACCTCATGCCCGTATCCGCAATAACCCATTCGGGCACCACGCAGACCAGGGTGATATAGGCCGCGCCGATCACGGTGATGCGCGTCAGCACGTAATCGAGGTAGTTGGCGGTGTTCTTGCCCGGGCGGATGCCGGGGATGAAGCCGCCGTTCTTCTTGAGGTTTTCCGCCGTCTCCTCGGGGTTGAACACAACCGCCGTGTAGAAGAAGCAGAAGAAGATGATGCCGACCGCATAGAACAGCATGTACAGCGGTTTGCCGTGCCCCAGGTACTGGTTCATCGTGACGATGATCTTGCCGATCGTGCTGTCCTGCGAAACGGAATTGCCCGCGAACTGCGTGATCGTCAGCGGCAGAAGCAACAGCGAGCTGGCGAAGATCGGCGGGATGACGCCCGCGGTGTTGACCTTCAGCGGAAGGTGGCTGCGGTCCGCCGCCATCATCCCGCGTTGCGTCGCGCGCTTGGGATACTGGATCAGAAGCCGGCGGGTCGCCTGCTCCATGAAGCAGATGAACAGGATCAGCGCCACCATCAGGCCGACCAGCATGATGATCGTGAACGGCGAGATCGAGCCGGTGCGGCCGCCTTCGAACAGGTTGGCGATGAACGTCGGCATCTGCGCGACGATGCCCGCCATGATGATCAGCGAAACACCGTTGCCGATGCCGCGCTCGGTAATCTGCTCGCCCAGCCACAGCAGGAACATCGTTCCGCCGACAAGGCTGATGACCGCGCCGACGCGGAACATGTAACCGGGGTGGACCACGGCCTGCAGCCCGCTCGACGCGCCATAGGCTTCAAGGCCCGTGGCAAGGAACCAGCCCTGCATCGCGCAGAGGAATACCGTGCCATAGCGCGTGTACTGGTTGAGCTTCTTGCGCCCGCTTTCGCCTTCCTTCTTCAGCGCGGCAAGCGCCGGATGGAGCGAAGACGCCAGCTGAACCACGATGGACGCCGTGATGTATGGCATCACGCCCAGCGCAATCAGGCTCATCCGCGAAAGGCTGCCGCCCGAAAACGCGTTGAACATATCCAGGATGCCGCCCTGCGTCTGGCTGTACAGCGTCTGCAGGATCAGCGGGTTGACGCCGGGCAGCGGAACGAAGCTGAGGAACCGGAAAACGATCAGCGCGCCGATCGTGAACCAGATGCGCTTCTTGAGCTCGGTCGCCTTCGAGAAATTGGCCAGGCTGAAACTGCTGGCGATGTTATCGGCACGTGTTGCCATGATCGGGTATCAAGCCTTCCTGGGTCGCCGCCTCGCGTTGGTCAGGGAGCGGCTGCCACACACTTATCAAGGCTGCCCATATAGTGCGGGCGCGGGGATGCAAGAACCCCGCGCCCGATTATTCGGATTATTCCGCAGCCGCTTCCGCCTTGGCGGCGGTCACTTCAACCGAACCGCCGGCCTTTTCGACCGCCGCAAGGGCGCCCTTGCTGGCACCGGCGACCTTGAACGAAGCCTTAGCGGTGAACGCGCCCTTGCCCAGCAGGCGGACGCCATCCTTGCCACCGCGCGCCAGGCCGGCAGCCTTCAGCGCGTCGTGATCGATAACCGCCTTCGCGTCGATCTTGCCCGCGTCGATGAACTTCTGGACCATGCCCAGGTTCACTTCGGCATAGTCCTTGGCGAAGATGTTGTTGAAGCCGCGCTTCGGCAGGCGCATGTGAAGCGGCATCTGGCCGCCTTCGAATCCGGCGATCGAAACGCCCGAACGCGCCTTGGCGCCCTTCTGGCCGCGTCCGCCGGTCTTGCCCTTGCCCGAACCGATGCCGCGCCCGATGCGCATACGGCCCTTGCGGGCACCGGAGTTGTCACGGATGTCGTTGAGTTTCATGTCTTTGCACTCGCTTTCGCTTTTGTCGCGCTGAAAAAGCACCCCGGCGTCGGCCGGGGCGCGTGGAACTGCAATCAGTCTACTACCGCCACCATGTGCGGAAGCTTGGCGATCGCGCCGCGTACTTCGGCGGTATCCTCAAGCTCTACAACCTTGTGCATCTTGCCAAGGCCGAGGCCGATGAGGATCTTCTTCTGCGC